>NC_016641.1:0-351500 GCF_000235585.1 Paenibacillus terrae HPL-003
AAATCAATTGCGGGGACAGGATTTGAACCTGTGACCTTCGGGTTATGAGCCCGACGAGCTACCGAACTGCTCCACCCCGCGACAGTAAAAAGAATTGCTTATAAGAATATGAATGGTGGAGGCTGAGGGGCTCGAACCCCCGACCCTCTGCTTGTAAGGCAGATGCTCTCCCAGCTGAGCTAAGCCTCCATACTATGACCCGTAGGGGAATCGAACCCCTGTTACCTCCGTGAAAGGGAGGTGTCTTAACCGCTTGACCAACGGGCCATATAATAAATAATATCTGGCGGAGAGAGAGGGATTCGAACCCTCGAGACGCTTTTGGCGCCTACACGATTTCCAATCGTGCTCCTTCGGCCAACTCGGACACCTCTCCATATGGCTCCCCGAACAGGACTCGAACCTGTGACAACTCGATTAACAGTCGAGTGCTCTACCAACTGAGCTATCAGGGAATAGTAATCATAAAGATTTGCTTGGCGACGTCCTACTCTCCCAGGACCCTGCGGTCCAAGTACCATCGGCGCTGGAGGGCTTAACGGTCGTGTTCGGGATGGGTACGTGTGGAACCCCTCCGCTATCGCCACCAAACATGAATTTGTTAAACAAATTCTATCGTATGGATATTCGGTTCATCACGAATCGTGTGAATGAATAGCCATGCGCTTTTCGTATGTATCTTCTACATACCTTCAAGGTATTACACCCTGAAAACTGGATCCGAAACTCAATTTGCGTTTTATTCTTAGGATAAGCCCTCGACCGATTAGTATTGGTCAGCTCCATGCATTACTGCACTTCCACCCCCAACCTATCTACCTCGTCGTCTTCAAGGGGTCTTACATACTGGGAAATCTCATCTTGAGGGGGGCTTCACGCTTAGATGCTTTCAGCGCTTATCCCTTCCGTACATAGCTACCCAGCGGTGCTCCTGGCGGAACAACTGGTACACCAGCGGTACGTCCATCCCGGTCCTCTCGTACTAAGGACAGCTCCTCTCAAATTTCCTACGCCCACGACAGATAGGGACCGAACTGTCTCACGACGTTCTGAACCCAGCTCGCGTACCGCTTTAATGGGCGAACAGCCCAACCCTTGGGACCTACTTCAGCCCCAGGATGCGATGAGCCGACATCGAGGTGCCAAACCTCCCCGTCGATGTGGACTCTTGGGGGAGATAAGCCTGTTATCCCCAGGGTAGCTTTTATCCGTTGAGCGATGGCCCTTCCATGCGGTACCACCGGATCACTAAGCCCGACTTTCGTCCCTGCTCGACTTGTAGGTCTCGCAGTCAAGCTCCCTTCTGCCTTTGCACTCTTCGAATGATTTCCAACCATTCTGAGGGAACCTTGGGGCGCCTCCGTTACTCTTTAGGAGGCGACCGCCCCAGTCAAACTGCCCACCTGACACTGTCCTCGTACCGGATCACGGTACCAAGTTAGAACCTAGATACGATCAGGGTGGTATCCCAAGGATGCCTCCTCTCAAGCTGGCGCTCAAGTCTCTTAGGCTCCCACCTATCCTGTACAGATCGTACCCAAATTCAATATCAAGCTGCAGTAAAGCTCCATGGGGTCTTTCCGTCTTGTCGCGGGTAACCTGCATCTTCACAGGTATTAAAATTTCACCGGATCTCTCGTTGAGACAGCGCCCAAGTCGTTACGCCATTCGTGCGGGTCAGAATTTACCTGACAAGGAATTTCGCTACCTTAGGACCGTTATAGTTACGGCCGCCGTTTACTGGGGCTTCGGTTCATAGCTTCGCCCTAAAAGGACTTACCACTCCCCTTAACCTTCCAGCACCGGGCAGGCGTCAGCCCGTATAC
Source organism: Paenibacillus terrae HPL-003 (assembly GCF_000235585.1). Classification (GTDB taxonomy): domain Bacteria; phylum Bacillota; class Bacilli; order Paenibacillales; family Paenibacillaceae; genus Paenibacillus; species Paenibacillus terrae_B. The sequence goes on from NC_016641.1 coordinate 1,827, forward strand.
TTCGCCTTGCGGCTTCGCACAGACCTGTGTTTTTGCTAAACAGTCGCTTGGGCCTTTTCACTGCGGCCCCCTCGGGCTATTCACCCTACCGAGGCACCCCTTCTCCCGAAGTTACGGGGTCATTTTGCCGAGTTCCTTAACGAGAGTTCTTCCGCGCGCCTTAGAATTCTCTTCTCGCCTACCTGTGTCGGTTTGCGGTACGGGCACCTTCTCCTGGCTAGAGGCTTTTCTTGGCAGTCTGAGATCATGACCTTCGCTACTACAATTTTCGCTCCCCATCACAGCCCAGCCTTAACGATGTGCGGATTTGCCTACACATCAGCCTCACTGCTTAGACGGACATCCATCAGTCCGCGTCACTACCCTACTGCGTCACCCCATCGCTCATAGCGGATTACGGTGGTACAGGAATTTCGACCTGTTGTCCTTCGACTACGCCTTTCGGCCTCGCCTTAGGTCCCGACTTACCCTGAGCGGACGAACCTTCCTCAGGAACCCTTAGGCTTTCGGCGGATCTGATTCTCACAGATCTTTTCGTTACTCATACCGGCATTCTCACTTGAATGCAGTCCAGCGCTCCTTCCGGTACACCTTCAACCCGCATTCAACGCTCCCCTACCCCTGATACCTAAGTATCAAGCCATAGCTTCGGTGGCGTGTTTAGCCCCGTTACATTTTCGGCGCAGAGTCACTCGACCAGTGAGCTATTACGCACTCTTTCAATGGTGGCTGCTTCTAAGCCAACATCCTGGTTGTCTGTGCAACTCCACATCCTTTCCCACTTAACACACACTTGGGGACCTTAGCTGATGGTCTGGGCTGTTTCCCTTTCGACAATGGATCTTAGCACTCACTGTCTGACTCCCGGAACCAAGTCTATGGCATTCGGAGTTTGACTGAGCTTGGTAACCCTTGCGGGCCCCGCACCCAATCAGTGCTCTACCTCCACGACTCTTATTCCGAGGCTAGCCCTAAAGCTATTTCGGGGAGAACCAGCTATCTCCGGGTTCGATTGGAATTTCTCCGCTACCCCCACCTCATCCCCGCATTTTTCAACATGCGTGGGTTCGGGCCTCCAGTGCGTGTTACCGCACCTTCACCCTGGACAGGGGTAGATCACCCGGTTTCGGGTCTACGTCCACGTACTCAAGATCGCCCTATTCAGACTCGCTTTCGCTACGGCTTCAGCTCTTCACCTTAACCTTGCACGGGAACGTAACTCGCCGGTTCATTCTACAAAAGGCACGCCATCACCCCTAAAATGGGCTCTGACTTCTTGTAAGCACACGGTTTCAGGATCTATTTCACTCCCCTTCCGGGGTGCTTTTCACCTTTCCCTCACGGTACTGCTTCACTATCGGTCGCCAGGGAGTATTTAGCCTTGGCAGATGGTCCTGCCGGATTCATACGGGGTTTCACGTGCCCCGCACTACTCGGGATCCGTCTCGGAGGGAACGGGTTTTGAACTACAGGGCTTTTACCTTCTCTGGCGGGCCTTTCCAGACCTCTTCATCTAACCGGTTCCTTTGTAACTCCATGTGAGACGTCCCACAACCCCAAGGAGCAAGCTCCTTGGTTTGGGCTAATCCGCGTTCGCTCGCCGCTACTGACGGAATCACTATTGTTTTCTCTTCCTCAGGGTACTTAGATGTTTCAGTTCCCCTGGTATGCCTCTATTCTGCCTATGTATTCAGCAGAAAGTGACTGTCGATGAAGACAGCCGGGTTTCCCCATTCGGACATCCCCGGATCAAAGCTTGCTTACAGCTCCCCGAGGCTTTATCGTTGTTCGCCACGTCCTTCGTCGGCTCCTGGCGCCTAGGCATCCTCCGTGTGCTCTTTGTAGCTTAACCTAGCATTTACAAAGTAAATGCGATTTGTTTTGAATTTCGGTTCATCACCGTAGTGTGAATGAAATTCAAAACAGCTACCTTTATTTCACTTGTTTACACAAGATCAGCGTAAAGGAATATTCTAAAACGCAATTTCGTTTCGGTATCCAGTTTTCAAGGTGCAATTCGCTTCAAGGAAGCGAAACCCGATGAATATTTCGGTTCCACACAGATGTGTGAATGAAACATTCGTCGAAGCTTGAGAGTTTGAGCTCTCAAAACTGAGCAACGAGTGAGTAACAGGCCTAAACCTGAGTTTTGAAGCTTACGCTTCATATTTGAATGTTTCCATTGCAGGAAACGATTCTCCATAGAAAGGAGGTGATCCAGCCGCACCTTCCGATACGGCTACCTTGTTACGACTTCACCCCAATCATCTACCCCACCTTCGGCGGCTGGCTCCCTTGCGGGTTACCCCACCGACTTCGGGTGTTGTAAACTCTCGTGGTGTGACGGGCGGTGTGTACAAGACCCGGGAACGTATTCACCGCGGCATGCTGATCCGCGATTACTAGCAATTCCGACTTCATGCAGGCGAGTTGCAGCCTGCAATCCGAACTGAGACCGGCTTTTCTAGGATTCGCTCCAGATCGCTCTTTCGCTTCCCGTTGTACCGGCCATTGTAGTACGTGTGTAGCCCAGGTCATAAGGGGCATGATGATTTGACGTCATCCCCACCTTCCTCCGGTTTGTCACCGGCAGTCTGCTTAGAGTGCCCAGCTTGACCTGCTGGCAACTAAGCATAAGGGTTGCGCTCGTTGCGGGACTTAACCCAACATCTCACGACACGAGCTGACGACAACCATGCACCACCTGTCTCCCCTGTCCCGAAGGAAAGATCTATCTCTAGACCGATCAGGGGGATGTCAAGACCTGGTAAGGTTCTTCGCGTTGCTTCGAATTAAACCACATACTCCACTGCTTGTGCGGGTCCCCGTCAATTCCTTTGAGTTTCAGTCTTGCGACCGTACTCCCCAGGCGGAATGCTTAATGTGTTAACTTCGGCACCAAGGGTATCGAAACCCCTAACACCTAGCATTCATCGTTTACGGCGTGGACTACCAGGGTATCTAATCCTGTTTGCTCCCCACGCTTTCGCGCCTCAGCGTCAGTTACAGCCCAGAGAGTCGCCTTCGCCACTGGTGTTCCTCCACATATCTACGCATTTCACCGCTACACGTGGAATTCCACTCTCCTCTTCTGCACTCAAGCTCCCCAGTTTCCAGTGCGACCCGAAGTTGAGCCTCGGGATTAAACACCAGACTTAAAGAGCCGCCTGCGCGCGCTTTACGCCCAATAATTCCGGACAACGCTTGCCCCCTACGTATTACCGCGGCTGCTGGCACGTAGTTAGCCGGGGCTTTCTTCTCAGGTACCGTCACTCTTATAGCAGTTACTCTACAAGACGTTCTTCCCTGGCAACAGAGCTTTACGATCCGAAAACCTTCATCACTCACGCGGCGTTGCTCCGTCAGGCTTTCGCCCATTGCGGAAGATTCCCTACTGCTGCCTCCCGTAGGAGTCTGGGCCGTGTCTCAGTCCCAGTGTGGCCGATCACCCTCTCAGGTCGGCTACGCATCGTCGCCTTGGTAGGCCTTCACCCCACCAACTAGCTAATGCGCCGCAGGCCCATCCATCAGTGACAGATTGCTCCGTCTTTCCTCCTCTCCCCATGCAGGGAAAGGATGTATCCGGTATTAGCTACCGTTTCCGGTAGTTATCCCAGTCTGATGGGCAGGTTGCCTACGTGTTACTCACCCGTCCGCCGCTAGGTTAGGTTAAAAGCAAGCTTTTAACCTAACCCCGCTCGACTTGCATGTATTAGGCACGCCGCCAGCGTTCGTCCTGAGCCAGGATCAAACTCTCCATTAAAGACCAACCGAAGTTGGTTTATAGAAAGAGCGATTCGCTCATTTTGAAACTGACGAGATAAAATATCTCTTTTACACTCTGATTTCATACAACCTTGCGGTATGTACCGAAATCTTTGTGGTTGATTTTGCGAACAAAATCATTTACTCACTCGTTGTTCAGTTTTCAAAGATCAAACCTGCATTATGTCTTGCTTTTGTTCCCACTTCGTTTCACCACCGCATCTCAGCGGCGACTTAAATAATATATCATGTTTCCTAAGGCTTTGCAACACTTTTTTTTCAAGAGAATTTTTTGAACATTTTCATTCTGCTTCGTGTTGCTAACTATCTCAGAAAAGACAGCTATAAGAATATATCATATTCTACTGTTACTTAGCAACATCTTTTTTCATTCGGGCTTCTATGCCGAAATTCGCTCACCTCTAATCAAAAAGAAAAGACTGTCATTCCGTTTCCGAGGAATAACAGTCTTTTTATTTTACATTTCACTCTTTTGGGTCAATCATAAGCTGATCTCACCTTCATAGAGCTTATCTCTACTTTAAATTCTCTTTTGTCAGTCCTTAATCCAGGGATTTTTGCGAGAGCGGGGACTACGGGCAGTGGAATGGGAAGCAGTTGCTACCGTCTTGCGGGAGTTTTGATTTTTAGCAGTACCATTTTTACCTGAAACCTTGGCTTTGGATGTCTCTTCTTTGGCTGTATTGCCTGAGATATCTTTCTCCTTGCCTTTACGCACGTTGCTATCTTTATGTTTGGGAGAAGAGTTAACTTCGTTTTGGGATCCAATATTCAAATTTTCGCCGTTTCCCTGTGTTCCGGAGAAAGCTGGTACTGATTCCACGTTCCCCTCCCGGCAGCCGCAGTCAGGCAAAAACATATAGGGAGTCGTATACCCCTCTAATGGATTCACAGGTGCATTCTCATGGGAGAACGGATGATGCGGGAGATTCGCGGACTGTTGCCCTTGTAACTGGCTATAGTCCGATACATACCCGCCCATAGGCAAGCCGTGATGGGGGGATCCCCATTCATGGCCCCACTGACTGCCTTGGACTGCACTCTCAGGATGCTGCGGGTAACCTTGATGGATAAATGGAGGATAGACAGGGTAGGATGTATTCTCAGCTGCTTCATAGCTTGGATGATATCCCGGGCACATGCAGTCCGGATAGACAGGATATGGTGTCGGTTGAACATGTATAGGCGATGTTTGTACAGGTCCCCAACTCCATGGGTGCTCACAGTCTTGCTGATATTCCTGGTTGGGAGCTACCGAAGGAGCCCATTGCTCTACAAAGGAAGTATTTACGGGCGCATTCCCCCATGGCTGGGCAACCCCAATGCCTGGATACCATGAGTTTGGTCCCATATTTGTTGGTGAGTTGTAATCATGCGTTGACTGCTGCATCGGCCATTGGGAATTTGTCGCTGGCTCCGAGTTCGCGCAACCGCAAAATTTCTCAATTACAGGTTTCAGTTCAACATTTTCAGGCAGCTGCTGTTTGGGTTGAACTGGTTGCGAAGCTATAGGTTGAGGAGGAGCAGGGTTTATGGGCGCCATTGGAATTTCGGGCATTTTCAATTCAGGCAGCTTGGGAACGTTCACTATTTCCTTAGGCTGGTTCACCTGCTCTTTTGGGATTGGTGTGTTTTCTGGCTCGGGCTGAGTCAGCTCCGCTTTAGGTTGAGTCTGTTCTGCCTTGGTCTGGGGTAGGTTTTCGTTTTCGTTTTCATTATTTGCGGTTGGTGCAGGTGCCTCTGATTCAGGCTGTGTTGGCTCTTGTTTGACACCTGTGTTCTTCTTTTGATTCGAAGCAGGACTGTTCGCCTCGCCTTTGTATTGAGGAATATTGACGGTTTCCCCGACCAGTAGAGCGTTCGGGTTTTTAAGTTGGGAATTGGCATCAATAATTAGTTTGAGCGGGACTCCCCATGCCTTGGACAACTTCCACAATGAATCACCCTGCTTGACTTTGTGCTGATAAACCGTTGATGGCTGTTCTTGCATCGCAACAGGGTCTGCCGGAATTTTGATTTTCTCGCCGATACTTAACTGATTTGGGTCAGCCAATTGGGGATTGGCCGCAATAACTTTTTCCAGTGACACATTATATTTCTGGGCAAGCAAGTACAGTGTGTCGCCTTTCTTGACGATGTGTATTTTCACAGGTCACAAACCTCCTAGACATTCGTTCGGGCAGGATAGGGTAAACGCCCGGCTTCTGTTATTACATCCTATGCACTTCCCGGGCGAATGACCCCATACAAACAAAAAAATCCTCTCAACCGAATCCCCTTGCGGGCATCCAGTCAAAAGGATCCACTATTTTTAGTCCTGCCACACTTTATAGCCGTCTTGATCCACGATCTTGCGGAACTCGGCCAGTAGCTCCAAAGTCACCGGACCCGCAACTCCAGAACCAATCGTACGACCATCAACCTCATAAGCAGCAATAACTTCTGCAGCAGTTCCCGTAAAGAACACCTCATCAGCGACATACACATCATGCAGCGTAAAAGGCTGTTCCTTGAGCGCATAACCGAGTTCAGCACACAAGTCGATAATAGCATTACGCGTGATACCCTCAAGCGCTCCCAGATAGCAAGGCGGCGTATACAGAACTCCGTTTTTGACGATAAAAATATTGTCCGCGGAACCTTCCGTCACATATCCTTGAGAATTTAGCATAATAGCCTCGCCCACACCAGCATAGTTTGACTGGATTTTCACCAGGATGTTGTTGAGGTAATTCAACGATTTGATTTTCGGATTCAAAGCATCTGGAATGTTGCGACGCTGAGAGACGGAAATCGTCTTTAGCCCGGTCAGATAAGCTTCCTCGGGGTAGATGGCGAGTTGCTCCACGATAATGATAACACTTGCTTTCGGACAGCGAAGAGGATCAAGCCCAAGATTTCCCGCACCACGCGATACAACCAAGCGAATGTATCCGTTACGCATTTCATTAAGACGGATTGTTTCCGCCATCGCTTCCAGCATTTCGTCAGGAGACAGCGGAATGTTTAACTGAATGGATTTTGCTGAATCGTACAGACGGTCCAAGTGCTCTTTGCATTTAAAAATATTACCGTTGTAAATTCGGATGCCTTCAAATATCCCGTCCCCGTACAAAAAACCATGATCATATACCGAAACCTTTGCATTTTCCTTAGTTACATGCTGTCCATCTAGATAAATCCATTGCTCTGCCATTAAGAACCGCACCTCCAATTATTGTTCTTCTAAAATAGGTTCTACTACTTCAACATACTTGTAGCTTGGATAGGAACCAAGGATACGCACGTGGCATCCCAAAGCCTCAATCTCTGCAAATGCTGCGGGAAGCAGGACCGAATCCAGAGATTCCAAAATTTCAATGTAAAAATAGTAGTTTCCCAGTTGTTTTTTGGTCGGGCGCGATTCAATCCGTGACAGATTCAACCTGCGCCACGCAAATGCGGATAATACCTGATGCAACGCCCCCGGAAAATCCTGCGGAGGTGTCACCAAAATACTAGTCCGCTGACCTTCAGGTTTACGCGGGAGGCTGATAGGCTGATGACCGATCAGGACAAAGCGGGTAAAGTTATTATCGTGATCCGTCACCTTGCCGGCCAAAATATCCAATCCGTGCTTGGAAGCCGCGAGCTTGGTTCCCAAAGCAGTCCAGCCTTTGCCCGGGTTATGTTTAACAATTTCGACGGCTTCCGCCGTACTTCCTGCACTCTCCAGCTCAGCCTGAGCAGCCGTAGTCTGTATGAACTCCTTACACTGCGGAAGTGCTACGGGATGAGACATAATTTTGACCACTTTGCTTAAATCCAGCTCGCCCTGGTCATTGGTAAATTCACTGCGGTATCCAATGAGGTTTTGAATAGAAGGGTATACCCATTCCGCCTGCATCTGAATGTCCACTTCATGTACAAGCCAATCCATATGCAGACTTACAGAGCCATCAATTGTATTCTCAATCGGAATTACGCTGTAGTCAGCCTTTCCCTTGTCCACAGCCTGAAATACATCTGCTATATACTTATAAAACAGCAATTCATAGGGCGTATCCCCTATCAAATACCGAATCGCTTCATGGGAAACGGTCCCTTCCGGAAGAAGTGCAATTCGTTTCATATCGTAACCTCTCCTTTAATCATGTCCATAAAAGGAATCTCTTTCTTATCAGTATATACTTTAACGCCTTCACTCTCTGGGTGCAATTTTAAAACAGATGCAGTGATTCCTTCCTTGCTCATCGTTTCGGTTAAATACTGTTCCAGTTCAGATCTCCGGTTTTCCCGACGATCCGCCAATGCCAGCAATGTCGGTCCAGCTCCGCTGAGAGCCACCCCCAAAGCACCATAATGGTGCGCTTCCTGCAAAATCTCCGTCATACCCGGCACAAGCGCCGCCCGATAAGGCTGGTGAAGCCGATCCTGCATCGCCTCGGCGATCAAATCGGTTCGGCCTGATGCCAATGCCGCTACGAGCATCGAAGCATGGCTCACATTATATACGGCATCTTTCAGGGATACATGCGCGGGTAGAACTTCTCTAGCCTTGGAGGTAGACAATTGGAAATCTGGAATGACTACCAAAACCTCCAGATTTGCATCCGGCTCAAGCCGTAAATGCTTGGCATGTTCGCCATCCCACATCGCTGTAATAATGCCGCCAAACATAGAGGCTCCCACATTGTCAGGATGCTTTTCAATAGCACTTGCCATGTCAAACAGCTTGGAAGCTGGTAGAGGTGAGCCGATCAGCGTATTTGCAGCCACAAGCGAACCCACAATGGCTGAAGCACTACTACCTAAACCACGGGTAAGTGGAATATCCGAATACATCGAAATATCCAGCTCAGGAACTGGTACTCCAGCCTCCTGAAAAACCATTTGTGCTACTTTATAAATCAGATTCGTTTTATCCTGGGGAATGCCGTTCATTTCGTCCCCGTATAAATGGAAAGCCGTCTGTCCGGTTTCTTTCAATTCAACCCATGCATACAAGGATAACGCCATGCCCAGTGTATCAAAACCGGGGCCTAAATTGGCGGTACTTGCAGGCACACGCACTCTTGCTGTTTTTAAAACAGTCATACAAACAATTCCCCCTGCTTTTTTTGAACTACCCCTCAACCCGATACACACTCTTGATGCGGCGAATTACATCCAGAGATTCAAAATGCTCCAGAACCTTTTTCATACTCGCCTTACTGGCCAAATGGGTAACGATAATAATTTCAGCATTTGGATTGACCTCATTTGGCTGTTGCACTACAGATGCCAGACTGACGTCGAATTCAGCAAATACCTGTGTGATCTGCGCCAATACTCCGGCCTTATCATCTACATGCAGAAGTACGAAGTTTTTGAAATACACGTCCTCGTCACTGCTGATCTTTTTGGGGTTATAAGGCACGATGGCCTTAAGCCCATTCACGCCGAGCTTGAGGTTCTTCACTACAGCCACCAGATCGGCCACAACCGATGTAGCTGTCGGCATTTCTCCTGCGCCCGCACCGTAGAACATGGTTTCACCCACAGCTTCACCGTGTACATAAACCGCGTTGAATACCCCGTTCACCGAGGCCAAAGGATGCTGCTTACGAACCATCGTCGGCTGAACGTTGATTGTAAATTCATCACCCTGACGCTCCGCAATGCCAAGCAGCTTCATTTCATAGCCCAATGTTTTGGCAAAAGCGATATCTTCACTGGATACCTTTGAAATACCAGTAACACTTACGTCCTTAAGCTCTACATCGGAGCGGAAGCCGAGCGTTCCGAGGATAGCCATTTTTCGGGCAGCATCCAGTCCCTCCACGTCTGAAGTCGGATCGGATTCTGCGTATCCAAGCTTCTGTGCTTCCTTGAGAACTTCCTCGTAAGAAGCCCCCTCCTGACTCATTTTGGTTAAAATGAAATTGGTTGTACCGTTCACAATCCCCATAATACGAGTAATGCGATCGGAGGAGAAGCCTTCAATCAGCGTACGAATAATCGGAATACCGCCCGCTACACTTGCTTCATAAAAAATATCACACTGCTTTTCCTGCGCCTTCGCCAGTACTTCAGAGCCGTGCAGAGCCATTAAGTCCTTGTTCGCTGTTACGATATGCTTGCCGCGCTCCAGCGCTTCCAGAATGTACTTCTTCGTCTGATCCACGCCACCCATGACTTCGATAATAACATCAATCTCGGGATCACGAATGACCTCCCACGGATCCTCTGTAAGCTTGGTGGGATCTACTTCAATGGAACGATATTTTTCTATATTTTTCACTGCTATTTTCTCAATAATGATCGGCGAACCGACTTGTCTGCTCAGATCTTCCTGATTTCCTTCCACGATTCGAACGACTCCCGTTCCTACCGTTCCTAACCCTAACAATCCTACTTTGACCGGTTTCATCCATTCCCCTCCTACTAACTATATCTAATGAGCTTTATAGCTCTTAACCTTGCCCGATCAGGCGAACGCGCTTAACACCGGAAATAGTCTCCAGGCCCTCCAGCAGAACCCCTAGCTCTTCACTGAGCCTGGACATTTCTACCGAAATGACTACATTGGCTCTGCCTTGCAGCGGAATGCTCTGCTGGATTGTTAGCACATTGCCCCCGTAATCTGCCACCCTGCCAAGAACTCTCGACAGCATGCCGGATTGATGCTCCAAATCAATAGAGATATTGACAATTCGCTCACGCTCCAGTTGGTTGACCAAATGAATGCCATCCTTATATTTATAAAAGGCGCTTCGACTTAGTCCGACTTGCTCCACGGCGTCATGCACGGTTTTAACATCTCCCGAAGCAAGCAGCAGCTTGACCTGGATCGTCTTAACGATAGCTTCAGGCAAAATATCTTCCCGTACCAAGTAATAGCGCTCTTTCACGAACGTCCTCTCCTCAAAGACTTATGTTTTTGTATAGAGGACATTATATCGAAACTCCTGACAATCGGCAAGCTAACGGTACAAAAAAAACGGCTACTGCCGTCTATAGAGTTTCCTATAGCGTAGTAACCGTCCATACTTCAGACAAGTTTTTCATTTTTAATAATAGCTGCTGCCTTCCACGAATTCAAACTCGAAATCGGCAATGCGTACAGGCGTTCCATCAACGGCACCACGCTTGCGCAGCTCAGCATCCACACCCATGTGGCGCAATGTTCTTGCTAACTTTAAAATCGCATCGTGTGAATTCAGCTGCATACGCTTCATCATGCGCTCGATTTTGACACTGTGCACCACGAATGTATCGTTTTCACGTACAATGGTAAACCCTTCATCCTCTGCCTTATCCAGCTTAAACACCTTACGTTCATTCACTTCCGCTACTTCCTCAACAACTGGCTCGTCCGGTATTTGATCCAACAGATCAGCAGCTCGATAGAGCAATTCCTTTACGCCTTGGCGTGTCAACGAGGAAATGGGCATAATTTCGAGATCTGGACGAACAGAAGCGATTTGCTCCTTGAATTGAGCCAGATTTTCTTCCGATTCCGGCATATCCATTTTATTCGCCGCCACAATTTGTGGACGCTCAGCTAATGCCGCGTTATATTGCTTTAATTCATCGTTGATTTTAGTCCAATCCTCAAACGGATCACGCCCCTCAGAACCCGCCATATCAACGACGTGAATAATAATACGTGTCCGTTCAATGTGCCGCAGGAATTCATGTCCCAGTCCTATGCCTTCATGAGCTCCCTCAATCAATCCAGGCAGATCGGCCATAACAAAGTTGCGATGTTCGCCTACATCCACAACCCCCAAATTCGGGGTAATCGTTGTAAAGTGGTACGCGCCAATCTTAGGTTTTGCAGAGGAGACAACTGACAGCAATGTGGATTTCCCTACGCTAGGGAAACCTACCAAGCCTACGTCGGCCATTACTTTAAGCTCAAGGGTAATATAACGTTCCTGTCCCTCTCCGCCATTCTCAGCCAGCTCAGGCGCTGGATTGTTTGGTGTGGCAAAACGGATATTTCCTCGCCCTCCACGTCCGCCTTTGGCCACGATGACCTGCTGACCATGACGTGTCATATCTGCCACTACTTCACCCGTATCATCATCCATGATGACTGTACCCGGAGGTATGCGTACGATCATATGATCCGCATTGGCTCCATGCTGGCTTTTGTTGCGGCCCTTTTCTCCACGTTTAGCTTTAAAATGCCGCTGGTACCGAAAATCCATTAAGGTACGCAAACCTTCATCGACGCGGAAAATCACGTCTCCACCGTTACCTCCGTCACCGCCACCAGGGCCGCCTTCAGGAACGTATTTCTCACGGCGAAACGCAATCAGCCCGTCTCCACCGTCCCCGCCCTTAACAAAAATCTTTGCTTTATCTACAAACATGGTTACACCTTCCTTATGTCTGACACTGCATCCGAATTTGAAGCATTTCTCCCGTAGGAAGCTTCTCTGCTCGAATGCGTTCACTTCCGTGTCCGGATCTGACCTGCTTTAACAAATTCAAATCAGTAGGTACGTCACTGCCTTCAAACCGGACGATAACATCATTCTGATCCATACCGAAATAAAGTGTCAATCTGCGCACTTCTCCCCAGGACGACCGGCCCCCGCCATATTGATACGCACGTACCGTTTCTATGACGGCCGAGGCAAGCGACTCGCCGTCTTCGGGAGACATGACAGCGTCCAACTTTAAATGATCCTCAACCTGAACCATCAACTGTAAATTTCCGGCGTTCACGCGAAAAGATTGCAAATAAAACACCAGCGAGGGAATACCCAGCTTAGATATTTTACTGTCCTCCGCCACGCGCCCTTTTATTATTTCCACATAAGCAGCCGATTTATCATGCTTATTCATACGAATATAGCCATAAAGCACCTGCAAGTCATTCATCCAGTCATGCCGGTGATGATTGAGAGCTGCGATAGCCGTACGCTCCAAAGAACGCAAAGCAGCTTTCCGCTCAGCTTCAACCTGTCTCTGTATATACCACATGCTAAAGCAGGCGGCAATAACAGACCACGCGGCTAATATGATAATCGTTAGTGCTGCAGGATAGAGCAGTGAAAAAACCAAAGGAATCAGAATGGAACCCAACGCCAGATGAGGCGCTCTTATCCGCTGGAACATGGCTTCTCTCCGTTCTGCGATAATTAAAATGGATTAATGAAGAACCTTAATCCAGTATAGCACAGACTGACTTTCCAGTTCATTACCATCATACAAAAAAGCCTCCGACAAAATTGCCGGAGGCTTTTCAGCGTGTCTAAGCCGCTATTAAGCTTCTACAGTAGCTGCTACTGGAGCAACGTCGATCGGGTAGATGCTCACCTTTTTGCGATCACGGCCCCAACGTTCGAACTTCACAACGCCGTCCACTTTCGCGAACAGAGTGTCGTCCTTACCGATGCCCACGTTCGTGCCCGGGTGAATTTTCGTTCCGCGTTGACGAACCAGGATGCTACCGCCGGTAACTGCTTGACCGTCAGCACGTTTCACGCCAAGACGTTTCGATTGACTGTCACGTCCGTTTTTCGTGGAACCTACACCTTTTTTCGATGCGAATAATTGAAGATCCAATGTCAATTTCAACATGATGTCTACCTCCTTCTTTGTTTATTTTCTATTTGAATATACTTACCGTATGATTCGGCAATACTTGTCAGCATAATCACCATGGATTCCAGCAACAGTTGTACCTGTGCGTTCACATCATGATGGACTTCAGGGGGAAGATACGCGCTCAAAAAGCCGTTGTTCATTTCCGATTCCATATCAACGTTTGTAAGAGCTTCAATCGAATTGACAGTTCCTACAGTTACCGCTGATACACCAGCACATACGATATCCTCACCAGATTTGGCATAATTCGCATGGCCTTTAATGGAAAATCCCTGTATGCTGCCATCCTCCAGTCGTGTAATACGCACGATAATCACTTATCGCACCCTCTTACGCTTGGATTTTTCCAATCGTCACTTTCGTGTACGGTTGACGATGACCTTGCTTCACATGGTAGTTCTTTTTAGGTTTGTATTTATATACAATGACCTTTTGGCCTTGACCATGTTTCTCAACTGTAGCTGTTACAGTAGCTCCAGATAGAAGCGGTGTACCTGTTGTCAAGCCATTGTCGCTAGATACTGCCAGAACACGGTTGAACGTTACAGTTTCACCATCGGTAGCTTCCAACTTCTCAATGAACAATACATCGCCCTCTTGAACTTTGTATTGCTTACCACCTGTTTCAATAATTGCGTACATTTGCTTGCACCTCCTTATGTCTCAGACTCGCCTAATCGCAGGTGACAACTTCCCTAGGGATGCTGTACTTCAGTACCTGATTGGAGCGGTTACAGCATGTGCAGCCAATCTTACGCATGACACATACTAAATGATTATAGCATAAGCTTCGTCCACATTCAACCTATAGTTTAAAATGATTTGGGAAACGCAGCACCTTATAAAATCGTCTTCTCCTCACGCACCTTTTTTCGAGTCATTTCCAGAAGACCTAGCCGAGTCCAGCCAACGACATATGATTTGGTCCGGTCCTTTTTCATCCTTGACTCCAGCACAGAGGACACTTCACGGCGATTCTCCTCTTGTTCCATGTCAATAAAATCAATGATGATAATGCCCCCGATATCACGTACACGCACCAACCGGGCAATCTCTTCGGCCGCTTCGATGTTAGTCCGGGTCACCGTCTCTTCCAGATTGCTGCCCCCCGTAAATTTCCCTGTGTTCACATCAATGACGGTCAGTGCCTCTGTATGGTCGATGATAATATATCCGCCGCCCTGAAGCCATACTTTTCGCGCAAAATCACGTTCCAGTTGCTCATGAACGCCATAGGCTTTAAATATGGTCTCATCTGCACCTCGAAATATGCTCACATGAGCTTTCTCCGGACCGATTTGACGTAGTAATATTTCCGCTTCTTTTGCCTGTTCCTCACTGTCAATAATCAGCTCATCCTGCTCCGGTGTAAACACATCCCGAATCAAACGCTGGACGATGCTCAAATCCCGGTGCAGCTCACATGGAGCCGAGTGTTCAGTAGCTTTACGCTGAATGACTTTCCATTGCTGACGCAACTGGTTCAGGTCATTTTCAATCGCTTCTCTGCTCATTTCCTCCGAAACTGTACGGATAATGACTCCTTCTTCACCTGTTCGAAGCTGCTCTCCCATCGCTTTCAGGCGAGCCCGTTCTCCCTCACGCTCGATCTTTTTGGATACAGCCACATAATCGGCGCGAGGCATGTATACAATCCAGCGACCCGGAAGTGAAAAATGAGTGGTTACTCTGGCCCCTTTGCTACCCACGGCCTCTTTCAACACCTGTACTACAATTTCCTGTCCCACCTTCAACAGCTCGGAAATGGACGGCTTCACCTCAGGTTGCTTATCCAAATGGGCGTGAAGTACGTCATCCACATATAAAAAGGCATTCTTTCGCTGTCCAATGTCAACAAAGGCGGCTTGCATTCCCGGTAGTACATTGACAACTCTGGCTTTGAAAAAGGAACCCAGAATTCCCCGCTTTCGCGGCAATTCAGCTGCATATTCTACCAATCGTCCCTCTTCCAACAGTGCCATTTGGGTCATTTGCTGCTGGCATTGTACAATCATTTGCTTCATGGTTTTTCAACCTCTCTGGATACAGCCTCTTCCTCATCTCCATAAAAACTTCTAACTTTTCTATTTAGGTTTAGATTTTCCGCCATCCGGCGGGCGCGCTGCAAAATAAGAACGAATAAGGCGTTGCTCTGGCAATACGGCTACAATCCGTCCCTGCTCATTCATGACATAAACCATATGGTATCGGTCCCTTTTGAAAAGACGCAAAACAGGCTCCAAATGTTTCATAGGCAAGGATACAATTGGCAAGGCAATACTTCCCTTGGCCGCCTCGCGGTAAAAGAGCTCGTCCCTTCCCAGCAAAAAACGTATAAAACGATAGGGGATATTACGATAATCCACAATATTAGAATAAAGCAAAAAAATCCCTACCGCCAGCAGATTTAAATGCACAGGGCCATTTTGCCTTAATAACGGCGAAATACCATAGATACAAAATAGCAGGCTGGTCACAATGCTGGCTCGAAAAGTCCAAACTAGAGTACGGTGATACGGGATGAATAAGCTTATCAGCACCTGTATTATTTTCCCACCATCCAGTGGTAAGATCGGGAGCAGATTGAACAGTGCAATGACGGCATTTCCCTGAATCATATAGTTTATATATTCATGCCCCACCCCGCTCACATTTCTGAGCAATAGAAGGATGACAATCATAATTCCGTTTTGCAGAGGGCCAGCCAACGCAATGACAATCTCCTTCCACGCGTTGAGCTTTCCCTGATCGTCAATGACAGCCACCCCTCCAAAGGGTAGCATCTGTATGGTTAGTACCCGCGCCCCCAACAACGTGGCTGCTGTCGCATGCCCCAGCTCATGAATGAACACCAGCGTAAACAAAGTCATGATCTCGATAAAATGTCCTGTCAACACAGAGGTTAGCATCACCAGTACGAACAGTGGATGCAGAGACAAAGTCACACCCCGGACATTAATCAAGGGCTACCACTTCCGCCGGATCAATATACTGATTTCCTCTCTGCACCGCAAAAAACAGAGTCGCCGCCTCACTGCCACTATGGCCTGCTGGCAGCACACCGACCTCGTCCCCCTCCTGGACCCAATCATTCACCTTTAAGGTAGAGCGGGATAGACGTCCGTACGTTACCGTAATACCGCCAGTGTGACGAATCGTAATTGTAATTCCACTTTCCGGGTGATTGAATATGTCCAGCACGCGTCCCGCATCTATACTTTTAACAGCGATTGCCCCATTACCAGCAGGATTGGGTACAATTTCCACTCCTTTGAGGCTTAGCGCAAACGGCTGTGTTATATTCCCTTGAATTGGCGGAGAAACTTTGCGGACTGCGTTCACCTTGTGTGTTTCAGACTCCTCTCCAAAGATCGGTAAAAAGGACGGGGCCCCATCGAAATAAGTTTCATACCATTGTCCGGCGGCTGCAAAATCCATGTCCTTATTTAAGGCATCCGCGATAAACATTCTCAAATTGACGGCATAGGGAACATCCCAGCGAAATAATCCCCACACCATTCCAAACAGCACTGTAGCGAGCACAGACCTGCGCCAAAAAGAAACCCAAAAAGACGGACGCCGGTTCTCCCCAAAAGATTGCTGCCAGCGTTGTCGTTCATTTTTCCATTCGGTTTCCGGGTCTCTGGGCCGGTTGTTACTGACTGCTGGCATCGGCTTCATTTCCCTGTTCCTGTGCCTGTCCTGATTCATGCCTGAGGAATACTCTTCCGCTTTGTTTCTCGCGATCAGCTGCTGTATGCGTTCTTCTCTGCGCTGCTTGATTCCGGAGTTTTTATTCATCCTGTTCCAGCCCCCCAGCGAGGTATGTTTGGTACATCTTATGAGGACGGGCTTCAACTTATGTTGTCCGGTTCGGGATTACGCATCTGAAAATGAAAAAAATCCGACGCAAGCGCACCGGATGGTCTGTATGGCGGTTATATAGTGAGTCTGAAATTAAAATTCAGGATTTATAGAAGTTTAAAAAGACAAACCAAAAACACTTAAATAAGTTCATTACTTATTTAAGTGTTCGTTATTAAGAAGAAAGGACTACGCGGCTTAAAAAAGCTACAATTCTTCGTAGGAATCTTTCCTCTACATCCATCCCTTACTTAAAAACAGTGTAAAGATTGGCAGGCAGTAGCGAAGCGGGTAATTTTAATCTGAAGAAGCAAAGCGTTCGCCTTGGTCACGGGATTCTTACCACTGAATGTTTTACAAATAAAAGAATCCCGTGGCAACAGCGATCGTAAGATCAAATCACACGCGGAGCCGTCTCCCAGCCGTAATTCACTATTTTCTTCATCCACCCATACCAAAAAATTTCTTAAACCGAGTCATCACGCTTTTCTTCTGATCCAGCTGCATGAGCGGCACTGTGTCACCCAAAATCCGTCTAGCAATGTTACGATAGGCAATCGCTGCCTGTGAATCGGGATTCATGACGGTAGGCTCTCCTGTATTGGCTGACTTGATTACCATTTCATCATCCGGCACAATCCCAATGAGGTCTATGCTAAGCACTTGTAAAATGCCGTCAATATCCAGCATATCCCCGGATTTGACCATGCTGTTACGGATACGGTTAACCACTAGCTTCGGTGAGATCACATGCGAGCTTTCCAGCAATCCGATCACCCGGTCAGCATCACGCACAGCAGCGTTTTCCGGTGTCGTTACGACAATGGCCTGATCCGCCCCGGCAATGGCATTTTTGAAGCCCTGCTCAATACCCGCAGGACAGTCAATCAATATATATTCAAAATCCTTTTTAAGCTCCAAAATAATATCCTTAACCTGCTCCGGCGTTACGGCACTCTTGTCCTTGGTTTGAGCAGCAGGTAGCATATACAGCTCCTCAAAGCGCTTATCCTTGACCAGAGCCTGATTTAAACGGCAACGACCTTCCGCTACATCGACCAGATCATAAATAATCCGGTTTTCCAGACCCATAACAACATCCAGATTACGCAAGCCGATATCTGTATCCACCAAGCACACCTTTTTGCCGAGCAGTGCCAGCGCTGTTCCTATATTGGCTGACGTCGTCGTTTTGCCGACGCCGCCTTTTCCTGAAGTGACGACGATAGCCTCTCCCATGTGCTACACCCCTTTGAACACGTTAAAATCGCGGCCCAGACGCACAATATTACTCATTTTATCTATTTGCATGGCGCCGTCCTTGAGATACGCAAATTCCATTCCGGATTCACGCGTCTCCCATTCATCGGGTGGACGACTGATCATTTCAGAAATTCGCAGCTGTGTTGGTGCAAAATAGGAGGCTGCGATAATTGCCTCGCCATTCCCCTCCATCCCCGCATGCGCCATACCTCGCAGGGCTCCGAGGACATAGATATCACCAGTACACGTTATAATTCCACCGGGGTTCACATCTCCCAAAAAGAGCAAATTCCCGTTATGATGAAGCACCTGGCCTGAACGGATAATCCCTGTCACGGTGTGGATGGGAGCTTTCCCCTGCACTTCTGAAGGCAGCCCGGGTGATTCGACGGACCGTATGAGCAGATTCCCCTTCTGTCTCAAAATCTCCAGAATGCTTTCCTTCTGTTCCTCCGTCACTTCCCGGCTTCCCAGCTTAATGTCTACATGAATAATCGGGCCGGTTAAAATATTTTGATGACTGTGCTCCAGCTTGAAACGCAGCTCACCCAGCAAATCCTCAAACTCGCATTGATCGTCCAGAAGGAATACCAGGCCGTCTTTGATGCCTTTAATCGTGACATGATTCGATTTCACCGCCATTAGCCTGTCCCTCCTATCTCAATCATTTCGTCCCCGGAACGTGAAATCCCTGCTAACCCGGACAAAATGTGTGTAAAAAGACCTAGACCTTCTCTTCCTTTTTCACACGGATATCCAAACGCTGCAATTGCTTGCGAACTGGAACGTAAATGATGAGGGCGAACAGAAAATGGATAAATAAATCAGGTATCATATATTGGGCCAGCGCCCAATCAAAAGTCTGATGGGTCAGTTGGAACAGATGATCAATGGCAAAAAGCATGGAATCCAGCAGAAAACTGCCGATCAGCACAGCTCCCATCATAATAGGCATCGGCGCACGTTGAGCTGTAAATACAAGCCCCAGCAAATAAGCCGACAATCCCATTGCAAAAGAGTAAGGTCCGATAATAAACCCGTAATACACAACGTCATGAATAAGCCCAAAAACAATACCCAGTACCAATGCCGTATGGCGACTATAATATACGGATACGAACAAAATGACGACATACACGAAATTCGGAACCATTCTCGGATGCCAACTATCCGGAAGAAGCCACGGAAGAATCGTTCCTTCAGCTATAAACAGTACAAACAGCAGCAGTATTAGAACCTGACCGCGTATCTTCATTATTCCGGTACCTCAGGAGTGTAAAGAACGAGCAATTCTTTCCAATCCACGAAGCTGGCTGCCGGTTTGATAATCGCTGTACGTGTTTGTCCGAACTCGCCAACCTGGATTTTTTCTACCGTACCGATCAACAGATTTTTACGGAACTTCCCACCTGCTCCGGACGTAATGATCTGATCACCTTTTGCGATTGGATCATTTTCCTCAATGCGAGTCATTTGAAATCTGTTCGTAGCCGGATCATAACTTTCAATCATACCAAACGAATTATTTTCCTTGCCCAGTGCTGTTGCTGCAATAGCATAAGAATTTGGATTTTTAGGGTCTAATGTAGTCAATAGCGTAACTGTAGAAGTGAAATTCGCTGTGCGACTAATAACCCCTACAAACCCCTCAAGTGATCTGACTTCCTGACCAACCTTGGCCCCGTCCTTTTCACCAATATCAATGACAAGCGTTTTAGAATCATTACTGACGCTATTTACCTGTGCAATACGAAAATCATATTGATTTTTGGACTTTTGCGTTTGGGTGAATTTCAGTTCTTGCTCAAGTCTGGTGTTTGTCTCTTTCAAGTTAGAAGTCTGAATCTGCTCTGCGGTTAACTGCGCTACGGCAATTTTCAACCGTTCATTTTCACTATAAATACTTCGCATATTCCCGATATCTTCAAAGAAGCCCGCTATTGCTGAAGCGGGCTTGTAGAAGATACCTTGCACAAAGCCAATTGAATCTCTGGCGAACTTTTCCGGCCAGGTTAAGGAATTTCTCTGTCCAAGTGTAATCCCCATAAGGGCAATAAACAGAACGATTCCGATCAATAGAATAAATAGTCTTTTATTGCCAAACAGCTTAAACAGTTCCTACACCCCCGATTCAACGTCTGGAACGGACGGCAGAACTGCTGCGCGATTTGAACAAATGAATATTTTCCAGCGCTCTGCCTGTACCGATTGCCACGCAATCCAGAGGATTTTCCGCTACGATAACCGGCATCCCGGTTTCAGCCGCCAACAACTTGTCCAAGTTACGCAAAAGTGCTCCGCCACCAGTCAATACGATACCTCTGTCCATAATGTCCGCCGCTAACTCAGGAGGGCATTTTTCCAGTGTCACTTTAACTGCTTCCACAATTGCATTCACTGTATCGGACAACGCTTCACTGATTTCATCCGACGTAATCGTAATCGTCTTCGGCAAACCTGTTACCAGATCACGTCCACGAATTTCCGACGTCTCCACTTGTTCCAGCGGCATTGCGGAACCGACTTCCATTTTCAACTGCTCTGAAGTCCGCTCACCAATCATCAGATTGTATTGACGCTTCACGTATTGGATGATGGAATCGTCCATTTCGTCACCAGCCACACGCACGGAGCGGCTCGTCACAATCCCGCCCAGAGAAATAACCGCTACCTCGGTTGTACCTCCGCCGATATCGACAACCATACTACCCGTTGGCTCCCATACGGGAAGATCAGCGCCGATTGCAGCCGCAAACGGCTCTTCAATCGTGTACGCTTCCCGTGCGCCCGCTTGCTTCGTTGCATCTTCAACAGCACGCTGCTCCACCGCAGTAATGCCTGAAGGCACACAAACCATCACGTTCGGATGACGTGGAAACAAAGAACGTTGGGCTTGCGCCTGACGAATAAAATATTTGATCATCGTTGCAGTCGTATCAAAATCCGCAATAACGCCATCCTTCATCGGACGGATCGCACGGATATTCCCCGGTGTGCGACCAATCATTTTTTTTGCAGATTCACCAACCGCTTCAATGGTTTTTGTGTCTGTACGTAATGCGACTACAGAAGGTTCACGAACCACAATCCCTTTTCCTCTTACGTATACCAGCGTGTTTGCCGTCCCCAAGTCAATTCCCAAATCTTTTGTAAAGCCACCCAGCATGATGTTAATCTCCTTTTCTCTTCCCTGAAATCTGTTATCCATGTATAAACGGTTTATTCAGGCCGGCCTAGCCGGTCGGATTTAAATGTTTGATTTAAATAGTATATTATATCAGACCTTGTTCCTTCAAACTTACGAAGGTTCCGTCCCCGATCACGATATGATCGAGCACGTCGATGCCCACGATGTTGCCCGCTTCCATCAGGCGACGGGTCAACTGGACATCCTCCGGGCTTGGCTTCGGATCACCGCTCGGATGGTTATGAGCGCAAATAATCGAGGCACTGCTGCATTTGATCGCTGCCCGAAATACTTCACGAGGATGTACGATGGCGGCATTCAGGCTGCCCATGGATAGCGTTTCCTGGTGAATGACATGATTCTTAGTATTCAGGAACAGGCATACAAAATGCTCCTTCTGCAAATAACGAAGCTGCTCAAACAGCAGATCTGCCACGTCCCGTGGGCAACTGATCACCGGGGTCTCCAAATGGCGTGACAATGCCAACCGTCGCCCCAATTCGATACCCGCTTTGAGCTGTATCGCCTTGGCATTGCCAATGCCTTTAATCTGGGTCAATTCAGTCATACTCATATCCACCAGTTGGCGCAAGTTCCCCGCCTGCTGCAAAATACGCTGAGCTAAATGCACCGATGACTCATTTTGTGTTCCCGTACGCAGCAATATTGCCAGCAACTCCGCGTTGCTTAAAGCTTCCGCCCCATATGTCATCATGCGCTCTCTTGGTCGTTCTTCATGAGGGAGGTCGCGAAGCATCAGTGTTGGCGACTCTAACATATGTTTATCCCCTTTAAGGCTGCAACACGTTCACTCCGAATTCGGACAACATGTCCGACAGCAGAGAAAGCGGCAATCCTACGACGTTAAAATAGCAACCCTGAATAGATTCCACCAGCGTAGCACCCAAACCCTGAATGCCGTACGCTCCCGCTTTGTCAGACGGTTCGCCCGTATTCACATATGCCATAATTTGCTCATGGCTCAAAGGCTTCATCGTAACCTCTGTTTGGCGGTGTCTGACAAGCGTTTTGCCGGTTATGGTATGTATGCAGGCCACCCCAGTGAATACGCGGTGAGTTCTTCCCTGCAATGCTGTCAGCATGCGAACTGCGTCCGCATGGTCGGCAGGCTTACCCAGTACCAAACCATCCAGCACGACTATGGTATCACTGCCAATAACTAATCCATCTTCTTTGGATTGGCTGCCAATGTTCACGACCACTTCGGCTTTGCGTACCGCAAGGGTCTCCACAATTTGCTGAGGCGTCCAGCTCTCAGGCGTGCTTTCATCCGCATGACTCGGCATCACGTCAAAGGGCAGTCTAAGAAATGAAAGCAATTCCTTCCTTCTCGGTGAAGTCGATGCCAGAATAATGCGGGGCGTAATTTTCCCGTCCATAAGGGAAGCTCCTTTTCATCAGTTAGAGCCTGCGGTACAGCCAGAACGCGGCGATGATGCCGATCAGACTAAGCAGGCTCAATTCAAAATTTATCGTTATGTTGTAGCTGATAATATCCAGATCCGCTCTCGGCGACCAGGATATCGTTGTGGGGTGTGTCAGAAAGGAAAGGTATTTGATCGATTGAAGGGCTTTGGCAATCCATGCACCCAAAAGCCAACCGAGCAACAAAAACAGTATCAGCATTCCTACATTTTTTTTCATCCTGATCTTCCCTCGCCATTTTTTGACACCTTCATTATTATACGGTGATTTCAACTGCAATACAAACAGAAATCCGGCATGGGGAACTATTTCCAGTTCCTTGCCGGAAAACATTGAGAATCTATTGTTTTATGAATTGTATAAATTCCTTCTCATGCAAAACATATTCCATCATCGAAGACTGAATTTCCCAAATGTGCTCCTTGGCTGTGTTCTTGTTATATTCTCCAAGTGCCGAGACTGCACTGTTCATCGCCTTTTCCAGCGTGGATGCGGAAGCAGCCGCTTCCTTCGGCAGATCGGAGGGAAGCGCAGCGATATTTTGCGTCCACTGCTGATGCAGATCGTTCAGTTCCTTCATTTCGGTGGCATTTGCCTTACCTGATCCTCCTGCTTCAAGCAAGGATGAGGAAAGCCCGCTCAGCTTGCCGACCAAAGTGCTGCTTAGCTGAAAAAAGGTAGTGAGCTTTTCACCATCGCCCCCATAAGCTGCTTTTTCGAATCCAGGCAGTTGAAGCTCACGGACATACAGCTCGACTCCTTGTGTTTTCAGTTGATTGCTGAGCAGCTTGGCCTGTTCCCTGTCCGGCGATATTCCCGCATAGACTCGGTTCTGATCCTCTGTGTCTCCACCAGCGGCAATGCCTGCCTTCAACAGCTCTTCCTTTGCTTGCAATGCCCGTTCAGGGGTGCTGAATACTCCATATTGCAGCAGGTAATAAGTTTGTGGGGGGACCTGAGCCGATACAACTGTAACAGGAGCGGAATTATCTTGTACAGATGGTGTATCTGTACTAACAAATTCTTTAAAAACCGGTATAGCCTCCTCTGTTGACGGTTCTGATCCAGGAACAGCTCCACCTCCGTTAAAAAGCAGCAACATGATATATCCAAACATCCCCCCGGTCATCAACGCACTGGCTACTGAGCCAATCAGCTTCCATCTGGATGGATGGGGCGGACGCTTTCGGTACTCTTGACTGGAACGATGAGTTTCTTCTTCATGCTCTTCCGTACGATCTGGCAGAAAATCCGTATCTGACCAGGAAGCTGCTGATCGCCCAAACGGATCATCCCATCCTTCCTGCACGATGGGGGCGGGAGCAAAACGCCGCTTCGTACTAGGTCTATTCACGCCCGAAGGCTCGTTAATTTCTGAGATTCGTTCAGTCCCGCTGTTTGCACCTATGCCGCTAATTCTTTCTGTTCTTTCATGCTGGTTACCAGCTTGATACTGTTTCTCGCTTTCATACCGTTCCGCTTCTTTATTGGTTTCACGTTGCTGGATAGTTATCGGCCCGGTTTTGTATGGAAGCACCTGTAGCTTTTCCTCACGGCTTGTCTCCGGCGTCTGTTGCTCGAACCGGAATGTCATCTTTGCCTTGTTCACGGATGCACTCCCTCCTTGTCCCATACTTCCTCATAGTCTGTTGTATGAGTCAGGAAGAGAAAATATGCCCCGAGCATTACAAAAAAGGGTATCCCGAAGACACGTTTCGTGTTCGGAATACCCTTGATGGTTGTATTTCATCGGCGTAACACTTTATGCATGCTTGTTACACTTGCTGCTCGCGCAGATGGCGTGCTAGCGCGTCGCCTGCTTTCCAGATATCTCCCGCGCCCATTGTCAGCACAAGATCGCCCGGCTGAAGACGATCCTTCAACTCGTCGATAACAGCTTCCTTGGTTGGCAGATAGATGGCATTCGCATTGCTGTTCTGAACGATTAAATCCACGAGCTTCGAAGAATGCACACCTTCAATTTGTTTTTCTCCCGCTGGAGAATAAATGTCGGTAATAATGACTTCATTCGCCTCACTGAACGCACGACTGAACGCATCCAGCAGGAAAAAAGTACGGCTGTAGCGTTGCGGCTGGAACACAGCAATAATACGCTTGCCAGTCACTGTAGCTGCACTAATCGTAGCCTCAATCTCTGTTGGATGATGAGCATAGTCATCAATAACAAGAATGTCATTGCTTTCGCCTAGCACCTGAAAACGACGCTTCGCTCCGTGAAACTCCACAATAGCCGCAGCAATTTGCTCAAATGGGATGCCTGCTTCCAAGCAAGAAATCACACTAGCCATAGCGTTGTACAGATTATGTTTACCCGGTACAGACAATTCGATGGTTCCAAGCGCTGTCCCTTTGTGATTCATAGTAAAGCTTAATCGACGGTCGCCCAACTGGATATCCGTTGCCGTATAATTTGCTTCATGCTCGACTCCATAGGTAATGACTCGAGTCTGAATCTGAGGCAGCATTTCCCGGACGTTCTGATCATCGGCACATACGATAGCCGCGCCATCCGGCCGGATTTGACTCAAGAACTGTACATAGGCACTTTTCAGACGATTAAAGTCGCCATCATAATTTTCCAAATGGTCGGCTTCAATGTTGGTCACAATACCTTGCCAAGGATGATATTGCAGAAAAGAACCATCGCTCTCATCCGCCTCGGCAACGACAAACTCGCTTTTTCCTGCTTTGGCATTCGTCCCCAAATTCGTGATTTCGCCGCCAATAATGTATGTTGGATCGACATTGCATCTCTCCATGACCAGAGCGATCATCGAGGAGGTTGTCGTTTTGCCGTGCGCTCCCGCAACAGCTACTCCCATACGCTCGTTAAGCAACCGTGCGAGCATCTGGGAACGATGCAGGGTCGGAATATTCAATTCCTCTGCTGCCACCCGCTCCACATTGTCACGGGACAGTGCCGTCGAATAAACGACAATGTCCGCCCCTGTAACGTGCTCAGGCGTGTGCCCGAGATATATTTTTGCGCCTTTCGCCGCCAGTTTTTCTGTCAGCTCCTGTGATGCCACATCTGAGCCTGTCACGGTATATCCCATCTCCAGCATGACCCGAGCAATCGCGCTCATCCCGTAACCGCCGATACCGATAAAATGAACATGTTCCGAAGTAATCAACAAATTTCACCAACCTTTTTCCGAATCGGTTTGATACATAAGGGTAGCCCGTACATCCGCAATGAGATACAGTGTTCCGGATACCACCCCCAGATCCTCCGCTTCCGTATGTGACTGAAGCAAGCGAAGAGCCTTTTTCCAGTCACCTTCTACAATAATTTTCAAATCCGTTTTGGCATAGGACGGCCGCAGCTTCTCCACGAGATGAGCCAGTTCAGCGGCATTCATTTTGCGGCGGAAATCGGGCTCGGTCAGGATAAGCGTATCCACTAGTGGCAGTATATGCTGCAAGTATGCTTCATGATGCTTGTTTGACAGCATACCCATCATTAAAACCATCTTTCGGTACGAATACAGTTGGGGAAGACTCTTTGCCAGCGTCTGCGCCCCCTCCGGATTATGAGCACCGTCAATAACAATTCGCGGCAAACTGCTGACTTGTTCCAGACGACCTGCCCAGGCCGCTTCTCTAAAGCCCTCCAGCAGTTCAGTGTCATCCAGCACAAAAGCCATATACTGACGAAGCACCTCAAGTGTCATCAAAGCTCCTGCAGCATTAGCACATTGATGCTCGCCTAACAACGTGATGCCGATTTCCATGTGTCGGAAGGGTCCCGCAAACGAAAAAGTCTGTCCTGTTTCGTCCCCATTCAGCCGTTCATACGTAAACTGTTTTCCTGCTAGATACAAGGTAGCTCCCTGCTTTGTCGCCGTTTCCCGTATAACCTGAATAGCCTCTGGCTGAGATACACAGCTAACAACAGGTACGCCTGGCTTGATAATTCCAGCCTTTTCGCCTGCGATCTGTTCGAGTGTATCCCCTAAAATATCCGTATGGTCATAGCCTACATTCGTAATGACCGAGACGATAGGACTCACGATATTAGTTACATCCATCCTTCCCCCGAGGCCCGTCTCCCATACCACAACATCTGGAAAAGTCACCGTGGCATAATATAAAATAGCCAACGCTGTCGATACCTCAAACATCGTGGGTGATCCCAAATCACTGGCCGCGATTTCCTTGACCAACGGATACAAACGATTGGCAAGTGTGACCAGTGTATCATCGGGAATATCCATCCCGTTGAATTGGAATCGGTTCGTAAACCGGGTGATATATGGAGACGTAAAGGTTCCCACATCATAACCGCATTTCAGTAGAACCGAGGTTAAGAAAGCACAGGTCGAGCCCTTGCCATTGGTTCCCGCAATATGCACAAATTTAAGATGCCGTTGCGGATCACCCAACATGCTCATTAACTTCTCAATCCGTTCCAGTCCGGGTCTGATTCCGAACGGAATCAAACCGTTAATCCATTCCACTGCTTCATCATAGCTTTGTAAAGGAGCCGCTCCCCCGCCCCTGATTGTATCTGACATCCTCTTCACCTTCAGGTCATTTTATAGTTAGTGGAATTATCCCTTGAGTTCTTCAATCCGTGTGATAACTTTGGCGCGCTTATCCGAATAATCGGCTTGCTTGGCCTTCTCTTCCTCGATGACTTTGGCTGGTGCCTTCGCCACGAAGCCTTGGTTGGACAGCTTTTTCTCCACGCGCTCCACTTCACTGTTCAAATGCTGAAGCTCTTTTTCCAGTCTGCTAATTTCCTGGGCAATATCAAGCAGCCCGGCTAACGGCAGGTATAGCTCTGCTCCGCTGACTACAGAAGTCATGGCTTTATCTGGAACAGAGAGCTCCAATCCCGTGTCGAATTCAGACGTATTACAGAATCGACGCACATAATCCCCATTGCGGTTAATGATATCGAGAACGGCTTGATCGCCGGGTTTTACGAGCAATTCGATCTTTTTACTCATCGGCACGTTCACTTCAGAACGGATATTCCGCACTGCACGAATCACATCAATCAGCAAATTCATTTCAGCTACCGCATCCTTGTCCTCGAAAGCCGAATCATAAACGGGCCATGCGGCCAGTGTAATCGTTTCGCCTTCATGCGGAAGATGCTGCCATATTTCTTCGGAGATAAACGGCATGAACGGATGAATCATGCGCAGTGTCCGATCCAGCACATACGCCAGTACGGACTGTGTTTTCTTTTTCGCCTCTGCGTTCTCGCCATACAGGGCGAGCTTTGCAAACTCGATGTACCAGTCGCACAGGTCATCCCAAATAAAGTTGTACAGAAGGCGGCCTGTCTCGCCAAATTCATAAGCATCTATTAGACGCGTGATATCGCGTGAAGTTTCGTTCAAACGGTGAAGGATCCAGCGGTCAGCTGTGCCCAAATCACCGGTAATGTCGATATCCGCCGCAGTTACCCCTTCCAGATTCATCAGCGCAAAGCGCGACGCATTCCAGATTTTATTGGCAAAGTTACGTGCCTGCTCTACCCGTTCCCAACGGAAGCGAAGGTCCTGCCCAGGCGTGCTGCTGGTAGAAATCATATACCGCATGGCATCCGTGCCATATTGGTCGATTACGTCGAGCGGATCAACACCATTGCCGAGGGATTTGGACATTTTTCTACCTTCCGCATCACGCACCAAACCGTGCATAAGCACGTCCTTGAACGGAATCTCTTCCGTAAACTCCAGTGCGGTAAAGATCATTCGCGATACCCAGAAATAAATAATGTCATAGCCTGTAACCAAGACATTGGTCGGGTAGTAGCGTTTGAGATCCTCAGTCTGCTCAGGCCAGCCCAGTGTCGAAAACGGCCACAGGGCAGAGCTGAACCATGTATCCAGCACGTCCTCATCCTGTTTCAGCTTTCTGCCAGCATATTCAGGCAAGGTTGTAGGGTCCTCCATCGATACAATAATCTCACCGGTTTCTTCATCGTACCAAGCCGGAATACGATGTCCCCACCACAATTGGCGGGAAATACACCAGTCACGCACATTTTCAATCCAGTGCAGATAAGTACGCTCAAAGCGGTCCGGAACAAAGTTGACGCCATTGCCAGCCTTCTGCACTTCAATCGCTTTGGCTGCCAGAGGCTTCATTTCCACGAACCATTGTGTAGACAGATAAGGTTCTACAACCACACCTGTACGCTCGCTGTGGCCTACCTGGTGCACATGCTCTTCAATACGGATGAGTACGCCCTGCTCTTTCAGATCAGCGACGATCTGCTTACGGCAATCGCTGCGATCAAGACCCTGATATTTGCCTGCTTCGGCATTCATCGTTCCTGTTTCGTCCATTACCGTAATTTGTGGCAACTGGTGACGTTGTCCCATTTCAAAGTCATTCGGATCATGAGCTGGTGTAATTTTAACCGCGCCGCTACCGAAATCTTTATCTACATAGTCGTCCGCAATGATCGGAATTTCCCGCCCGATAATCGGAAGTACGAGTGTTTTACCGATCATATGCTTGTACCGTTCATCCTCCGGATGTACGGCTACCGCTGTATCGCCCAGCATGGTTTCAGGACGCGTGGTGGCTACAGTGATAAACCCACTGCCATCTTGAAGCGGATATTGCAGGTGATACAGATTTCCGTTTACCTCTTTGTATTCCACTTCAATATCTGATAGAGCGGTACGTGCAGCAGGGTCCCAGTTAATGATGCGTTTACCGCGATAAATCAGGCCCTTCTTGTACAGCTTGACAAATACTTCGCGAACGGCTTGAGACAACCCCTCATCCAGCGTAAAACGCTCACGCGAATAGTCAAGAGAAAATCCCATTTTTTCCCATTGATTATGAATGTTGTCCAGGTAGAGATCCTTCCATTCCCAAACCTTCTCCAAAAATTTCTCGCGTCCCAGATCGTAGCGCGTCAAGCCTTCCTCACGCAGCTTCTGCTCCACCTTCGTCTGGGTGGCAATGCCCGCATGGTCTGCCCCTGGCAGCCACAATGCGTCATAGCCCTGCATCCGCTTGGTGCGGATAATAATGTCCTGCAAAGTAAAATCAAGAGCATGTCCAATGTGCAGCATACCCGTCACATTCGGGGGTGGAATAACGATTGTAAAAGGCTCTGCCTCTGGAAGTCGCCCAGCGCGGAAATACCCCTTCTCCATCCACGTTTTGTACCATTTTTTCTCGGCTGATTTTGGATCGTACGTTGTCGGCATTTCCAAGGTTGTCTTGTTGTCTTGTTCTGACATATCAGGATACCTCCATGATTTTTCGATTGGCAAATAAAAAAGCCCTTCATCCTCAAAGGACGAAAGGCTGTTCTCTCGCGGTACCACCTTTGTTTCACCCCTCGTGTATGTATCCACTGATCCATTACACATGGTGTGACACTTATGCAGATAACGGCTGCGGACCGGCCTTATTCTACCGTGAACCTCGTACCTTCCGTTGGGATTAAATGAGGGACCGTTCAAACAGGCGACTCCCGGGTGACTTCGGCCAGTAGCTTCCTGCGGAACCTCACAGCGCTGCAATTCCACTCTCTGAAGGGCTTGCTGCCTACTCTTCCCGATCTCAGTCTTTCAATAGCTATACCACATCATACATTTCCCATTGACTATAGTCAACACCCGTTGCTCATTTTCCAATGACCGAATTAAGGGATGTACAATACCTGCCCTTCTTCTACATGATGCTCTGCCAGCTTGTTATACAGTTGAAGCTCCCGTGTGCTGAGTTGATAGCGATCAGCGATCGTTTCCAGTGTATCTTCACGCTGAACGATGCATAATCGGACCTTGCGGAAAGGCGTTTCATCCTGTGTATGGAAAAAAAGGTTTTTCCATTTGGCATTCTCACGCTCTTCCTGAGCTTCCTGCGCCTGACCCTGCGGTTCTTGCTCCAGTTGCTGCTGGTATTCCGCTTCCTTCACCGAACGACTGGATTGGAGCAATGATGAGTAGACCACCGGGTCCGGCTCGTCTGCTTTTTCGTCCTTTTTGCTGTTCAACGCCACGCGCATCTCCGGTTTATCGTCTGCAACAGTGTCATGGAACACAGCGTCCACCTGCTCTAATGTCTCAGGTCTAAAATCATTCGCCTGACCTGCTTCCAGCTGCGGCTCCAGATTGATTTCTGACTCCGTCGCGGGATGCGGTTCAGCCAGCAAAGGATCATAGACTATATCGGGAGCTGTGGAGGATATTTTCGGCTCATTTCCCGTCCATGCTTCCTCTTGCTGAAATCCCCATACTTCTGGTGTAACATGCTCATGCTTTACCTCGGAAGTGCTGTCCTCAACAGCTTTACCCGTCCAAGGTTCATAGATCCGGTTCGGGTCTACAGCAGGCTCATAACCTTGGTGTTCCGATGATGACTTCTGCTCCCCATACTCCTGTGATGGCTGTTCCCAGGAAGTATACTCCTGCTGAGCTGGCACCCTGTATGAAGATTCAGACTTCGTTGTGTGATCGGATACAGAATTCTGAGTGGCATAGGTTTCTTCCTGACGCTGCTCTGTATTCACGGAAAAGGGGTGAGCGGGATGTTCAGGTGCGTGCACCACCGTAAATTCCTCATCCAGCCAAACCGCTGTCTCCTCCGCATGGGAACTTTCCACCCCGTGCAGGGAGAGAACACCTGTAATATTCAGACTACGCAATGACAGCAGGTCCACATCGAAATTCTCAATCTCAACAGAGATGTCTTCCAATCTTCCTACCCGATTTAATGGAATTGTAATTTCTACAGGGATCAAATGATGAAGCTCGTTCGTTACCTGTTCAGGTGTGCGGTACACGCCCTCCAGCAGCAAATGCCCTCGCAAAGCGGCATGGTCGCCGTGGGTTACAACCTGAATGCGTGGCAGAAGCTCAATTTCCTCCAACTCAGCAATCCCGGCAGCTTCCTCCGTCAAATGAATGCGTTCATAAATATCAAAACGCAAGCCTTGCGGCTGATCATTCTGTTGTTTGTTCAAGGATGGCATCCTCCTTTGGGCAGCCTCCGCACATCCTCTGACTCCTGTCAGGCGCACGGAAACTCCATATTGCAAACCGTTTCTAGGTTCAAGTATATGCGCCAAAATAGAAGGCATGCCATCTTTTACAACTGTTGATGCAGCTTTTGAAAATCATCCGGCCAAGCATCTTCCACAGTAATCGTTTCACCGCTTAGCGGATGACGGAAGGTAAGACGCTCTCCGTGCAGCGCCTGCCTGCCAAAATCAGCAGCTCGTCCCCCGTATAATACATCCCCCAATAACGGATAGCCCGCATGGCTAAGATGAACGCGAATCTGATGCGTTCGGCCTGTTTCTAGTGTTAAATATACGAGGCTCACCGCCTTTTGACCGCTCCCCCACACTTCACCAAGTTCCACATGGGTAACCGCACTCTGTCCAGTCGGAGAAACACGGCGACGCTGCTTGTGATGCCTGTCCTTGCCAATCGGCCAATCCAGCATCCGTAGTGATGAAGGGACTTCCCCCCGTACCAAAGCCACATAACGGCGACCCATATCCTTGGTCCGCATCTGCTCGTCCAGCTTGAGCAACGCGAATTCATTTTTGGCATACAGTACCGGGCCTGTCGTATCTGTATCCAGACGATGCACATGCCGTACTGCCGCATGGATGCCATTCATCTCATAATACGATGCGACCGCATGATCCAACGTCAGTGGACCCTCTTTTACAGCTCCGTCCGGATGTACCGCCATACCCGCAGGTTTGTGTGCGACCAGGCAAAAATCATCCTCATACAGCACCTTCAAATCGTACCAGCGAGGGGTCACGCCAAGGTTCGTAACGGGAAAAAGGGCCAGCCGCAGCCGGTCCCCCGCAAATTCAATCTGCTTTTCGTGTCGCAGTCTGCGCCACAGCTTGTCCGGTAGCTCCAAACGATTCAGCAACCAATGATCTACAGCATCGGTGCAATGCTCACCCTCTGTGATTTCCCGTCCTGGTGTGACTTCCAGCCACGGTCCCCGTCTTTTCCAGCCACCTTGCCAGCTCATAGACGTTTGAGCGCGCGATAGTTCGCCTCAATGGTCGCATCAATATCCTCAACCGTATGCACACCTGATACGAACATACCCTCGAATTGAGATGGAGCCACACTAACGCCCTCATTCACCATTTCAGTAAAGTAACGGCGGAAGTGGTCCTGATTACTCGTTTTAGCTGTGTCAAAATTGACAACCTTTTCTTCTGTAAAAAATGGACAAACCATGGAACCCACGCGATTGATCGTGACAGGGATACCCAGCTCGCTCGCATTACGTTCGAATCCGGCTTGAAGTCTTGCTGCCCGCTCTTCCAGGCGATCGTATACTTCTGGCGTTAGCAATTTAAGTGTCGAATAGCCTGCTGCCATAGCCAGCGGATTTCCGCTAAGTGTACCCGCCTGATAGATCGGACCGGAAGGTGCAATCCGTTCCACAATATCACGACGTCCGCCATAAGCACCTACAGGCAGACCTCCGCCAATGACTTTGCCCAGACACGTGAGATCCGGCGTCACGCCAAAGCGGCCTTGAGCTGAATGAAGCCCTACCCGGAATCCGGTCATGACTTCATCAAAAATCAGCAGACTTCCATACTGCTGGGTTACCTCACGCAAACCTTCCAAAAATCCAGGCTGTGGCGGTACAACTCCCATATTGCCTGCTACTGGCTCGACAATAATTGCGGCAATCTCTTCACCAAATTTCTCAAAAGCTAGCTTCACCGAAGCCAAATCATTATAAGGGACGGTGAGTGTATGGTTGGCCACGACTTCAGGTACACCTGGACTATCGGGCAAGCCTAATGTCGCAACACCAGAGCCTGCTTTAATCAGCAAGCTGTCCGCATGACCGTGATATGATCCCTCAAATTTAAGGATTTTACTACGGCTCGTAAATCCGCGTGCGAGTCGAATCGCACTCATGGTCGCCTCAGTTCCAGAGCTAACCATCCGTACAAGATCCATTGAAGGAACACGTTCACATACGAGCTTGGCCATTTCAGTTTCTGCCAACGTCGGCGCTCCGAAACTGGTTCCTTTTACAACGGCAGCCTGTAAAGCTTTAACCACTTCGGGATGTGCATGGCCCATAATAAGCGGTCCCCATGAACATACATAGTCAATATAGGATTGACCGTCGATATCATATACCCGCGATCCTTCTCCACGGTCGATATAAACAGGCGTAATGCCGACGGATTTAAAAGCCCGGACTGGACTGTTTACGCCCCCCGGAATATATTGCTTTGCCTCATCAAAGGCTACTTTGGAGCGCGCATCCTCGCGCACTGTTCGTTGTTCGTTGATCATTCTGATCACTCCTGTCTTCTGAAAAATACGTTTATTGCTTCAACCATCTTGCCGCATCCTTGGCGGAATAGGTAATAATCATGTCTGCACCTGCGCGTTTCATGCTCGTCAAAATCTCCAGCACCATCGCTTTTTCATCAATCCAGCCTTGAAGAGCTGCCGCCTTGACCATCGCGTATTCACCGCTGACGTTGTAAGCCACCATAGGCAGATCAAACTGGTCTTTGATTGTACGCATCACATCCAGGTACGAGAGGGATGGCTTCACCATCAGCATATCCGCACCTTCCAGCACGTCCGATTCTGCTTCTCGCAATGCTTCACGTGCATTAGCAGGGTCCATCTGATAGGATTTGCGGTCACCGAATTGCGGTGCAGAATCTGCCGCTTCCCGGAAAGGACCATAAAAAGCAGACGCATATTTGACGGAATACGACATAATCGGAATATGCGATAAGCCTTCCTCATCCAGCCCTTGTCGAATCGCTTGCACAAAGCCGTCCATCATATTGGATGGCGCAATAATATCAGCGCCCGCTCTGGCTTGAGAAACGGCTGTACGTACCAGCACCTCCAGAGATTCGTCATTCAGCACTTCACCACATACCTCGCCATCATGCTCATGCATGTGGACCATACCGCAGTGCCCATGATCCGTAAACTCGCACAAACAAGTGTCAGCCACAACCAGCAGCTCGGGATAACGCGACTTGATCAGACGTGTAGCTTCCTGAACAATACCATCGTCCACAAAAGCCGAAGTGCCTAAGCTATCCTTCGTCTCCGGAATGCCAAACAGGAGCACGGCAGGAATGCCGAGCTCACTAATTTCTTTCAGTTCTTCTTCCAATTGGTCCAGAGAAAATCGGTACACACCCGGCATGGAGCTGATTTCCTGCTTCACTCCTGTACCGAATGTTACATAGATCGGCTGGATAAAATCAGCGGGATTCAATACCGTCTCACGTACCATACTGCGGATAGCAGCAGATTGACGCAAACGGCGATGTCTGGTAAAAGGAACACTCATGATTGCAAACCTCCAGTTTCTATACATTCATTTGGTAAAATAAAATTATGATGTCACAGCGCTTGATTGTTTCCAGTCACATAGCGATTGAATCAGGCTTTCAATAGTTGCCTTTTCCGCCATGAAGCTGACGGTCAGGCCCGCTTGGGTCGCTGTTTCTCCGGTGAGAGGACCAATCACAGCGATCGTCACTCCCTCCAGCAGCGACAGCGGATCTTCGACTTCCATCTGCCTGAGTGCTTCCAGAAAAAAGGTTACTGTTGAGGAACTAGTAAAAGTAATCGCATGGATGGCACGTTCCTCAAGCAGCTTGAGCAGCTCATCATCATGTGTGTTTGCCGCCAGCACGGTTTGATACAGATCGGCCTCGGTCACCTCAAGTCCAAGCATTCTCAGCTTCTCCGGCAGCCAGGACCGAGCGAGATCGCCTCTTGGCAGAAATACGTTCTGCCCTGCCTGCAAATCCTGCTCAAACGCTTCGAGCAAGCCCTCTGCCTGAAAAGGACCTTCGATCTGCTCCGCTTCAATTCCATGTGACCGCAATGCCGCCAAAGTGGCTGGCCCGACTGCTGCAATACGCGCCTTAAACAGCGATCGCACATCCTTGCCTTGTTCCTTCAGATGAGTGAAAAAATATTCCACTCCGTTGACGCTGGTAAAGAACACCCAGTCGTATTCAGGCAATCGCGCAAACGCCTCTTTAATTTGCCGTTGCGTCGGCTCGTCCGAAGGGACAACCGTCTGGATGACTGGAAATTCATAAGGCTCTCCACCAAGCTCCTCTATCCGATGAACCAGACTACTGGCCTGGGCACGCGCACGTGTAACCAAAATCCGCTTGCCGAACAAAGGCATATCCTCAGCCCATTTTAACTGTTCACGCTGATTAACCACTTCTCCGACGACGATAACGGCGGGAGGCTGAAAATTCGCCGCTTTCACCTTGGCCTCAATATCTGCCAGCGTACCCACCAGCGTATCCTGCTCTGCCCGGGTTCCCCAACGGATTAAAGCAACGGGTGTGCTTGGCGATTTGCCGTGTTTCATCAGTTGCTCACTGATATAGCCGATCTTCGCCACACCCATCATAAAGATCAGTGTGCCCGTTGCGTTCGTCACTTTATCCCAATGAATACTCTTGTCGAGCTTGTCCGGACTTTCATGCCCCGTAATGATAGACAACGATGAGGCCATATCCCGGTGTGTGACCGGAATGCCCGCATAGGCAGGTACACTGATCGCTGATGTAATGCCGGGTACGATCTCATAGGAAATACCGTGTTTGCGCAGCAGTCCGGCTTCTTCCCCGACCCGCCCAAAAATGGTAGGGTCCCCGCCTTTGAGCCGAACGACCGTTTTTCCTTCCAGAGCCAGATCCACCAGCAGCTGATTGATTTCCTCTTGCTTCATGGTGTGACGATCCGGTAGCTTGCCTACATATATTTTCTGAGCACCTGGCTTCATCAAACCCAAAAGGCGAGGGCTTGCCAGTCTGTCATAGACAATAACATCACCCAGTTGAATGCATTCCCAGCCCTTGACCGTAATCAGTCTTGCGTCACCGGGTCCTGCGCCTACTAAATATACCTTTCCCGTCATTCCATCATCCCCTCACCTGCGCCAGAATCTGTTCCGCTCCTTTGGCGATCAAGCTGGCCGCTACCGCTTCTCCCAGCTTTTGCGGATCATTTCCCTGGAGCGTTTCCTTCAAAATAACCTCGCCATCCGGCGAGCCTACCATGCCCGTGAGACGGATTTCCTGGTCAGCCCAGACTGCGTGGGCCCCGATTGGCACCTGGCATCCCCCATTCAGCACGCCAAGGAAGGTTCGTTCTGCCGCAACCGTAGCCGAGGTATCCCGGTCGTTGTACAGGTGCAGCAATGCCAGCAGCTCTTCATCGTCTGCACGGCACTCAATACCGAGAGCTCCTTGTCCGACTGCTGGCAAGCAGGCTTCCTCCGGTATATAGGACGTGATCCGGTCTTTCCAGCCCATCCGGTGCAAACCTGCCGCAGCCAAAATAATGGCGTCAAATCCTTCAGTCTCCAGCTTTTTCAGGCGGGAATCAATATTACCGCGCACAGGCTCCAATTGAAGATCCGGTCGTAATGACTTGATCTGGCTGGCTCTGCGCAGGCTGCTTGTGCCGACCTTTGCCCCTTGCGGCAGGTCCTCCAAGCTCTTGAACCCCAGGGTAACGAGACAATCCCGAGGGTCCTCCCGACGCGGCACCGCGCCGTTCACTAGCCCTTCAGGCAATTCTGACGGCATATCCTTCATACTATGTACTGCCATATCAATTTCACCAGCCAGCATGGCCTGTTCAATTTCTTTGACAAACAGCCCTTTGCCACCCACCTTTGACAACGTTACATCCAAAATCCGGTCGCCCTTGGTCAATATTTTTTTTACAACAAACTGCATATCCAGCCCATGCTCCGCGCACAACACGTTCAAATCCTCGATGACATGCCCGGTCTGAGTTAGCGCAAGCGCGCTCTGTCTGCTACCTACCACAATTGTTCGCATGCTATTCCTCCTGATTTTGCGCAATCCATATGTCAATCTCTTCTTGAGTCCATGCAGTAAATTCCTGACGTCGTATTTGCTCCAAAATTCCGCTGCTCGCCAAACGTCTCAGCAGTTTCGCTCTTTGCTGCGGGGAAGATACGATACGTTTAATCGCTTGCCGCATATCGTACATGAAATCCAGATACGGCTCGTATTCCCTACCAAACAACGTATCCAAAGCCGATGTAATTTCAGACGTGACAGCCGGACCTGCACCTGCGGTGGATATGCTGATCGTTAGCCTGCCCCGCCGGATGATGCCAGGTGTTATAAAGTCCGCCTCTTCCGAACGATCCGCCACATTTACCAGTATACCCCTTTGCCCGGCCTCATGCGCAACCGCATTGTTCACTTCTCTCCGGTCGGTCGCCGCATATACAAGAAAGGCTCCCTGGAGGTCACCCTCGCGGTATACGCGATTTACCCAGTGGAGCTGCTTATGATCGGCCAGAGCCTGTAAATCCGGTGTTATATTCGGACTGATGACGGTAATGAACGCCCCGCTTTCCATCAGTCCCTTTACCTTGCGTTCCGCTATCCTTCCGCCCCCCACAATACAACAGATCTTATTTTTACAATTTAGCGAAATCGGCACAAAATGCTGCAAACGGCCACTCACTCTCCCGTCCACTGATGAAATACAGACCAGGAATTCAGCAAAAAGTTAAGAATCAATAGCGTGTAGCCCACTAATGCCCACTTCGCCATTACGAGGCCCGACTTCTGATTGAATCTTTTACTCACTAAAAATACAATATACACGCACAGGGCTATCGCTGTCATCAATACTTTGGTATCCAGCAGCAGACGCCAGCGTTCTTCAGCAATAATAGAAATGACGGCAACTACAATGGAGACCCCAAGCAAAGGAGTACCAATCAACAGCGCCATATGGGTATACCGATCCATCATTTCCAGACTCGGCAGACGCCGAATCGTATCATTCCATTTCTTGACTTTTAATTTACGATGCAAAAACAGATAGAGCCCCGAAAATACAGCCGCTACCGTCATTGCTACAAAACCAAGATTAGCCAAAGCGATATGGATGAGAAGCAGCCCATGCACCGTATGCCAGCTTCCAAGCGGATTGTCGGTGGGCTCCATCCATATATTATTGAGCACAAGAACCGCAAAACTAATAATGTTAAGCAGCAATACCGCAAATTCCGACCGCTGATAGCGTGACAGTATTAAAGAAATCAGGACCAAAATAAATGAAAACAGAAATAAAAAATCGTAGGTCACTAAAATAGGAAGATGTCCTTCGTTCCAGGTTCTCATCCCCATATATATAAGCTGGAGCACAAGAACGACAACAAGAAGCCCTGTACCTGTCCGTTTGGCACTCGCATTACGGCGAATGCCATCCGAGAATACAAACAGAAGGCTCAGGGCAAAAACATAAATCATTGAATCATATATAAGCGTGCTTAAAGCCACGTTCACTCACCCGCCTTTACAGGCCAGCCGGCGCAAACGACGCTGGCGAGGCCTGGGCCTGACCAGATTTTTCATGAATACCGGCCTCCGGTTTCATTAACGCGGATACATCGCTTTTATCTACTTTCTGAGCGGCGTCCTCCAAACGATCCTCCAGAGCAAAAATGTGGCTAAACAGTTCAAGCGCCTCATTCCCCTGCTTTTGGACAGCCAGTTCCTTCACCGAATTGATCGGATCATGCATCATCTGGTTCAGCATGCTTTTCGTCAAACGGCTAATCACTTTGCGTTGTCGTTCATCCAACTCGGGAAGCTTGTTGAACAAGCTTTCCAGCGTATCCTGATGCACGGACTCTGCTTTTTCCTGTAAAGCACGAATCACCGGACGCACTCCCATCGTTTTTAACCATTGATAAAACTCGCCAAGTTCCCCTTCGATCATATGCTCAATTTTGGAAGCCTCGGTACGGCGCATTTCCAAATTACTCTCCACGATGCCTTCCAGATCATCAATATCGTAAAGAAAAACATTCTGCAATTCGCCAATAGCCGGGTCCAAATCACGTGGAACCGCGATATCAATCATAAACAAAGGCCGGGACCGACGGCGTTTCATATTGGCTTCAACCCGCTCCCGATCCAGAATATATCCTTGTGCACCTGTCGAGCTAATGACAATGTCCACATCCGCCAGCCGATTCATGCCTTCCTCCATCGTGACCGGCGTTCCGTGAAACTTGGAAGCCAAATCTTCCGCTCTGGATAAAGTCCGGTTCGCCACAATGACCTCAGCTGCTCCCCCGCTGTACAAATGCTTAACGGTAAGCTCGCTCATTTTACCCGCACCGAGAATCAGCACCTTCTTATCGGTAAACATCCCAAAAATCCGTTTGCCAAGCTCAACTGCTGCATAGCTGACAGATACGGCGCTTTCTCCAATGGATGTCTCCGAATGGGCACGCTTGCCCAATGTGACGGCCTGCTTAAACAGCATATTAAACCACGTTGCCGTAATTTTCTGGGATTGAGCCTGAAGAAAAGCGTTCTTCACCTGTCCCAAAATTTGTGTTTCTCCGATCACCATAGAATCCAGGCCACAAGTCACACGGAACAAATGCCGAATAGCCTGCTCGTCCTCATATATATATAAATGCTGTGTAAATTGATCACGAGGAATGCCGAACCATTGCTCCATAAAACTGCGTATAAAATAACCGCACATGTGAAGGCGGTCCACCACGACATATATTTCAGTCCGATTGCAGGTAGCGACAATTACGCCCTCCAACACACTTTTGGTGAGTTTGAGTTGTTCCAGCGCTTTTGGTAAATCTTGTTCTGCAAATGTAAAACGCTCTCTGACTTCCACAGGCGCCGTACGATAATTCAACCCAACAACGACGATGTGCATTGCAAGTTCACCTGCCTAAACTGTAATAAGAATAACCACTGTTATCATAAACTGTGTTAATTATATCACAGAAGTACGAATCCCCCCCTGTTGTTTTATGAATTGTTTATGAAAATTGGATGGCAAACTCCAACATCCAAAACGTTCTCTATCGTTTGATATAGTTTGAACCAGTCTTAAAACAAATAACCATGGAATAAATCCATGGTTATTCTTCGCATATGTCTTTTCCGATAGAGCGCTCTCCATGAACGCCCTTCTTCTTAGATTTCCGGTTGTTCCTCGTCTTCGTCGTTCTCAATATAGCTGGAGATGACCGACCATAGCTCGTCCTTACCCATGCCTTCTTCAGATGAAAAGGGGATAAACAAACCCCCGGGAAGTATTCCGAGTTCCTGCTTTATTACTTTATAATGCTTTTCCCGCCGTGTTTTGGGGATCTTATCTGCTTTCGTGCCCACAACGCATACCGGAAGGCCGTGATGGCGCAGCCAGTCGTGCATCATGATATCATCCTTGGATGGTGGATGGCGCAAATCAACCATTTGAAGTACCAGCTTGAGCGGCTCCCGTTCCAGCAAATACGACTCAATCATTTGTCCCCAGGCTTTACGGGACGTTTTGGATACCTTTGCGTAACCGTAACCCGGAAAATCGACGAAATAGAGATCATCATTAATCCGGTAATAATTGAGCTGCTGTGTTTTCCCCGGCGTAGAACTGGTGCGCGCCAAGTTTTTACGGCTAATCAACCGATTAATCAGTGACGACTTCCCTACATTGGAACGCCCCGCCAGAGCAATCTCCGGCAAAGCGTCCACAGGGAACTGATCGGGGCCAACCGCACTAATAATAAATTCTGCTTTTGTTACTTTCATTGTGTCCTTAATTCCTCTCTAATGTACCCTTGCCTGCTCAACCAAAGCATGCTTTAGCACCTGATCCATATGGGCAACGGGAACAAATTCAACATCCTGCCTAATACTGTCGGGAATATCTTTTAGATCCCGTTCATTATCCTTGGGAAGCAGAATCTTTTTGTAGCCTGCCCGGTGGGCTGCCAGCGACTTCTCTTTCAATCCGCCAATAGGCAATACGCGGCCGCGCAGGGTAATTTCACCCGTCATAGCCACATCCTTGGATACATGACGGTTGGTCAGAGCTGAAATCAGCGCTGTAGCAATGGTAATCCCCGCCGATGGCCCATCCTTCGGAATCGCTCCCTCCGGAATGTGGATATGAATATCATTTTTCTCATAAAAGTCCGTAGCAATGCCCAGCTCAACCGCTTTGGAGCGAGTGTAGCTAAATGCTGCCTGCGCGGATTCTTTCATAACGTCTCCCAGCTTACCTGTAAGAATCAGCTTGCCGCTGCCGGGCACGACCGTCACTTCAATCATCAGCGTTTCACCGCCGACCTCTGTCCACGCCAAGCCTGTAACCGTACCAATCTGGTCTTCCAGTTCCGCTACACCGTAACGGAATTTGGCGACGCCTAAATAATCTTTCAGATTATCCGGTGTAATTCGAATCGGGCCTTCTCCGCCGGATACCACTGACTTCGCAGCCTTGCGGCACAGAGAAGCCATTTGCTGTTCGAGATTCCGCACGCCGGATTCACGGGTATATTCGCGGATGACACGCAGCAGCGTATCCTCCCCGATGTCCAGTTGCTCCTCTTCCAAACCATGCTCTCTCTTCTGCTTGGGCAGTAGATAACGATTGGCGATTTCGAGCTTTTCCAGCTCGGTGTAGCCCGGAATGTACAGTGTCTCCATCCGGTCCATCAGCGGACGCGGAATGTTGTGCGCCGCATTGGCTGTCGTCACGAACATCACATTGGACAAATCGAAGGGCAGCTCAACAAAATGGTCACTGAACGTATTGTTCTGTTCGGGATCAAGCACCTCCAGCAATGCCGCCGAAGGGTCACCTCGAAAATCAGAAGCCATTTTATCAATCTCATCCAGCAAAAAGACCGGATTAGACGTTCCTGCTGTCTTCATCCCCTGAATGATACGACCTGGCATCGCGCCCACATAAGTGCGGCGATGACCGCGAATTTCTGCTTCATCCCGCACACCCCCGAG
Source organism: Paenibacillus terrae HPL-003 (assembly GCF_000235585.1). GTDB lineage: Bacteria > Bacillota > Bacilli > Paenibacillales > Paenibacillaceae > Paenibacillus > Paenibacillus terrae_B. Next base: position 44,813 of record NC_016641.1, read on the forward strand.
CGAGATGCGAACAAATTCCCTCCCCATGGATTTGGCGATGGAACGAGCCAACGAGGTCTTGCCGACCCCCGGTGGCCCTACGAGACACAGAATCGGCCCCTTAATGGTCTTCACCAGCTTGCGTACAGCCAGATACTCCAGCACCCGCTCCTTCGGCTTATCCAGTCCATAGTGGTCATCATTCAGTACCTCTTCAGCCTTGGCGATATCCAGATCATCATCCGTAAACTTGTTCCATGGCAGACTTAACAGCCAATCGACGTAATTACGGATAACCCCACCCTCGGCAGAGCTTGCAGGCATTTTCTCCAGACGGTCAATTTCCTTCTCAACCTTCTCCTTCACAGGACCGGGCAGCTCCAGCTCACTTAGCTGATTGCGCAGTTCTTCTACTTCTCCCGCGCGACCTTCCTTCTCGCCAAGCTCCTTCTGGATCGCCTTCATTTGCTCACGCAGGTAATACTCCTTCTGCGTTTTCTCCATCTGTTTCTTCACGCGCTGGTTAATTTTACGTTCCAGCTCCAGTACCTCACGCTCGTTATTCAAAATATCCAGAAGCTTCTCCAGACGTTGAATTACGTCGATCGTCTCCAGTATATCCTGCTTCTCCTTGATTTTGAGCGTTAGATGGCTTGTAATCACGTCAGCCAGCCGTCCGGGCTCCTCAATGTCAGATACCGCAGCGAGAGTCTCAGGGGTTACCTTTTTGGACAAGTTGATATAATGCTCGAACTGGGTCAGAACAGTGCGCATGAGCGCGTCCGTCTCGGGATGCACGTTTTCTGCCTCATGCAGTTCCTTCGCCAGTACTTCGTAATATTCCTCATTGTCCGTATATTGAATAATCTCGGCACGTTCCAGCCCTTCTACCAGCACCCGAATCGTTCCGTTGGGAAGCTTGAGCATCTGGCGCACTTTGGCTACCGTGCCAACTCGAAAAATATCCTCTTGTGCAGGTTCTTCAATATTTACTTCTGATTGAGAACACAGGAGAATCAAATTATCTTCAACCATCGCTTTTTCCAAAGCCTTGACCGATTTTTCCCGGCCCACATCGAGATGCAGAACCATGCTCGGGTAGACCAGAAGTCCTCTTAAAGGCAGCAAAGGAAAACGACGACCTTTTGTCTTGTTGGGTCCCATCGCTTTCGCACCTCCAGTGATTCTCAGGTTCCGGATTTTACAATCCTCACGTTGTTATCTTTCATATTTTATCAAATGTTTTATGAAAAAACCAATGAAAGGGTAGTTCATTAGCAAGATCCTGTGTCCGATATCGTCCCGTTATGCGTCCCATCGGCCTGTAACAGGGAAGATTGGGATGGGCGAAAAGTCTCAATTGGTGTGTGCACAGGTAAATCTGCCGTTAATTCTTCGCCAAATACGTGTCGGAATACTTCCGTAACTGACTGCACCGGAATGACTTTCAAGCCTTCAATACTGTCAAAAAGGGACTGCCAATTGTCCTGCGGAATGATCACCTTTTTAGCTCCTGCCTGAAAAGCAGCCTCAACCTTGGCTAATACGCCGCCAATCGGTTTGACACGACCGTGAATGCTAACCTCCCCGGTCATCGCAATTTCGTGATCCACCGGAATTCCCCGCATTGCCGAAGCAATAGCCGTTGCCATCGCAATGCCTGCCGACGGGCCGTCTACTGGTGTTCCTCCGGGGAAATTAATATGCAAATCGTAATTCGACGGCGATAATCCAAGCGTACGCAAAACGGTCAGTACATTTTCCACTGAGCCTTTGGCCATACTTTTGCGTCGCAGCGTACGGGAGCCGCCGCCAATCTCTTCCTCATCGACAACACCTGTAATATTATAGGTTCCCTTTCCCGCAGGAACCGGAACTGCTGTAACCTCAATTTCCAGCAGCATGCCCATATTGGGACCATATACGGCCAAACCGTTAACAAACCCAATTTGCGGTAAACCCGGTACTTTCCGATCAGGACGCGGTTGAATTTGGCTGCTACCTGCTACCCATTCCACATCCGAAGCGTTCAGACGTTCCCGTTTCTCCGTAAGTGCTAATCCCGCGGCAAGCTGAATCATATTGACGGCCTCCCGGCCATTTGTGGCGTAGCGCTGTACGACTTCAACTGCCTCTGGACAAGGACCGAAGCCCAGCTTGTGGACGGCATCCTCAGCAATACGAGCAATTTCCTGCGGTTGGAGAGCACGGAAATAAATTTCCATGCACCGGGAACGAATGGCAGGCGGCAGCTCGTGCGGCGAACGGGTCGTCGCACCTACCAAACGGAAATCGGCAGGCAAACCATTTTGGAAAATATCATGGATATAAGCAGGAGTATTCGAATCCTCCGAGTTGTAGTACGCGCTCTCCAGAAATACTTTTCGGTCCTCCAATACTTTCAGCAGCTTATTCATCTGTGTGGGATGCAGCTCGCCAATTTCATCAATGAACAACATACCGCCATGCGCCTTCGTTACAGCTCCGGGTTTGGGCTGTGGAATACCCGCCACTCCCATTGCTCCAGCACCTTGATAAATCGGATCATGCACCGAACCAATCAACGGGTCTGCAATACCCCGCTCGTCAAAACGGGCAGTCGTCGCATCAATCTCCGTAAATTTGGCGTCTCCCTTGAACGGGGAGGACAGGTTTTTCTTAGCCTCTTCCAGCACCACACGCGCAGCAGCCGTTTTGCCCACTCCCGGTGGGCCATAAATAATAACATGCTGTGGATTCGCACTGCATAACGCTGCCTTGAGCGCACGCAATCCGTCCTTCTGACCGACAATATCCTGTAATGTGGCAGGACGGGTGCGTTCAGCCAGCGGTTTGGTTAATGAAATGGAACGCAGTTTGCGCAGCTTATCCAGTTCCTTGCGGGATTCCCGGTCCACTGCGCTGCGGTTCGTCTTTTGGCTCCGCAAAAGGTTCCAGAAATACAGACCGATGACAATCCCAAAAAACATTTGCACTAACAACAAAATCATAGTAAAGTCCATCGTATTTCCTCCGTTTCTCATCTCGGCATTTTGAAAATGCCGCTAAAATGCCGTCTATGAAAAACAGTATTTCCTTTTCCACAATAGCTAAACGGCAGTCTTTCAAAAGAACAGAGAGAAAATACAAAAACACCGCGGAGAACAGTTCTGTAGCAGAGCTGCCCTCCACGGCGTTTAAATGATGGCACTAAAATATGATTATGCCTTTTGTATGAGAAGTGATTTTACCTATACCTTCTCGGCTGTATGACGTTCCTCACGACCCGGAATTTTACCTGTCTCTTCATACGCCTTGACGATGATATCAATTTCTTTTTTCAATTCTTCAACCATGTCAGCTTCGGGTACTTTGCGGATCATTTTTCCGTAACGGAACAGAAGTCCTTCCCCGCGTGCTCCGGCAATACCGATGTCGGCTTCCTTTGCTTCCCCCGGACCGTTCACCGCGCAACCCAGTACCGACACTTTAATCGGCACCTTGAGTTTCGCAATATAGTCTTCAACTTCGTTGGCGATAGAGAACAGATCAATATCCAGACGTCCACAAGTCGGACAGGAAATCAAAGTCGCAGCATTCGTGATCAGCCCAAAGGTTTTGAGCAGTTCCCGTGCAACCTTCACTTCTTCCACTGGATCGGCACTCAGCGAAATACGCATAGTCGAACCAATACCTGCTGCTAGCAAAGCCCCCATCCCCGCTGCACTCTTAACGGTTCCGGTAAAGAGCGTACCCGCTTCAGTAATACCCAGATGTAGTGGATATTTAATGATCTCGGCTGCCTTCGTATAAGCAGCAATCGCCATGGGCACGTCAGATGCTTTCAGCGACACGATAATATCGTGAAAATCAAGCTCTTCCAGTATACCGATATGGTATAGTGCGCTTTCTACCATCGCTTCTGGCGTAGGATAGCCGTACTTATCCAGCAAGTGCTGTTCCAATGACCCGGCATTCACACCGATCCGAATCGGAATTCCTTTTTCCTTACACGCCTTAACGACAGCTTCCACTTTTTCACGACGACCAATGTTGCCGGGATTAATACGAACCTTGTCAATTCCATTTTCAATCGCCAGCAGAGCCAGCTTGTGATTAAAATGAATATCCGCTACGAGCGGAATATGGATCTGCTTTTTAATTTCCTTAATGGCCGCAGCAGCTTCCTCATTGTTGACGGTGACCCGCACCAGTTGACATCCGGCTTCCTCCAAGCGAAGAATCTCGGCTACAGTAGCTTCCACATCTGCTGTTTTGGTTGTACACATACTTTGGATAATGACTTCATTGCTGCCGCCAATCGTCAGATTCCCGACTTTAACGGGACGTGTGTCTTGTCTTAAGAACATGTACTTTTCTCTCCCATTAACGCCAAACCTCCACCCCTTAAAACCTCATATGGGTTTATCGAAGTGGAGATCCGGCTTCTCATGTTGTAGAGATCGCGAAGTATCAATCCTTAGGCGCTCTCTTCTTGTTTTTTATCCTTATCTGTACCACCGAGTTCCGGTGCGATTTTATCTTTTACAACCTGCTCATTGATGACGCAAGTAGTGATATCATCACGGGAAGGAACCTCATACATCACATCCAGCATAATGCCTTCGATGATCGCGCGAAGTCCACGGGCACCCGTATTACGTTTGATGGCCTCACGAGCAATGGCTTCCAGAGCATCTTGCTTAAACTCCAAAGTGACATTATCCAGTTCAAGCATCTTCTGATATTGCTTGACTAACGCATTTTTCGGCTCAGACAAAATACGAACCAATGTGTTCTCATCAAGCGGCTCCAGCGTAGAAATAACTGGCAAACGTCCTACAAACTCCGGAATCAGACCGAACTTCAAAAGATCTTCAGGCAATACCATAGAAGTATATTCGCCCGGTTTCAAATCCTTTTGATCTGAAGTGGCATTGAAGCCGATGACTTTCTTGCCGACACGACGCTTGATCATTTGCTCCAAACCGTCGAAGGCTCCGCCGCAAATGAACAGGATGTTCGTGGTATCAATTTGAATAAACTCTTGATGCGGATGCTTGCGCCCACCTTGAGGAGGTACAGAAGCAACCGTGCCTTCCAAAATTTTAAGCAATGCCTGCTGCACACCTTCACCCGATACGTCACGCGTAATGGACGGGTTTTCGGATTTGCGGGCTACTTTATCAATTTCGTCGATGTAGATAATGCCGCGTTCGGCTTTTTCCACATCATAATCGGCAGCTTGAATCAATTTCAGCAAAATGTTTTCAACATCTTCGCCCACATAACCTGCTTCCGTAAGGGAAGTGGCATCTGCAATGGCAAAAGGAACGTTCAAGATTTTAGCCATGGTTTGCGCAAGCAACGTTTTACCTGAACCTGTAGGTCCGAGCATCAAAATGTTACTTTTTTGCAGTTCCACATCATCAATTTTATTTTGCGTATTAATACGTTTGTAGTGGTTATATACCGCTACGGACAAAGATTTTTTCGCTTGATCCTGACCAATTACATATTGATCCAGAATGTCACGGATTTGCATTGGTTTCGGAATGTCTTTCAGGTCTACTTCTTCCTCATGACCCAATTCCTCTTCCACGATTTCCGTGCACAACTCGATACATTCGTCACATATATATACGCCCGGTCCAGCAACTAGCTTACGAACCTGATCCTGAGATTTACCGCAGAAGGAACATTTCAGTTGTCCTTTTTCATCATTAAATTTAAACATAGAGCCACCCCTTTACAGATTAATCGGTCTAGACAGCACCTGATCAATGATACCGTATGCTTTTGCCTCGTCCGCTTCCATGAAGAAATCCCGGTCAGTATCACGTTCGATTTTTTCGAGGGGCTGACCCGTACGCTCAACATAGATTTGATTCAGCTTGGCACGCGTTTTGATAATCCAGTCCGCATGAATCAGCATATCGGAGGCTTGCCCCTGAATGCCACCCAACGGCTGATGGATCATAACTTCGCTGTTGGTAAGCGCATATCTCTTGCCTAGCGCACCCGCTGTGAGCAGCAAAGAGCCCATACTTGCAGCCATGCCTACACAGATCGTCGATACGTCCGGCTTAATGAATTGCATTGTATCATATATACCCATGCCCGCAGTTACAGAACCGCCCGGCGAGTTAATGTACAAATTGATATCCTTCTCCGGATCTTCCGCAGAAAGGAATAATAGCTGTGCAATGACGAGATTGGCGACATCGTCATCAATCGGGCCACTCAGGAAAATAATGCGATCCTTAAGCAACCGCGAGTAAATATCGTAAGATCGTTCTCCTCGATTCGTTTGTTCCACAACCATAGGGACGAGACTCATCACGACCAACCTCTTTTCTTTATTGAAATGAACACCAGTATTCATCCACTTCCTTAAGTCCCATTAAAACGGAAGCGGCAAGCATGAAACGGGGACACCTTACAAAATATTTTAACATGTTCAGAGTCTCGTGTCATATTTGCATCCGCTCATATATGCAGTGCGGGCTGTTATACAACGTGCTTAGCCGAGACCTTCTCATATTTAACCATGTTTCGTATGTATGTGCAAATGTACAGCAGTGACTTATGTACAACAAGAAAGCACAACTCACAGCACTTTCCATAAACGACTAAAATATGGATTGCCCAAGTTAAAAATAAGGCACGTAACTTTCACTACGTGCCTTATCCCTATCTAATTGCTACGTTGCTGCCTATTCGGCATACCCCGTATATTTTATCGTTTGAATTACTCGGCAGCTTCAGCTGGCGCTTCAACTTCTTTGCTGTTTTCCAACAACAAAGCGATCGTTTTGCGCAGTGAAATTTCTTCTTTCAGGTTTGCGAACGAGCCGTTCCCTTCCAGAATACTGCGAATTTCTTCAACCGAACGTTTGTAAGCTTCAGCCATGTTTTTCAGCTCTTCATCAATTTCCGTTTCGGAAACTTCGATGTTTTCCGCTTTAGCCACTTGCTCCAGCACGAGGTTGTTACGCACACGCTTCTCAGCATCAACTTTCATTTGCCCTTCCAGATCTTCCTGGCTTTGGCCGGAAAATCCGAGGAACATTTCAAGGTTCATGCCTTGGCTGCGCAGACGGTTGTCGAAATCGCGAACCATGTTTTGCACTTCACTTTTGATCATCGCTTCAGGAATGTCGATTGTTGCGTTCTCAGCAACTTTCTCTACTACCGCACCCTCACGGGCAGCTTTAGCTTCGTTTTCCTTACGCTCCAACAGTTGCTTTTTCAAGTCTTCCTTGAATTCAGCCAGTGTATCAAATTCACTTACGTCTTTTGCAAATTCATCATCCAGCTCAGGAAGAACTTTGCGTTTCAGTTCATGAACTTTCACTTTGAAAACTGCTTGTTTGCCAGCGAGATCAGCAGAATGGTAGTTCTCAGGGAACGTTACTTCAACGTCCTTGGAATCGCCTGTGTGCAAACCGATCACTTGCTCTTCAAAGCCGGGAATGAACGTATTGGAGCCCAGCTCCAGAGAATACTTCTCAGCTTGTCCGCCTTCGAATGGTACACCATCAACGGAACCGTCAAAGTCGATAATAGCCGTATCGCCGGATTGTGCAGCATCTTCATCAACGACAACCAGCTCGGCATGACGTTGTTGCAAACGCTCCAGCTCTTGAGCCAGCTCTTCGTCGGTTACTTCGAGTTTGCTTACAGGCACTTCTACGCCTTTGTACTCACCCAAAGTCACTTCAGGTTTAACAGTAACCTTTGCTTTGAATTTGAAGGACTCGCCTTTAGCGAATTGATCAATTTCAACGTCAGGGCTGTCTACCGGGAAAATATCCGTTTTTTCTACAGCTTGGCTGTAAGCTTCTGGCAGCAGGAAGTCAATTGCATCCTGATACAAGCTTTCAATACCATAACGTTTTTCAAAAATAGGACGTGGTACTTTACCTTTACGGAATCCTGGTACACTTACTTGTTTAGCCACTTTATTAAAAGCTTTGTCGAGTGCAGCGGCTACACGATCCGCGTCAACCTCAACTTCAAGAACCCCAAGGTTCTTCTCTATTTTCTCCCAAGTTGCTTTCATTTTATGCTTTCCCCTCCAACAAAATCTTCACTTAGTTTTCATATGATCAACGCACACAAAATAACCACTATAGTATATCTAACATTACTATCTTTTTCAAGGGCAGCTCCTTGAATGCTTCACAGGTAAACGTTTCCGGCCGTTATGGAGTGTTCATTCCCGCCGCTACGAATAGACGCATCGACCGATATACCTGCTCAAAACGGAAGCGCAATGCATCGGTAATGCCATATATAGCACGGGTTTCTTCCTCATCCTTGTTGCCACTGAGACTCTCTGATACGGTCTGATGGAGTGCTGCCGCCCAAATATCTGGCATCCCGTCCTCCTCCACCAGCATTGACCTGTAATCTTTCGTACCGTACACTGCCATCACAAACTGCGACCATAGCTCCTGCGCAAAATAGAACAGCGTAGGCTCATGTACCTCAGTCTGATCGGCCACCCGCTCCAGAATACGCATAATCGGCTCAGGAAACTCATCCGGCTGCAGCGGAATCGACTCAATCTCGATTTCCGCCTTTTCATCGCCCCGGCTGATTTCGATCGTCCCTTCCATTCCGCGTCGCCGCAGTGTCTGCAAAACACGGAATTGAAGCAGAGGGTGGATTTCCCGTTCCTTAATCCAGTTAAGCAACGCATCGTCGATTTCCGGCAGATCCAGATAAGACAGTTGTTCCAGCGCTAAAATCGTTTGTTCCGACAATGGTTCATCCATAGCCATATGTAGCAGCTTGTTGCCGTAGCCTGCATCCTGCTCCTGCTTGAAGCGCGCATGTCGGCGGGCCAGCTCTGCTTCATTGACCTCATCTTCTGCCGTAGCGTCCGTGTCCGCCCCTCTGTCGGCATACTGTGGAAATGCGGCCTCCAGCCATTGTAAAAGGGCCTCCCACTCTTCGTATTGCTTCTGTTCCTGTCCCTGACACTGCATCAAAAAACGCAGCATTGCCATCGCCTCTCCGTAACGCTCGTTTTCAAGCATTACAGTGAGTTGAATTTGATAGTAATCCAGTGTCTTCGGAAACAATACAATATTATTTTCTTTTGTCGTCACCTTGGAGTCCTTTATTCAAGGCACCCCCTCTCCTCCGTAAGCTAAAGTATTTGTAGATTATATGAGAAACAGCGGCCGAAGTCCAACCTCTCGTCTTCAACATATTCACCTGTATTCTAACATACCCTTTTATAAGGCAAAAAAAACCACACCTACTCTGAATTTGTGCTGCACAAAGACTAAAACAATCAAATAATATAAAAAAAGACTTGAATCTTTTTCGCCTATGTGATACATTAATATTCGCTTGAATTTTATGTCCCAGTAGCTCAGCTGGATAGAGCAACGGCCTTCTAAGCCGTCGGTCGGGGGTTCGAATCCCTCCTGGGACGTACTACAGAAGCTTCCTACTATTGTAGGAAGCTTTTTTTATGTTCCAATAGGAGAGAAGCCCAGCACCTTAGGGGGGCGCGGGAGCATAAGGCATCGTAAGCCTAAGCTTCGCAGTCTCGACCGGTAGAGAGTATCCCTTTTTAGGTCCAAGTATCATATTGCACACTATTTTAATGTAGAAAGGCTGTTTCCACTATGCTGGTTTAGCGCCGAGGATATATTCAATCACACCGCTTGACCGCGATGAGTAATAAGGAGATCGACAATGAAATTAATATCTTGGAATGTTAATGGCTTAAGAGCCTGTGTGACCAAAGGATTTTATACTTATCTGAAAGAAACAAATCCCGATATTTTTTGCGTACAGGAAACCAAGCTTCAAGAGGGACAAATCCTCATGGAGAACATGGAGGAATACACACAGTACTGGAATTATGCCGAGAAAAAAGGATATTCCGGCACAGCTATCTTCACCAAAATCAAGCCGCTTTCTGTGCATTATGGACTTGAAGAAAATGGGGAGCCTGAAGGCAGAACCATCACTCTGGAATTCGAGAAGTTTTATCTGGTTAATGTGTATACTCCGAATACCAAACGGGATTTGTCCCGACTGCCGTACAGACTGGAATGGGAGGATCGTTTCCGCAGCTATCTGCAACAGTTGGATGCATCGAAGCCTGTCATTGTTTGTGGTGATCTCAACGTGGCTCATCAGGAGATTGATTTGAAGAATGCAAAAGCCAACTACGGCAATGCCGGATTTACGCCTGAGGAACGGGAGCGAATGTCGCAACTGCTGGGCGCCGGGTTTATAGACACCTTCAGACACTTTTATCCTGACCGGACGGAGGTTTATTCCTGGTGGTCCTATATGCCGAAGGTGAGAGAACGGAACATCGGCTGGCGGATCGACTACTTCCTCGTCTCGGACAGACTTCGCCCGCTATTAATAGACGCAAGCATAGATTGCCATATTACAGGTAGCGACCACTGCCCTGTTATACTCGATATGCAGGATATTTCAGCATAATCCGGCCTTATACAAGTATTACGCAGTCTTAAAAGCCGTCATGTTCTGTTATTGCAGCATGACGGCTTAAATTATATCCCCTTTTTCTGTCTAAAACCCGTTATTCGTCATCACTTGCTTGAACCACAGCGCACTTTGTTTGGGTGTCCGTTCCTGCGTTTCGTAATTGACATGTATAATACCGAAACGTTTGCTGTAGCCCCAGGCCCATTCAAAGTTATCAAGGAATGACCAGACAAAATAACCCTTGAGCTGGCCTCCCTCTTCGATAAAGCGATGGCATGCCTTTAAATGCTCCTCAATATAGTGCTGACGCCCGGTGTCCTCAATTTTCCCGTTCATCAGTTCATCCTTCATCGCTGCTCCGTTTTCCGTAATTAAAATGGGTATGCCCTTGGTAAAATCCTTCTCAATCCGCGTCAGCAGCTTATAAAAGGATTCGGGATGAATCTCCCATCCCATATCCGTTACCGGCTCCTCGATGCGAACCTGCTCCACCTGCAGCAACGAAGCGTCTGTAGTCGCTCGAATGACGCTGCGAGCATAATAGTTGATGCCCACAAAATCCCCCGGCTGCTGAATCAGCTCCATATCACCTGGCTCTACAAAATCCAATTCATTCAGATACGGCCCGTACCATTCCACCATATCCTCAGGATATTTCCCGTTAAACAACGGCTCGGCAAACCAACGATTAATAAAGCCATCCCGCCGGACGGCAGCGGCAACGTCCTCGGGTCGTTCAGAAGCGGCATCCACATGCTCCATATTCAGTGTAATACCTATCTTGCCCGTCAGCCCTTTTTCCTTGTGTAATTTGATGGCTATCCCATGACACAGCAGCGTATGATGGGCGGCAGTAAAAGCTTCCTTCCAGTTCTGATGGCCGGGGGCATGCTCTCCTGTACCATAGCCCAAAATAGAGGCACAATAGGGCTCATTTATCGTATTCCACCAGCTTATACGCTGTCCAAATCGGTCCATGATTACAGAGGCATACGTCATAAAATGCTGGACAATCTCGCGCTGCGTCCAACCGCCCTCGTCCTCAATCCACTGCGGCAGATCCCAGTGATACAGCGTCAGCATCGGAATGAGCCCGGCCGACTCAATCTCATCCAGCAGGCGCTCATAGAAGAGCAACCCCTGTTCGTTAACCACCCCGGGTGCGGGAATAATGCGCGGCCAGGCCACGGAAAAACGGTAATGTAAAAAGCCAAGCTGCTTCATTAATTGCACGTCTTCCTTAAAACGGTGAAAATGGTCACAAGCCATATCTCCGCTATCACCATCTATCACCTTCCCAGGTACTTGACAGAACGTATCCCAAATGGAAGGTGTTCTTCCACCCTCAGTGACACCACCTTCAATTTGATAAGAAGAGGTTGAGGTTCCCCACATAAACTTGGCTGGAAATAAAAAGGTATTTTCACTCATACTCGGTATCATCCTTTCAGGAATCAAGACTTCACAGCTCCGGCCATTGCACCGCCGACAATAAAGCGCTGGAGGAAAATATACAAAATAACCAGCGGTAGTGTAACAATCAGGATTCCGCAAGCGAGCAGCGGCCAGTTGTTCATGTATTGTCCGTAGAAGGAGAACAATCCCTTGGTCACCGGCTGATACGCAGGGTCAGACAAATAAATGGTAGGACCTATAATGTCGTTCCATGCCCCGATCGCGGTCAAAATAACGCCTGTCGCCAGCACTGGCTTCATCAGCGGTACAAGAATCGTAAACAAATAGCGTGAATATCCACACCCGTCCATTGCTGCCGCTTCATCCAGCTCTCGGGACACAGACTTGATATATCCCACAAACATCAGGAAAGCAATGCCGGTCCCCGTTGTTTTCAGCAAAATAAAACCAAGCTGCGTATTGTATAGTCCCAGGCTATTAATGAGGGCAAATTGCGGAATCAGCGGGTTCGGGAGATACATGGATATCAGGAAAAACACATAAAAGAAGGTGCTGAACTTAACGTATCCCCGTGCCAGCGGAAAAGCTGCAAACACGGATATTACCAACGTTAACAGCGTAGATACTCCCGTATACAGAATACTGTTCCACATGTACTGAGAGAAATTCCCTTTATCCCAGGCATCCATGAAATTCTCCAAACGCAGACTTTTGGCTATTGCCACAGGATCTATCAGATACTCACTCTGAGTCTTCATCGATACATTAAAGAGGTAGAAAAGCGGAAATAAATATAGGGATAGCATGAGCAGTACGATGATGTAGCTCAATAGTTTTGTTCCTTTGGAGCTGCTCATTACATCTCCACCTCTCTTCTACGCAAGTAATACAGGGCAATCATCGACACCGTAAATACGAACAGGAACTGGATCATAGCTACCGCGGAAGCAAGGCCGTAATCCGCCGTCCCGGAGCCGAAGGCTGTTGCATACACATCAAACGCAAGTGTCGTCGTGTTGAATTTACCACCTGTCAGCACATAAATAATGTCAAAGGTTTGCAAGGCTCCAATAATGGACAGCAGCATATTGACTGTAAAGGACGGCGCAATCATCGGAAAGGTAATATTTTTGAACGCTTTCCACCCGGAAGCGCCGTCCATATACCCGGCTTCATATAAATCATTGGGAATGGATTGCAGTCCGGCCAAGAAAATAGTCATTGAGTAACCCATGTACATCCAAATTTGCACGAAAATAATCAGTTCAAAGGCAATATCATAATCCCCGAAAAAGTTGGAGCTGGTTCCAAAAAAGTTCATCATGGCTTGCGCAGGACCGCCAAGCGGATTGGCAATCAGCTGCCAGATCAGACCGGATACCGTTACCCCAAGCACAACAGGCAGGAAAAATACAGCGCGGTAAAATACATCACCTTTGAGCTTTTTATTAATAAGGATGGCCATGAACAGTCCTACTGCATTTTGAATCACAACCACTGCTACGGCAAAATATAAGGAACGACCAATAGAAGCGATACGATCTCCTGAATCCGAGGAAGTAAAGAAAGTCGTATAATTCTCGAATCCGACAAAATTCCATGATTGTCCCGGAACACCTGATGCATCTGTAAAGGAAAACAGTACGGTTACCATAGAGGGACCAAAGCCAAGAAGCAAATAGAGCAGCACCGGAATACTCAACAAGAGATACGGCATTAACCGGGCCGCACCCTTTCCGAAAGGATACATGGGCCTCACACCTTTTTACATTATTCAGGATTTTGCAAAATTCGATTCCAGTCGCTCCAAAGTGCAATATATAGACGAACTAGACCATTTCGATCTATATATTGTTCATTGAAAGTCGCTTATTGGATTTTTGCAAAATCCTCTATTATGGGAGCTTTACCGTAGCCAATCTGCGCTCATGCAAAGCCTATTGATTATTTAGGGGCTGCCGCATCCCAGTCTGCCTGAGATTTTTGAGCAAGCTCCAAAGGCGTCTTTAGCGGACCAGCAGGCGCCAGAAATTCCGCATGTACGCTGGCATCCTTAATGTACTGTCCAACATTTTTACGATTGATAAACAACTGATCCCAGGAGAGTTTGAAGTTTTCCAGTGAAGGCTGGATTTCATTAACAAATTCACTACTTATCCTCACATCAGGCTGTGTTGGCAAAAATCCGGCGGCGTTCACAAAATCCGTGTAATTCTGCTTCTCGGAGAGCATTTCAAGCCATTTGATCGCGTAGTCCTTGTTCGGCGACTTTTCCAATACCATCCATGTCATATCGTACTTGCCTGCAAGGTTTTTATTTTTGGCGGGGTCATTACTGCCCGGAATCGGAAAATAACCAAATTTCATCTCTGGATTGGCTGTCTGGATCGTAGTTGCATCCCACGTGCCATCCGCAATCATAGCTACACGCCCTGTAGCAAACAAACTTGGCAAGGTTCCATAGTCAATCCCCATAAATCCGCCAATGGCATTGTTCATCAATATTTGTGTTTTCTCCAGCACCTCAAGCTGAACGGGGTCTGTCAGTTTCGTTTTCCCTGTCCACAGCCCTTTGATATATTCCAGCTGATCATCATGAATAGAGGCCTGAAGCCCTTGAACAGCAAGGTTAATAGGCCATACATCCTTACCGCCGAAACCAATCGGTTCTACGCTGTTATCCTTGAGCACCTTCATCACATGTACCAGTTCATCCCAGGTTGTGGGCACAGCAAGATTATATTTTTCAAAAATCTCTTTGTTGTAGAACAAACCTGTCAGTGCCACCTTACCCATATTCACACCATATACCTTGTCCTTATAGGTCATGGCATTTTTGACATCTGTAGGACTATAGTTTTTTATAAAAGCCTGATCCGACAGATCGGCTATAAGTCCTCCGTCAATCCACTGCTTCCACATTGGATCAGCTGCTCCCTTGGACCATTCCTGCGGAGCGCCCACGAAGCTGAATTTCAGAGGAATAATGTCTGCATCACCGGATGAACCAGCATTCATACGTGTTTGCATCAGTTGATCATACGTTGAGTCAGCAGGTACCGTCGTATACTCCACCTGAACATCCGGGTACTTCTCTTCAAACTTTTTATTAAATTCCTTTATATAGTTATTAATATTCTCCTGCTGCCAATGAATAATCTTTAATGTGACCTTTTTATTCCCGTCCTTTACAGCTTCGCTACCTTTACCGCAAGCGGCCAACACAACAATTAAAGCGGTTACAAGAAGTAATGAAAAACTCTTTTTCAGCATTGCAGAATCCCCCCATAAAATCTTAGAATAAATGCATTCATACATTACGAAAGCAGTTTCGTTATTACATTCACCATTATGTAACAAATGATCTGTATTTGTAAATAGAGATTTGTGAAATAACAAAAAAAACATAAACCATCTCCAAAATAAACTTACATTCCCATGATGTGCTAAACTATTCTCCTAAGAGTACGGTTGACTCTCCTCTATGAGGTAGCATAGAATACGAGTAACCATTAAATTTAGATTGCAAGGTCAATTCAACTAAACCAGTTTAGCTTCGGAGGATTTCATGAATATAAAAACAATAGCTAGTATGGCAGGCGTTTCGGTGGCAACGGTTTCGAAAATCATAAACAATTACACAGATATCAGTGAGGAAACCCGGCAGCGGGTACTTAAAATAATGGAGGAAACAGGCTATAGACCCTCCTCCTCAGCCAAAACGCTTGCTACCAAAAAATCCAATCTGGTAGGCGTTATATTCGCTGGCAAGCTGAATGTCGATTTTAGCCATCCTTTTTTTGTAGATATCATTAATGTCTTCAAAAAACAGATTGGCTTGCTCGGTTACGATCTGCTGTTTTTTTCAAATGAAAAATTTCTGGATAATGGAGAGGATTATTTGGCTCGTTCGAAATATTTTTCAGTGGACGGGTGCATTATTATTGCTGGAGATGAAGTGGAAAAGAGCGTTTTTGATCTCGATGCCAGCCCCATCCCCTGTATCGGCGTCGATATTGAACTAACTGGAGCCAATTCCTGCTATATTATGTCCGACAATCAGAAGATCTCAATGAAGGTTGTTGAGCATTTTTACATGAATGGCTACCGCGATATGGGTTTTATAGGCATTGAACGCCCATCCTTGGTCATTAAAGAGAGAGAAGAAGCCTTCATCACTTCACTAAAACGGTTTAGTCTTGATGTCAGGCCCGAATGGATTGTATATGCTAAGGACTACGCGGCGGAAGATGGATACCAGATCGCGAAGGCGTGGATACAGCAAGGAGAATTGCCAAAGGCTATTTTTGCGGCTACCGACCTGCTTGCCTTTGGTGCCATCCGTGCTTTCAAGGAAAGTGGCTTGAGGGTACCCGAGGATATTGCTGTGGTGGGATGTGATGATATAGAAGCCTGTCGTTACACCGATCCTCCACTGACCACTGTAAAACAAGATAAACAAAAAATAGGCCGACTAGCCGCTATGGTACTATTTGACCTGATGAATAAACAAATGGAAACGAAATGTATTAAAGTAGAACCGGAGCTAGTCATTCGCAGCTCCTGCGGAGCGAGGCAAAATTGGAACCATACGATGGTTAAGGGCTAAGATAAGTTGGGCTAATAACGTATCTCATAGAGAGTGCCAGTTTTCTATAACTCTTTAACGAAAAAAGGGAGTCACCTCAGTGTTACATGACTATGCCCCGTAAGATAGACACTTTTCTCAAAGTGTCCATCTTACGGGGCATTTAAGTTTTAATCAGAGTAAACAACAGTGGAACGGATAAAATATAACGCCCAATTCAAATGTCTTACGTGTAACTGAAAAAGACATTACGTTGCTCTAGAAGATAACCTTCGTATAAGCTATCATTTGTAGGCCATCGCCGCGTTCACGGCCTTTTTCCAGCCTTCATACAAACTGCTGCGCGTTTCTTCATCCATACCGGGGGCAAAAGATCGCTCCACTCTCACACGCTTGCGCAGCTCATCCATGCTCTTCCAGTATCCAATCGCCAAACCTGCCAGACATGCGGCTCCCAGTGCCGTCGTCTCATGGATAACAGGCCGTTCTACTGTGGCATCCAGAATATCGCTCTGGAATTGCATCAGAAAATTGTTCAGCACGGCTCCCCCATCCACTCGCAGCGTCTTCACTGCGATGCCGGAGTCAATTTCCATCGCGGCAAGCACGTCTTTCGTCTGATAAGCAAGTGCCTCCAGTGTTGCACGGATAAAATGTTCTTTCGTGGTCCCCCGTGTCAGGCCAAACATCGCTCCACGCACCTCACTATCCCAGTACGGACTGCCCAGTCCGACAAAAGCAGGTACCAGATACACCCCTTCCGAAGAGGAAACACGGGCTGCATAGGCTTCACTGTCTTTGGCTTCACGGAACATGCGCAGACCGTCACGAAGCCACTGGATCGCCGAGCCTGCTACAAAGACACTCCCCTCCAGCGCATATTGCACCTTGCCTTCCTCCAGCCCCCAAGCGATGGTCGTAATAAGTCCGTGCTTGGATTCCACGGGTTGATCGCCCGTGTTCATCAGCATGAAGCAACCTGTGCCGTAAGTATTTTTGATCATCCCTTTTTCGTAACAAGCCTGACCAAATAGAGCCGCCTGCTGGTCACCTGCTGCCCCAGCAATCGGTATATTTTGACCAAAGAAATGATAATCCACAGTGTGCGCGTATATCTCGGAAGAAGGCCGTACCTCAGGCAGCATGTTTTTTGGCACACCTAGAATGTCCAATAGCTCGTCGTCCCACTTTAGCTCATAAATGTTATACATCAGCGTTCTAGCTGCGTTGGAATAGTCGGTCACATGCGCCTTGCCGCCGGACAGCTTCCAGATCAGCCACGAATCAATCGTACCGAACAGCAAGTCGCCTCGTTCCGCCTTTTCGCGCGCACCTTCCACATGGTCCAGTATCCACTTCACTTTTGTGCCAGAGAAATACGGGTCAATCAACAGCCCTGTTTTACTATGGAACAGCTCTTCATGCCCTTGCTGCTTCAGTTCTTCACAGATTTCGGAGGTTTGGCGCGACTGCCATACAAGTACGTTATACACAGGCAGTCCAGTATTTTTGTCCCACACTGCTACCGATTCACGCTGATTGGTAATACCGATGGCGGCAATCTGGATCGCTTTTACACCGGATTCAGATAGACAGGATGCAATGACCCCCAGAATGGAACTCCAGATTTCATTCGCATTCTGTTCCACCCAGCCGGGATGAGGAAAGTATTGCGGAAATTCCCGCTGAGCCGAGTACACCACATCCCCTTTACTGTTGAACAAAATCGCTCTTGAGCTTGTTGTTCCCTGATCCAGTGACAAAATATATTTTTCCATCGTTGATCTCTCCCCTGTAATGAATCCATTTTATGCTGTCATTTTATGAGCTTTATAGCTTTTATAAGTACGGCTGAAACGAAAGGTAAGCATAAGCACCACTACAATCATACCCAGCACAATCCAGAAAGCTGGAGTCATATTCCCTTTAAATACGGTCTGGTAAAACAACCCTCCGAAAGAGCCCCCCAGCAATGGCCCAACAATCGGCACCCAGGCATATTTCCAGTTCGATGTTCCTTTACCGGGAATCGGCAGCAACCAATGCACAAGACGCGGGCCCAAATCTCTAGCCGGATTAATAGCATAACCTGTAGTCCCGCCGAAGGACAAGCCGATGCTGACAACCAGAAAACCCACAATGAGTGGATTCAGTCCCTCAGCGAAGGAGTTGCCACCGAATGACTGTAAAGCAAGAACAAAGATGAAAGTACCTATCATTTCACTAAGCACGTTGGCAAACGGATGATCAATAGCCGGTCCTGTAGCAAATACACTGAGTTTGGTTGCTGTGTCCTCCGTCTCTTTCCAGTGGGGCAAATAATGCAAAACCACAATTACGGCACCCGCCATGGCCCCAAGAAGCTGAGCTGCAATATAGCCCGGAACATCCCTCCACGAAAAAGCTCCCTGAAATGCAAGCGCCAGCGTCACCGCCGGATTCAAGTGTGCTCCGCTGATCTGACCAACTGCATATACTGCAACGGCGACCGCGAGCCCCCACCCCAATCCGATCACAATCCAGCCAGAGCCGTGGGCAAAGGATTTTTTCAGGGACACCCCTGCGCACACTCCGCCACCTAGGGCAATAAGGATCATCGTCCCTATGAATTCGGCTGCGTATGGCGACATACAACCTACCTCCTCAATAGATCAACTGATTTCCAATCGCTTTCACCGCGCACAAAAAAAGAAAAGCCATCACAAACCACCCCCTGTGCTCTAACATGGGATGTCTGCGTGGCTCTCTTGTCTCCGTCACGATTATTAACTTAAATTTGATATTATATAAGCATGTAAGCGATGTCAACTGCGGATTTACGTTTTTCCATGTACTAAAATAATCATTGACCATGTCAGACTCCCCGATTTATGATGTAAAAAAATGGGCAAACCAGTCTTTGGGCATACGACCAGGCTCATAGTTATGAGCTAGAAAGCGAAAGGAAAGAGATCCGCTTTGCGGTTCTTTTTTGTTGTCCGGTAAGGATTTCAGGATGGTACGACGCTCCCAAACTCGACGAAGAAGGGAAGAATGTTATGCTGAAATTTCTGCAAAAAATCGGCAAGTCGTTAATGCTTCCAGTAGCCACACTACCCGCCGCAGGGATTTTACAAGGATTGGCTCTGATTAACTATGAAACGGATATACCGCTTGGTCCCGAAGTGGGCGGATTTCTGAATCATTATGTCACTCCTTTTCTGAACGAGGGGGCGGGTGCCATCTTCGGCAATCTGGCGTTAATTTTCGCCATCGGTGTTGCCATTGGCCTGGCCGGGGATGCTGTAGCCGCATTATCAGCAGTCATTGCCTACATGGTGCTGACCCGCATTTTGGCAGCAGTACCGGGCATATTTGCATATATCCCGGATGACGTCAAGCTAGACATGGGGGTACTGGGTGGTATTTTTATTGGCGGATGGTCTGCTTTTCTGTTCAAAAAATATCACAACATCCAGCTTCCGGATTGGCTCGGTTTCTTCTCGGGCAAACGTTTCGTCCCTATGATCACGGCCTTCACGACCATGATTCTGGCCATTCTGCTCGGTATGATCTGGAGTCCAATACAAGATGGGATTGCAGCCTTTGGCAACTGGATTGTCGGCTTTGGCGGAATCGGGTCGATGGTATTCATGATCGCTAATCGGCTGCTGATCCCGCTCGGTTTGCATCATGTATTGAACTCTATTGCGTGGTTTCAAATCGGTGATTACACCAATGCAGCAGGCGAGGTCGTTCATGGTGACCTGACGCGTTTCTTCGCGGGCGATAAATCGGCAGGTATGTTTATGTCCGGCTTCTTCCCCATTATGATGTTCGCTCTGCCTGCGGCTGCCCTCGCGTTTATTCATACGGCCAAACCGGAAAAACGTAAGGCGGTCGCCTCCATCTTCATCGGTTCTGCGCTGGCATCATTCCTGACCGGAATTACCGAGCCCCTCGAATTTTCCTTTATGTTCGTTGCACCGTTGCTTTACGGCATCCATGCACTGCTCACAGGTCTGAGTGGCCTGATCATGTACCTACTGGATGTCAAACTCGGCTTTTCTTTTTCGGCAGGACTCATCGACTATCTGGTCAATATGAAGCTCTCCACCCACCCATTGCGAATGATCCTGGTCGGGCTTGCTTTTGCCGTCGTATATTACTTCCTATTCCGATTCATCATTCTCAAATTCAACCTAAAAACCCCTGGGCGTGAAGACGATGCAGAAGACAGCCTCCTGCCTGACACTAACGAACCCAAACCCAATGAAAAGGCGGGTGCCGCATCCGACAGTCAGTTCAGTCATGCAGGCAAGGTGCTGACCTATCTCGGCGGTTCAGACAATATCCAAAGCATCGATGCGTGCATCACACGGCTGCGTCTCGTCGTCAAAGACGACAAAGCGGTTAACGACCAAGCTCTCAAGCAGCTCGGAGCGTCGGGAGTCATCAGGCTTGGCAGCGGTACGGTACAGGTTATTTTCGGTACGCGATCCGAAATTCTGAAAGACGAAATACAACGGTTGATGTAGTAATCCGCCCCCTGAACTTAGGCACGTGTGATCTTCATGTAAGAGACGCATGTGCTTTTTTTAGTGGGAATACGTTTCAATTTTTTTGTTTTTGGTTAAGGCATATGCACATAAACGGATAACAGATTCATATGATGGAGCTAAACCATTCACAACTTGTTCAGCAGGTAGACCATCTCAGACAGCAAGGAGGGAAATGACGTGAAGACAGTACGATGGCTGGTGTTATGTCTTGCTTTCCTCACTATGATTAGTGGTTGTAGCGGTCCTCTGTCCTCTGAAAGTCATTCATCTGAAAGCAATTTGCCAAACCACAAAAAGATAACGCTTACATTATGGTACTGGAACCGTTCTATTGACGATGAACTACTCACACGTGCCGAAAAGCAGTTTCCCGACATTGAATTGAACACCCAAAAAATCGGCGGTGATTTCAAGGCCAAGCTCAAGACGACTCTGGCGGCCCATTCCGGTGAACCGGACATCGTAGCTTTGAACGACTGGATGGTAGAGTTATTTCCTAGTGCGGATCGTTTTTATGATTTGAGAACACTGGGAGCAGATCAATTCAAGGATCAATATTTGGAGTGGAAATGGAATCAGGGCATCACCCCTGATGACAAAATGATTGCCTTTCCCATGGACACAGGCCCTACCGCCCTCTTCTATCGTAGCGATCTCTTTGAACAAGCGGGTCTGCCCAGTGATCCTGCAAAGGTCAGTGCCACGATTCGCACATGGGACGACTATATGACCGCCGGAGAACAGCTTCGGCAAAAGGTCGGAAGCCGTTCGTTTTTAGCTGACAATATTGTAAACGTTTACAATCAGATGCTTGCCCAAAATACGGACCTGTACTTCAAGCCGGACGGCAGCTACATTGGTAATCAATCTCCTCATATCCGTTTGGGCTGGCAAACCGCCGTGGCTTTTCACAAGAAGCATCTACTCGCCAATGCGGATGGCTGGACCCCCGAATGGAATGCTTCGGTCAATAACGGAAAAGTTGCCTCTTTTGTAGGTGCAATCTGGATGAAGCAAGTTCTCACGGAGGCCGCGCCGGATACTGCGGGCAAGTGGAGAGTCGCCCGTGCCCCTGGAGGGGACGGCAATTTAGGTGGATCTTTCATTTCCATCCTCAAATCCAGCAAACACCCCAAAGAAGCCTTTGAAGTCCTGACCTGGCTGCAAAACCCGGAACACCAGCTGGAAGCCTACCAAAAAATAGGGCTGTTCCCGTCCACTCCCGGTGTCTATGACGATCCTGCCATGGAGATACCCGAACCTTTCTTTGGCGGTCAGGCCACCGGACTGATCTTTGCCGCCTCCGCACGTAATGTCAAAAGCAGCTATTTCGGCGAGCGCTATCCTGTCATTCACGGCATTGTGACCCGTCGCCTTGCCAATGTCGCCAAGCAGGATGCCGATCCCGATGCACTATGGACGGAAACGCAGGATCGCATCGAACGGGAATTACAGCGGTAAAAAATCAAAAATTTAAAAAGGCGTGTGGTTAATATGCTGAGAGAAATATGGAAGCACCGTGCCGTATATGCCGCAATCTCGCCGTTTTACCTGCTGTTTGGCATCTTCGGCTTGTTTCCGATCGGCTTTTCATTATATCTGGCGTTTCACAAATGGGATGGCATCGGAGACATGACCTATAACGGCTGGGGTAACTTTCGCTACCTTGTGACAGATAACGAATTTTGGCAGGCTGTGGGCAATACCTTTGCGATCTGGGTGTATTCAACGATTCCGATGCTATTTTTTGCACTGATTATTGCCTTCCTGCTTTATGCACCTTTTGTCAAAATGCGTACCCTGTGGCGGGTCGGATTTTTTCTGCCGAACGTGACATCCATTGTGGCTGTTGCCATCATCTTTGGCGCTTTATTTGCCAATAATTTCGGATTTCTCAATTACCTGCTGCAACTCCTGGGCTTGCCTACGATTCAGTGGCTTAATGTGCCGTGGGGGATCCAAATCGCCATTTCCTCCATGGTCGTATGGAGATGGACCGGCTACAACGCGATCATCTATCTGGCTGGACTCCAGAGTATTCCTCATGTGCTGTATGAGGCTGCGAAAATGGATGGGGCAACCGGAGCGCAAGCCTTCTTTCGCATCACGATTCCCATGCTGCGTCCGGTCATCCTGTTTACTGTGATTACATCCACCATCGGCGGAATGCAGTTGTTCACCGAGCCGCAGGTACTGGTCGGTAATGACGGCGGCGCCGGAGCAAGTGGCATGACCATTGTGTTGTATCTGTACCGTGAATCGTTCGTCAACAATTATTTTGGATATGGTGCAGCCGTCGGATGGGGGATGTTCCTCATTATTGCTCTGTTCTCCATCGTGAACTGGAAGCTCGTACAAGGTAAAAAATAACGGCAGAAAGGGGGTTCTACAACATGATGCAGGCACGTGTAAAATCCGTTATTTTATATACCGGGCTGTTGGCGGGAATGATTCTGTCGATGTTTCCTTTTTACTGGCTTATCGTCATGGCTACCCGTACAACTTCGGACATCTATCGTTTTCCACCCCAGTTATGGTTTGGAAGCCACTTCTGGAGCAATGTGACGAGAGTGTTGCAGCAGATTGATTTTGCCGGAGCTTTTTTTAATACGCTTTTTGTAGCCAGCTCCGTTACCCTATTGGTGCTGTTTTTCGATTCACTGGCCGGGTTTGCATTCGCCAAGTTTGATTTTCCGGGCAAAAAAGCATTATTCATCATCCTGCTGGCTACGATGATGGTCCCTTCCCAACTGTCGCTTGTCCCCTCCTTTGTCATGATGGCCGCCTTTGGATGGGTGGGCACGTTCAAAGCGCTGATCATTCCGGGGATGGTGAATGCCTTCGGCATCTTCTGGATACGCCAATATGCAGAGGAATCCATTCCAAAGGAGTTGCTGGATGCAGGACGGATGGACGGATGCAGCTTTTTTCGGCTGTATTGGAATGTAGCGCTCCCAATTCTACGTCCTGCGTTCGCTTTTCTCGGCGCATTCACCTTCATAGGAGCATGGAATGATTATTTATGGCCGTTAATCGTATTAACCGATGAGCGCAAATTTACGCTCCAGATTGCGCTGTCCCAGTTAAACGGTATTTACAATACGGATTATGCGATGGTCATTGCTGGTACCCTGTTGGCTGTACTGCCACTTATCATTTTATTTCTTTTCATTAGCCGCCAGTTTATTTCCGATCTTGCAGCTGGAGCGGTCAAAGATTAAAGTCACACATCTATAGAGCGCCAGCCAGTTTTATCCTGCTCTAAAACGCAAAAAGGGAGTTTCCTCCCAGCCTGTAATGGCTAAGGGACACTCCCTTTCGTTATCCTTGCAAATAATCTTGCAGATTCAATATTCTTAAATTCGGATTCTCGGACTTTACGAGCTGACAGTTTGTCCTTTTTCTTCTATTTCTATGACTGCACCTGCACTGGCACCTGCAAGTATTCCCTTTTTCTTGTTAGGATACAAGGAATCCATATAGGTACGGGTTTCTGCAACGACAATGCCTGACAAGCCAAGCAATGCAATCAAGTTCGGAAAGGCCATCATCGCGTTAAAAATATCTGCCAGCAGCCAGATGGCGTCGAGCTTTATGAACGCGCCTCCGGCAACCAGTGCGATGAACAGATAACGGTATGGTTTAATCCATTTGACACCCAATAAGTATTCAACACAGCGTTCTCCATAGTAGTTCCAGCCAAGCATCGTGGTGAACGCGAACATAATCAGAATGATTGTGAGCAGTTCCGCACCAAGCGGGAATGCGCTGGAGAAAGCTTGCTGCGTCATCAAGCCCGCATCGGTAGGACCGCTCCATACACCGCTAACCAGCAGCGTCAGCCCGGTCATCACGCAAATAATCATCGTATCTATAAAGACGCCTGTCATGGAAATCAACCCCTGCTCCGCAGGCCATTTGGTTTTGGCGGCTGCGGCTGCAATTGGTGCGCTTCCCAATCCGGCCTCATTGGCAAAAATCCCTCTGGCTACCCCGCTGCGCATCGCCAGCATAATTGTAGCCCCGGCAAATCCACCCGTCGCAGACGTCGTCGAAAACGCCGAATGCAGCACAAGCGCGAGTGCGGCAGGAATCTGATCGGCGAACCGAATCAGTACGATCATACAGATCAACACGTACAAGCCTGTTTTGAAAGGGACAACTTTGGTCGATACCTTGGCAATGCTCTTGAGCCCTCCAATGGTAACGAGTCCCGTAAGGGTAGCAATAATCAATGCTGTTACAATCGGCGGAACACCAAAGCTGTTTTCAGTTGAGGATACAATCGCTTTGACCTGAGGAAATGTTCCAATCCCGAACAGCGCCACCAGCATCCCGGAAAAAGCAAACAGCATCGCCAACGGTTTAAAGCGGCGTCCAAGCCCTTTTTCAATATAATACATCGGGCCGCCGGAAAATTGTCCATTCCGATCCTTCACCCGATATTTTACCGCAAGCACACCTTCCGCATATTTCGTCGCCATCCCGAAAAAGGCTGCAACAACCATCCAGAACAGGGCACCCGGTCCGCCCAGTTTTATCGCTGTCGCGACGCCGACAATACTTCCTGTACCTACTGTAGCCGCCAGCGCCGTACTCAGGGCCGCAAAGCTGCTGACATCCCCGCTACCTTCATTTGGGGCCTTGCCAATCAGTTTGATCGCCAGAGGCAGGCGGAAAACCTGCAACATTTTCAAACGTATGGTCAGCCACAGACCTGTTCCCATGACGAGAATGATCAGAGGGGCCCCCCATATCCAACTGCTAATCGTTTCTAACACATGTACCAAATTCATTTCAACCCGCTCCTCCAGCATATTAAAAAACAAAAAAGAGTCAAATCCGCTGATTCGACTCCTGGAGAGGTTAAAGGCACGAGAAAATACAACCATCTTGTGCAGGATTCAACCACTACAGCTCATAAAAAAGCCTAGGGCATCCCCTGTCACAGGTTATTCGCGTCTCTGTCCTTTTGCCTGAGAGTTTAAGCAGATGATATCTGCGGTGCACCTTCGGCGCCCAATTAAGGGTCTCTCCAGAGTTCTGTCCGTTTACGGTCCCGCTTGTTGCTGTAATCAGCCCAAGCACCTGAGAGTTTTGCCCCTTCGGTCGGAACTTACGTTCCATCTCCCGCAAACATCAACCAGACATATGAAATTGTTTCTTATTATACAGAAAAATTTCAACTTTTTACAAGTGAAAAATTTGTGAAGTTGTTTCGTTTTTTAGGACGAGCCTATAAAATAGGGGTGGGCTTGGCCGAATTCATCCTCATGATGTTCTCTGCCACACCCGCCCCGAGGCGATATTCAGTTAACTTGGATTACAGTTCTTCGCCGTTAGTGGCAATTACATTTTTGTACCAGTCAAAAGAATCCTTCTTGGAGCGCTTCAGTGTTCCGTTACCGTCATCGTCCAGATCAACATAAATAAATCCGTAACGCTTGGACATTTCGGAAGTAGACATGCTCACAAGGTCGATAGGCCCCCAACTGGTGTAACCAATCAAATCCACACCGTCCGCAATCGCTTCCTTCATTTGGGCAATATGCTGGCGCAAATAATCAATGCGATACGTGTCGTGAATGGAGCCGTCTTCTTCCACCTTGTCATATGCACCCAAGCCGTTTTCCACGATGAACAGCGGCTTTTGATAGCGGTCATATAATGTGTTCAGCGTAACACGCAGGCCGATCGGATCAATCTGCCAGCCCCAGTCAGAGGATTGTAAATACGGATTTTTAACGCCGCCAATCAGGTTCCCCGCTGCCTTCTCGCCTTCCGGACCTGCTGAGACAGTCAAGGTCATATAATAGCTGAATGAGATGTAATCGACCGTGTTGTTTTTCAGAATTTCGGCATCGCCGGGTTCTGTGTGCAAAACAATATTATTCTCTTCAAAATAACGGTTCATATAATTTGAATATTCCCCACGGGCATGTACATCCGTAAAGAACAGATTCATTTGGTTTTCATGCTGACTTTTCAGCACGTCCTCCGGGTTACACGTATGTGCATAGCTTTCCATACGAGCCAGCATACAGCCGATTTGAGAGCCAGGAATAATCTCATGGCCTCGTTTTGTTGCTAATGCGCTCGCCACAAACTGGTGATGCAGGGCTTGGTAGATCGCTTGCTGCTTGTTATCTACACGGTCAATGACCACACCGCCACCTGTGAACGGACTCATCGTCATCACATTGATTTCATTAAAAGTCAGCCAGTATTTCACTTTATCCTTATAACGTGTAAACACAGTTTCAGCATAATTTACGTAGTGCTGTATCACTTCACGACCCAGCCAGCCATTATATTTCTGTGTAAGACCTAGCGGTGTTTCGTAATGGGACAATGTCACCAGTGGCTCTATCCCATACTTGCGCAGCTCGTCAAATACATTATCGTAGAATTGCAAGCCTGCTTCATTCGGCTCGGCATCATATCCATTCGGGAAAATCCGCGACCAGTGGATGGACATGCGGAATACCTTAAAGCCCATTTCCGCAAATAATGCGATATCTTCTTTGTAATGATGGAAAAAGTCTACACCTTCGCGCTTTGGAAAACGGGCATTTACCTTACCAGACAAAATATCCTCGAGTCGCTCGGACGAAATCTCTATAGCATGATCGTTTGTGCGCTCTGCTTTGGGTACATAGGCGATCACGTCCGCACTGGACAATCCTTTTCCATCTACATCAAAAGCGCCTTCCAATTGGTTAGCTGCGGTTGCCCCGCCCCACAGAAAGTTTTTCGGAAATCCTTTTAATATCTTAGTCATGGTATGAGAGCCTCTTTTCTTATTGGATATGTTAACACTTGTAAGTATTCCATAACGTCCTGAATGCACCAGCCTTTACCATCCTCGTTGTAAGCACCTTCACATGAGTTGGCAGCTACTAGAACTTATAATACATCCCCTCCTTACTTTAGTTATTTTTGTCCATCTTCAAAATAAATGCCATTTTGATGGCGCAGTTCATTGCTGATCTTCTGAACCTCTATGCTCAATGACTTCAATTCTTCATAGCGGTCTTTGCCCTTTTCTGCAATGATCCGATAAAATTCCTGAGCCTCGTAAAATACTTCGATTGTCAGCAAAATGTCCTCGTCCTTAACCAGTTTGGGTGTGCCGTGCACATCACTTTTTTGTCCGGGTTTGTCCGGGTAATACAATATAGTTTCATTGTAAGCATCAGCGCCATGAGGAGTACAAATAGACTTGATGTCATATCCGACTTGCCCCGGTCTGCCAAGTAAGGCGACTTAGCTTTACCATATCGCAAGTATCGCCAGAATAATACCACAACATAAGGAGCGTTTTTTTGAAATGCATCGACAGATGCTATAAAATAGACATAATGCCCTCATAAGCATCCTAACCGTTGTAACGCGTTTCATGTCAAATATTTTTTCATATGTGAGGAGAAGCAGCATGTCGAATCTTGATCAAATTGCCAAACTGGCGGGCTTTTCCAAAGCTACGGTATCCAGAGTGTTAAACAAGTCCCCCCATGTGAGCCAGGAGACGAGAAGCAAGATTTTAAAAATCATGCAGGAGCTAGATTACGTTCCCAACCGGAACGCCATTTCCTTATCCAAGGGTCAGACCCTTCAAATTGGCATCATCACTCCAACCATTAATGAAATTGTTCTCGCATTTCTGAATAGCTTTGTAGAGGTGGCAGGCCAGTACGAATTTCAAACGATTATTTATACTTCGGAAGAAGACAAGAAGAAAGAGCTTCAGGCCTTCGAAGATTTGAAAAGAAAAAGAGTTGATGCGCTGGTCATCATTTCCTGTGTAAATGATACCGATTTGTTAAGCACTTATTGCAAGTATGGCCCGATCGTGTCGTGGCAACGAATGGATCATACCGATATTCGTTCCGTCGCCATGGATCAGTACGAAGGATACATGCTAGCGCTAAAACACTTGATACAAAAAGGCTATACTCGTATAGCCAATGCCTTTGGCCGCCCGAGCAGCATCAACACCCACAGCAGACAACGAGCCTATACGTATATCATGGAGCAGCATAATCTTCCTATATTGCAGCATTGGAATCAATCTTCCATCTATAACATCCGTGACGGTGAGCAGGTGGTGCGCGATTTGTTACAGTATCGGGACGAATTCCCACAGGCTATTCTGTGCTCCAATGATTATGTGGCGGTTGGTGTTCTCTGCGAAGCCCGCAGACAACTGCTGAGCGTACCAGAAGATCTGGCGATTGTCGGGTTTGATAACACGGAGCTTTCGCATACTATGGGCATTACAACCGTTCAGAATCCAATTAAGGCTCAAGCGCAAAATGCCTTTTACATGCTTTCCCCTCAGCTCATAGGTCACCAAATGGAGCTGCATTCCCTGCAATACAGCCTCATTGAACGCACGACTACATAGAGTACCGCTTAACTGAGGGGCTAGGCGAAAGGACCTGTGTTTGTAATGTTTTTTGTCGAATAAGAATAAAATATGTTGAAATCGCTTTTTTTTGTGCTACAATAGCACTATATAAAGGATTGTGACCGGTGATGCGGGCAATGCCTGAGTTCAATTGAGTGCTATTGCTAACAATAGTATTGAATTGTGCTTGGGCATTTTTTATTGGTAAAGGATGGAAGGGGGAACTTCAATGATTATTGAGAAGGTGCTCAATAACAACGTCCTGTTGACTAAAAATGATAAAGGCAAAGAGGTCATCGTGATGGGAAGAGGCATTTCCTTCAAAAAGGTGGCTGGCGACCACGTCGATGATGATAAAATAGATAAGATTTTCATGTTAAATGAAAACGAGTTCACGGCCAGACTTACCGAGCTGCTAAACGATATTCCCGTATCTCATCTGGAGGTCGTGAATGAAATCGTAAAGCATGCAACGGAAGTACTGGATACAGAATTAAGCGACAATATTTATTTGACGTTGACTGATCATATTCATTTTGCCGTACAACGGCAGGAAAAAGGACTGGCACTTCAAAACGCGATGCTGTATGAAATTAAGCGTTTCTACAAAAAAGAATTTGAAGTTGGGCTGGACGCTCTGCAAAAAATCGAAAACACGCTTGGAGTAACGCTGGGCGAAGATGAAGCAGGATTTATCGCATTGCATATGGTGAATGCTCGGATCGACGGTAACGAAATGAAGTCTACGCTGAAAATGACCGAGATTGTTCAGCATATATTGAATATTATTACGTATCATTACGGTATTGTGCTGGACGAGTCCTCTTTTAGCTATTCGAGATTTTTGACGCATTTGCAATATTTTGCGATGCGGGTGATTCGTAAAGAGGTCATTCACAGCGGGGAAGAATTTTTGTACAACCAGGTAAAGCAGACGTATACCGAAGCTTTCGCTTGTGCGCAAAAGATCAATGAGTATCTGGAAAAAACATACGATCAATATTTAAGCAAGGATGAATATGTGTATCTGACCATTCATATTCATCGAGTGACCGAGCGAAATAATATCGCGGAATAACATTGCTAAGTAACAAGTCGAATCATAGATCTGGCTAAAAACTTCATACCTTCATCGTTCATGGATTGTGACTGGTAAGGCAGGCAAAACCTAAACTGATGGTGAAATCGGCGTTCCTCTATGGAGAGGGTGCGTTGTTTTTACCACGAGTTTAGGTTTTTCTTGTTTACAAGGTTAAAAAGATGCACGCCGGCGCATCTTACCAACATGAAACAGAAAATCCTATCCATAACAAGAATAACCCATAAGGAGTTCTGAACATGAGCGATAAAGAGCTATCCAAAAAAATAGTGACCCTCGTTGGCGGCGAAGAGAATGTCAATTCGGTATTCCATTGCGCTACACGCTTGAGATTTAAATTAAATGATCGTACAAAAGCAGACAAAGCTGCATTGGAAGCAACGCCCGGTGTCATTACGGTGGTGGAAAGCAGTGGCCAGTTTCAAGTTGTTATCGGCAATAATGTAGGTCAAGTATTTGAGCATATGATGGCAGATACGAATTTGCAGGATGCCGAAAATGCAGGTGAGCCAAAGGAAGAGTCTTCCGAAAAAACGAACTTTCTTGGTAAAGCCGTCGATATCATTTCCAGCATTTTTTCTCCTCTCTTGGGCGCTCTTGCCGGAGCTGGTTTACTCAAAGGGATTCTGGCATTAATTTTGTCACTCCATTGGATTAATGATAAAAGCGGTACGTATCTGCTCCTAAGCGCTGCTTCGGACAGCGTATTTTATTTCCTGCCCGTATTTCTGGCTGTTACATCGTCCCGTAAATTTAAGACCAATACTTTTGTATCGGTAGCCATTGCTGGAGCTCTGGTCTATCCGGCTGTTATAACGGCGGTGAGCAACCCAGAAAGATTGGCGTTTTTAGGTATTCCGATCATTCTGATTAATTACAGTTCCAGTGTCATTCCAATTATTCTCGCGGTCTGGGTTCAGTCCTATGTGGAACGCTGGTTCAATTCCTTTATCCATCAATCGGTTAAAAATATTATCGTTCCGATGCTGGTTCTGCTCGTCGTTATTCCGTTGACATTCCTGGCCTTTGGTCCAATAGGTAACATGATCAGTCAAGGCTTGGCGAACGGTTTTACATGGGTATACAATTTAAGTCCATTGATCGCCGGGGCTGTTGCCGGGGCATTCTGGCAAGTATTTGTTATCTTCGGTGTACATTGGGGCTTCGTTCCGGTCATGCTGTCAAATATTGCAACATTGGGTTATGACACGATGCTTCCGATGCTTACAGCAGCCGTACTGGCTCAAGCCGGCGCAACATTGGGGGTATTCCTAAAATCCCGAAATACTCAAATGAAGGCTTTGGCCGGGTCCTCTACGCTGGCGGCTGTTTTTGGGATTACAGAACCAACGATTTATGGTGTAACTTTGAAATTGAAAAAGCCATTTATTTATGCTTGTATTTCCGGTGGTATTGGCGGGGCTATTATTGCTTCCGGCGGAGCAACTGCAAAAGCCTTCTCCCTGCCTAGTTTGCTGGCATTGCCTACTTATTTTGGAACTGGGTTCTTGTGGCTTGTCATCGGCCTGCTCGTTGCCTTTGTACTCGCAGCTGTACTGGTTATGATTCTGGGCTTTGATGATCCAAAAGAAGAAACTGTCAAAGCAGCACCAACACCAGAAAAGAAAGAAACTGTGATTGAGAAGGAAATTCTCGTAAGTCCGCTGCAAGGTAAAGTGCTGCCACTCGAAGAATCTTCTGATGTCGCTTTTGCCTCAGGGGCTATGGGTAAAGGAATTCTGATTGAACCTACAGAGGGCGTACTGACTTCTCCTGTGGACGGAACAATTACGACAGTATTCCCGACCGGACATGCTATCGGTATTACTTCCAATGACGGAGCAGAAATTCTAATCCACGTTGGCGTGAATACGGTAAAGCTGAAAGGACAATTTTTTGACAAACGTGTGAAGGAAGGCGACGTGGTTACACAGGGACAGCTGTTGCTCGAATTTGACATTGAACAAATTCAAGCTGCAGGTTACCCGACAGCTACGCCGATCATCGTGACGAATTCTGCTCAGTATCTGGATGTTCTGAAAACAACTGAATCTGAAGTGAAACGACAAGACTACCTGATGACGGTGGTTGTCTAACTTCCATTAAACCTTAATAAAACCAGCTAATACTGCTCAAAAAAGAAGCTTTCCGAATGGAAAGCTTCTTTTTTTATACAAAGTGAGACAAGTATTACAGCGAAAAATGGAAATATCATTTATGGTATGTACAAGATTGTTAAATAAAGGAGGATTTCTGTGAAAAAAGGATATATTGTCGGTTTAAGCGTGATTGCACTGCTCGTCATTGCTATCGCTATTTCGGCTGTGTTCAAGTTTCAGGATCTGGAGCAGGTTGTTCAGCAAAAAGACAAAGAGATTCAAGCGAGTAAAAGCAATTATCCCGAAATATACGACCATTTGAATGCGGTTACAGTTGATGGTTTTAAGAACCTGATCCAGCAGGATCAAAGTGTGTTTGTCTATGTTGGCAGACCCAGTTGCGGTGACTGCAACCGCTTTGAGCCTAACTTTAATAAGATGATCGAGCAGTATGATCTAGGCTCCAAAATCACTTTTTTAAATGTTCACAAAATTCATAAGGACAAGCCTCAATGGAATAAATTCAAAGAAGAATACAACGTAAAGTATACCCCCACCATTGCGGAATTCAGACATGGCAAGCTGGTGGATAAGGTGGAATGGACACCTGAAAGAGACCTCAGTACGGATGTGGTAAAAGAGTGGCTGATTTCCAAGAAACTGATTTTATAAGCATCATCCTATACCATGCCTTATGGACAAGCTCCCATGCAGAAAAAGGTATTCACGCGTTCACCGCATGGATACCTTTTTTGGGAATTTTCAGATGATTTAAGGTTACTAAGAAAAACAGTTCCTAACTTTCCTTCACTACCTTATAATAGCACCGTCCGTACCGGCTGAGTCCTATTATTATGGATTTACTTCATACGATAGCCAGTGTTAGATGGAGTCGGGAAATTCGTATCTGATAATATCCGTTTCTGACACAATATGCCCAATTTGAGATTCGATGAACTCCAAATCCCCCTCGATAGCACCTATATAATGCTTCGTACCCGGCTCTACGACGATAACCTCACCGGGGTTGACCGTTTGCATTATTCCATCGATACAGACGCTTCCCACCCCGGACACAATAGTCCAAACCTCTTTACGGAATTGATGCTCATGATAACTGATGAATCTTCCAGCAGAGATGACTACCCGTTTGGTGACTGTCTGTAAGCCGCTGGTCGCTTGTTGGTGGGACAATACCGTCTGTTTCCCCCAAAAGCGCTCCTCAAAGCGAGGGCCAATCTCAATTTCCGCCACCATATCCTTAATCCCTGTGGACGACTGTCGGTCGGTGACCAGCACGCCATCCGGTCCGGCAACGACGATGATGTCCGGGACATTCCAGATGCTAACCGGAATCTCCAGTTCATTAATAATATGCGAATCATGAGAAGCTTCCGAAATATAGCCCGGGCCGCTCAGCTCCGAACTCCTTTCCCGCACCAGCGA
The DNA here is from genome assembly GCF_000235585.1 of Paenibacillus terrae HPL-003. GTDB lineage: Bacteria > Bacillota > Bacilli > Paenibacillales > Paenibacillaceae > Paenibacillus > Paenibacillus terrae_B. The sequence continues at coordinate 78,858 of NC_016641.1, forward strand.
ATCCCACGTTCCTAAATCCCTCCACTCCCCATGATACGGAAGCACTGAAAGCTGACGGGTCTGTTCCACCACCGCAATATCGAAGCTTGTTTTGGGCATTTCTTCATAATTTGTCGAAAGAGATGCATAGTCCGATGATAGCCCCTTTTGCTCCAGCATGTCCAATAAAAAACCAAGCCTGAAAGCAAACACACCGCAATTCCATAGTGCTCCTTCCCGGATCAGCGCCTCCGAACGGATCAGATCCGGCTTTTCCACAAATGAGCTAACCCTGAGATACGGCTGATTGGGGGAGGGAGATGACGAAGGAACAATATAGCCATATTTGTCAGAAGGCTCCGTTGGAACAGCTCCCATGAGTGCGATGTCACTCCCAGATTGCTCCAATATAGATGGAAGCCTGCGTAAATGGTCGAAAAACTCATCCCCCGCATATCCGTCCACTGGCATGACCCCTACAATCTCGTCGCGCGACGCACCTGCCCGGTCATGTAAGTAGGCCGCAGCCAAAGAAATGGCTGGAAATGTATCCCGTCGAGTAGGCTCCTCAATTATTACAGCCTCCGCCCCAATTTGCCCGCGGATCAGCTCACCTTGAGTTCCACTCGTTGAAAAATAGGCCTTCCCTGCCAAATTTGCTTCAGATAATTGCCGCCAAATCCGTTGCAGCATGCTTTCAGGTCGTTCGTCATGACGCAGAATCGTAAGAAACTGCTTAGGGCGACTCTCATTGGACAAAGGCCAGAGACGTTTACCAGAACCTCCAGATAATAAAATCATTCGCATTTGTGCAACCTTCTTCCTTGAAATTAATAAATACGTGCCATCTGACACTGTTCGTTTTTCATAAATTTGCCGATTACATAAGTATGCATAAATCGAAATTTATACATGATTTACAACATGTATTTGTATATTTGTTTGTACAGGAGCTGTCAGTTATGTCCATTAAAATACTTATCATTGAAGATGAAAAAAGTTTAGCAGATATGATCGCACTTCATCTTCAGGAAGAAGGTTATCATACCGAACTTATTTACGATTCCAAACAAGCACTGCCGACACTTATGCGTTTTAAGCCTGATATTATTGTGACCGATCTTATGTTTTCCGGTATGGTCGAATACGCACTGATCGGTCAGCTCCGTCAATATACGACGGTGCCTGTGCTGGTGATCTCCAACAATACCCTTTTGAATATAAGAATTAAAGCATTGGATGACGGGGCGGATGACTTTTTATGCAAACCATTCAACCTGAGAGAGCTAAACGCCCGTATCAAAGCCTTACTGCGCCGCTGTGGCCGCAACATCCCTGCCGAGTCTCAAGCCGTAACCAAAAAGCTCAAAAAAGTGCGGGTCTGGGTGAATGATTATCGTCACAGCCTGTTGGTCGATGACCGGGAGGTTGAAGTGACTCAAATCGAATTTTCCATTATAAAAGAGCTATCCTGCTATCCGGGCAAAGTCTTTACCCGCAGTGAGCTGATGGACCGGATTAAAGGCGGAGACGGTGCCTATCTTGACCGCACGATTGACGTACATATCTCCAGTCTCCGCAAAAAAATCGAACGTGATCCCAAAAATCCCCAGCACATCCGTACAGTTTGGGGCCGGGGGTACAAATACGAGATGTAGCCATGCCGTCTGATGGCTATTGGGTTGCATCATGGTAACTTCCTTCTATGGAATCTTTCGTTTTTTCCATCGCCGATATGGAAGAAAGCAAGCCGCTCCACCAAGTATCCCAATGATGAACAGTATCCAGCCAAAACGGTAGGCGGAAGCCAGAATAATGACGACCTTGCCGCTTCCGTTACCACTTGTTATAAATCCGGTGGTCACTCCATTCACCGACAGACGGGCACGCTGGGTTTCACTTCCCAGTCTGAATTCCCACAGTGGATTGGGCGACTCGGTTACTCGAATCAGCACCTGCTGATGTGCCGGATTATACAGCGTAAAGCTGCGTTCCATGGAATTTTCACGAGTAGCCTGAATACTTTCTGAAGCATGGGGAGCCGTAAAAAAGGTTTCCATATCCGTCCCCTCAAACAGCGTAAGCTGATCCACTGTAATCATCGCCTGATAAGGGATAATGGAATAATTCTTCATTTGAAATAAGCCTGATTGCTTCTTATGGGCATGGGCCAAAATCTGAAACTGCATAAAGGCGGTACCTGCCGGAGCCTTCACAATCTGATCATAATGATTCCATTGCTCCTTATCCCGCTCCTCCACCTCGTTAATATAAGAGGTCTGGAGGATTTGGGAGGCTTTATTCAAAAAAATGACCTTCATATGCCGACTTCCAATTTGCTCCGACCGCGCATCCAGTTGTACAGCATACTCTTGCAGCGGCTCAGCCTTCATCTTCTTCGACGCATATATATTCCAATCACATGAATAGCTCGGTGCGTAACGAATGGACAACCCCTCGCCACCTGATGACACACTCGTCTTGCCAGGCTGAATATCCGCCACGCAGCCTACATCATTGCTTAAAGATTCCTTCGTGTCATCCTCTGGCATAACCGTCATTTCCTGCGCAGCCATCCGATGAATATCTCCATATCCGCTCATGGACGGCACCTGACTGTCCAACACCAGCGTTAAGCGATATTTCCCTTTAGTTAAAAATAGATCCTTGAACTCTACACGTCCATAATTGTTCAGCAGACCGGGAATTTGAATGATTTGTTTGGCAAAGCCATCCTGATTCGGCACCGTTTCAATGACCTGTTTTTCGGATGAAGAGGTAACGGGCAACCGCGTATACGATTCACCTGTATGGATCGTTCTTGTCAGCACCTTACCTGTCTCTTCATTCGTCCATTTCATTGTCAATGCCCCCTGATACCCGGCAGGTAAATCAGCCAGAATAGCTGTGGAATAGGTGCCGGTCTTGGCGATCTCCACGTCCCTGCTTAATGCCCCTTTCTGATAGCTGATTCCCCGTCCCATGCTGAGCCTCGGCAGAGCACGCTCTGACTGTACATTGCCTTGGGCGTTAAAATCGCTCTCGGCCTCCAGGGTGAAAAAGAGCTTGCCTCGCTTCAACGCCTGCTCCACCGGAAATGATAGCTCATCCAGTTGGTCTACAGGTACAATCGCAAATTGATTGACCGCATTAAAGCCTTGCAGGTTATTCACCGTAATCGGGGTATCCCCTTTGGGAAAAGCATGCTCCCCCAGGTCAACCCATTGGAACTGGTTCAAGCCTTCATCCTGGGTCTTGATGTCGACCACTCCGCCCGGCAGCGTAACCTGCAGCTTCCCGCCTGCCTTATTCATAAACACTCTCGCATAGACATGGGAGGTTTGCGGCTGTTCCAGCTTTTTGTGCATTGTAAATGCGTTAGGCTTACTATATTGTCCTAAATCACGTAATTGGATATCATGAATCCACCAGTAGTTCTTTTGCTGCGGGCGTTGCAGGGTTAACAAATCCATTCGCATCCAATAGCTGCCCGGCGGGGACACATATTCCCCGTAAAATTTCACACCATCAAAATCGTATCCCTCTGAAGGTGCCACGACATAGCTAACCCCCAGCTCACGCATCTGCTTATCATAAAATCTCATTTTAACATGCATTTTGTTCGTGCCGCGTCCAGAGACGGTGATCTGAAACTGGTACGGGTTATTTTCCTTGGCTTCCAGCAAACCGGATCTGGCGACCTGCCATATATTACTCGGGTCTCCCTTCATAATCTCGCCGTGCAGGGTCGGCACATCATTCAATTCCTCACGCGGGTTAGCCTCCACGCTGAACAACTGCGGATTATCCGGTTTGAAAAAGGTTTCGGTCCGCAGCATGGAATCAAAATCCACGACTGTTTTCCCCTCAATACTGCTCATCTGATAAGGGGCCACATCCAGCTTCTTACTAGCAAAGGTGACAGCAATTCCAGCGTCCATTTCCATATCAAACGGGAAATTCCGTATATTTTGGGACGATAAATACCATAACCAATCGTTGGTCGAGGCGAAGGTTTTGGACCATTTTAAAAAGGCGTTTCCATCTTCAATGACATCAAACGGCCGCAAGTAATCCTCTGCCGGAAGCTGTGACAACAGCAAATCATTAAAGGAGGCTGCTTCCACATAATCCCCCTTGTTGACCGTCTGAATGGTTTTTAGCTCAGGCTTCAATGCACTGAATAGTACCCCGAAGCGACTAAAATCAAATCCAGGCAGATGACTGTAGCTCTCCAATCGGCTAAAGCCATAAGGTGTCACAATTTTGCTCGTTAATATGTTCATATAAGGCGGGGCCTGATCCAGATTAAATATGGAAAAAAGTCCGTTCTTGTACGTGCGCTTCAGCCCGGTCTGACCCTCTAGCTGAGACAGGTGGAAATCCTGCCGCTTCTCCTGTCCCTCATATTCGTCATGGTAGACTAGCTGATTGGTCCCAAAAGTGGAAAATAGCCAGCCTAACCGCGAGCTTAGTCCGTTGTCCAGTAAATACTCCAGAAAGTTCACATAGTATGTAATACCAGGGTCATTGCCTTCATGATGAAAGATTGTATTTTTAGGAGAAGAGTAGACCTGAAAATCTCCGGTTGCCTTCTCGGTTGCTGTCTTACCCTTATTCCATTTGGGCGTGGCTACTCCGTTAAAGCTCTGAATCATATTATCGGCAATCGGAAAATACAAGGCTTTGCTGTCAAAGCGATCCGGGTCTGTCAGCTTTTCAGCCACTTGACTGTAAGACTCCGGCACTTGAACAGGCTTGTAATAGCCCTCAATAAATTGGGTACGCAAGGGTGCAAAATACACGCCAAGACATAGAACGACAACGAAAAGCGCCAGCTTTTTATACACTCGTTGCAGCGGTGATGATCCAAACCACTCCATAAACTGGATTACACCGAAGGTCAGCAGCACCCCGAAATTAAGGGCAATCAGCCCGATAAACTTGTTGGGATCACGGAAAACCGAGCCAATCACAGGGGTCTTCGTAACCAGAATGACAAACCACTTGGCAATGGACGGAAAGGTTGTCCCGGTGGCGGCAACAAGAAACAAAAGCGTAAGCAGCGAAAAGATCAGAATGATCGGATTTTTGTGTGAGCGCGTCACCATCGCATAGCCAATCAAGAGCAGTAAAAATCCCCCTCCCACATAAAACATCGCAGGCAGTGAGGAGAAGGAAAACATAGGCCACCAATAGCTCAGCAAATAGCCCACATTGTATAAGCTGCTGTTACGACTGAACAGGGACAGAGTATCGACGACGTTGATATTATGCTGGGACGCCTGGGCATCCATCACCATACTGCCGAGATACAGGGACAACCAATAAAAACTGAGCAGGCCGAAGAACACGCCAAAAATGATCCCCTTACGCAAAAAATTGCCGTATAACGGCTGTAGGTAGGTGCGACCGGCCTTGCGGTGCGTCCAGGTCAGTTTGATCAGCAGGAGCGTGGTGAACAAGCCCAAATAAATCATGCCGAAGAAAAAATAATGAATGGCAGCGGCGCTAACGGTAAATACCGCAGCCAACAGGAACAAGTCTATCCAGTTCCGCTGGTACAGCTTGTGAGGATTATAGTTTTTAATTTGCTGAATTTGAAATTTGGGATCAACCGCGCTGAAAAAGAAGCGCAGCATTAACGGGAACAAGCTATATCCACAGAGCAAATAGATATGCTGAATGCGGAAAATAACCCACGGATTCAGTGCATAAAACAGTGCGCCGATCATGATGGCAAAAATACGGGTTTTCGTAAAGCTCGGTGAATAATATACACTGACCAGCCGCTTGGCAAAGGCATACATCGAAAATGCCGAAACAAACAGCAGACCCGTGATAAACGACTTCAGCAAGACCGGGCCGCTTTCTCCGAATAGCAACGAAAGTCCATAGAAGGGCAAGATATAAAGGATACGGGGAGCATTGAACATGGTAGAGGTAGACCACCGTTCGTTCCATACCCCCATAATTTCCTCCAGATACCGATGAGAGGTGGCTCCAAAGGCAATATCACTAAATACGATTTGCCCTGGTCCATAGATAGGCGCAAGATATACGCCAATCGCAGCCAGCATCAGCAAGATTGCTGCCATATCATAGCGGTATCGAAATATCCATTTTCTCACCATGCCTGGCCCCCCCTCTCTTGAAATTTCCGATTATCTTCTCAAACGAACGATTGCCTGCAAGCCTTGATCCGTATTACGCAGCTTTAAGCGGCCACTGATCGTCTTTAGATAGGCATCCATATGATACAGGCTGAACGTATGCTCTTGCGAGTTTTGGGAATAGTCCGGCTGGAAATAGCTCCAACGCATCTTGTCATCGATACCGCCGCCCGTATCCTCAATGGTAATAACGATTTCTCCTTCTTCCAGCCGCGAGCTGACCTTAAGCACTTGAGTCTGCCGCTTGGTGCGCAGACCCGTTCGGCTTCGATCCTGATCCTCTGGCAGCTCATCCGCTTGGCCCATTGCCTGCACCGCATTTTCCAGCAATCCCTGAATCGTCTTGTACAGCATCGGCGCTTGGGCTGCGATGGACGGAACAGGTTCTTGCCGCAAGATGACCTGAATATTTTTCATGTTAAACGAACGGCTCGCCCATTTCAGCGATTCTGACAACACTTCATTCATATCTGTGAAGCTGATTCCGCTATTGTCGTGCATCTTCTCTTCCAACTCGTCACGCAAGGTGCGGACTCCAGTCAGCAGCCCTCCCAGTGAGGATTCCTGTTTGAGACGTCCCTGAATGAAATTTTCATTCAGCTCACGGAAATATTCCAATTCCTCATGGGTTGCTCCCTTTCCCTGACTGGAAGCTGCCTCAAAGCGGTTCGCCAGATCATGATAAAAGCCTAACAGCTTCAAATCGTCTCCGCCTGTCAGGCGCGTAGTCTGCTCTTGCAACTCTTGTAGCCGCTGCTCAATCGTCTGCATTAACGGCAAGTAATACGTATCCTGCTGCTGACGCATATCTTCATCCCGTCGTTGGTCCCACACCTGATTATTCACGAGCGTATCCTTCACGATCCGTCTGCGAAACTGTACAAACATGGCCCACAGCATAAACAATAGCACAATCATGACCAGCCACACCTTTTTGCGAAAAGAGCTTATCCGCTGGGCAGTGTCCTGACCAACATTCTTAACGGAAATGTAAAGAGCCTCTTCCCCAATGCGGCTGAACCCTATTCCGTGCTTCACTCCCTGATCTTCCACAACGCCCGTATTACCCTCCAGCAGCCTGCGGGTCACGCCCGTAATGTCTGTCCGATTAATATCCGGTGTGTTGAGGGAAGCTACAACCTTGAATTGTGCATTATAAAATAAAGTCTCATGCTGATTGACCGGTTTACTCTTGATGATGCCGCCGAGCATACCGGAGTCAATGGTACGCACCATAAATCCGCCCGTCTGCGCCCCTTGAATCCTGCATACGATATACTGCACAGGCTGATGGTCCTCTGTCACAAAGGGGCTTGCGGCGCAGCCGTTTTGCAGCAGTTTAATTTGCTGTACCGCGCTTTTCATCTCACGGTTGTCACGTCCGGCGATCACACGATACTGTTCATCCAGCACATAAAATGCCCCGCTTTCACGCTTAAAGCCCTCGGTATACTGACGCGTCCCCTGATTCAGTATGTTTTTGCCAAGGCTGGAGGCCAGATCATTCAGTTCACCCTGCCATGCCGCGTAATGCTCGGATATACGACTAGACAATTCCTGTACTTCGTACTGTAGCTGCTTGTCCTGAATGTCCGCCAATTGACCGCTGAACTGTCGAACAATAAACCACTGAAGCACGATGGCCAGAAGCATGGTCATACCCAGAACTAGCAGGTACAAGATTAGCTTTTGCCAACCCGGTTTCAACAAAGCCCATCGTCTCATGCTTCCCTGTCTCCTCCATTCGGTTCGATTCGGCCCAGAATAGCCTGCATCAGACACTCCAGCTCGTAGCTGACCAGCGGAAGCCGTGCGCACAACAGCCGGGGAGTCCGACGCTGGAGTGCGGCAAACCTCGCAGCGGTTTCCGTTGCCCCATCCGTCAACAGCAGCAACTCGCAGGTTTTTGCAATATATAAACGATCCAGCTCTTCTTCGCTATACTCGCGCAGATCAATAATGTAAATATCATGACGATCGTCCATATGCTGAAGTGCGCTGGAGACGGTCAGGGTTACTCCCGCATGCCGTGCAGCATGATACTGGTGAAGCAGACGCATTCCTTTTTCCCAGAGCGCATGCTCAGCCGAATCGAATCGTTCACAAAACAGACGCAGCGCTCGTTCTGTATTGACATCTTTCAAAAATGCCAAAACGCTGATATTATACATGTAGTTCCTCATTTCTTACTTCCTGATTGGAGTTGCGCAGTTCATATGACACCCCAAAACATTCTATTTGTTGACGACAGCCCTATGGTTTTGTCCCTGCTTGAACGGACATTGTCGGAAGAAAGGTTCACCTTACATACTGCTCATACCACCAAAGAAGCCTTGCAGGTGCTGGAGCAGCACCCCATTGATGTCGTGGTTTCCGATCTGCTTATGCCTGGTCTGGACGGGATTACCTTCCTTCGCATGATCAAGGAGGATTATCCCCATATCGTGCGGATCATTTTGTCAGGTCACCTGCATACGCAGACCATTTTATCCGCGATTAATCAAGTGGGCGTATTCCGCTTTTTGACCAAACCACTGGAGCTGGATGATGACACACTGAAAAAGATCCTATACGAGGCGCTTGATGAAGCCAAGCTCAACCGAAACCGCCTGTATGCACACCAGAACGTGGCTTCCAACTTGTCGGTATTTTTAGACAGCATTCTGAATGCTCCATACCGACCTTATGTGCTGCTCAATGAGCAAGATATCGTAACCGCTGTACATGTTGCACTCGCTGAGCTGTATCCTGTCGGCAGCTCGCTTCGTCATCCTGAACAGGAAGGCATTCAGTTAACTGCACACTCACTGTATATACCGTATGATGAGTTGGAATCTTCCGATCTCGACCTGTACACGGTGGATACGCTGACCCTGGGCCGTTCATCCTTACGCCTTATCCGCCTTAGCGAGATCGCCTGAGTGACGGGCGCCGCCCTTTAACACGGCGGCTGCCCCAATCACGGTCAGGCATGCATACATCCACAGCATCCCCGCCGTTAGCAGCGGGTGACGAATATAGCTTTTCAGATTGCTCCATGTATATAGCACTGGACGGAAAAAGTACCACCGTTCCAGCGCCTTCCGCAATCCACCCTCCTCAGACGACAGCGTACGATCCATCACCGAAAAGTAGTAAGCTTTTTTACGTAATACATCACGCAGATAGACTTGTTTTTCATCATGATATACACGTGTAAACACCGCCCGCCGGATGACTCCGCCAGACTCTATATAACGCAAGGTCGGCTGTATTTCTTCAAAAGCAATCTGCTCTGCGTTAAATCCGCCTGTCGATTCATAAGCGCTCATTCGCCAGAAGCGCGCTGCTTCAATCGAACGTTTTCCCAAGGTGTCACCCGCGTTGTTAATCACATTCCGCTCAAAGACTTTGACTTTGGAAAAAAAGTTGGCTGCTTCTGAATAGGCCTCCTCGGGAACGACCAATGCGCCGATGTCCTGATGATGGTCAAAAAAGTCGATGCTCTGCTGAATCAAATGCTCGGCTAAAATCATATCGGAATCCAATACAAGTATGTATTCGGCACCCAAACGTCCGGCTTCCTCAACCGCCTTGACTCTCGCAACTCCTCGCTCTCCATGAGGAAGCTCCAATATCGTTACGGGTACTGGACTCCCTGCGGCTAGCGTACGAATCGTCTCCACCGTCTGATCCTCCGAGCCGTCATCGGCAATCACGATATGCAGATCCTTGTAATTTTGCCACATACAGCTCCGCAAACAAGGCTCTATCGTCTGTTCATTGTTGTACGTGGAGAAGAGAATGACCACTTTGTCCACTCTGTTCCGCCTCCTTTACCCATTCTCCGATCAACTGCTCAAATGCAGCTGCCGTATGATCAAAATGAAACCCCAGCGCATACTGATACGCCCGCTCACGCATGGCCATATAGTCTTCGCCGCCGTTTGCTGCTCTTTCCATTTGTTCAGATAATCCCCGGACATCGCCGTGAAAGCATAGGTATCCGCTTTTCCCAAAATCCGTCGCGTCCACCAGTCCGGGTGAATTACTGACGATGCTGGGAGTCCCCACAGCCGCTGCTTCGGTAATCGTCAAGCCCCAGCCTTCACGCAAGGAAGGGAAGACGAGCGCGTGGGCGCGACTCATCAGCTCCAGCTTATGCTCTGCTGAAACGAATCCGTAAAAGGTAATATCCGCTTGTGATTGTCCCTGTTCATCCGGTTCTCCGTAAGTCAATCCATACCGTTTCATAATCGGCAATAATTGTTCTGCCACATAGGTTTTATCGGTTTTTCCAGCGATCCATAACATAGCCTGAGGAAATTTTTTCTTGAGCCTTCCAAAAGCTTCAACCACCAGATCAATGCCTTTATATTTCACAAAGCGCCCGGCGTACATAAAGGTCGGATTGGACTCCTTGGTTAAGAATTGCTCCCGAGACCAGTGTTCAAACTCAATGCCTTCAGGCAACAGATGAACACGATCCGGGTGAAAGCCCAGCTTGAGCAGATCATAACGGGTAGAAGGGGATACGGTGATTGTCCGATCCTTACGGGCAAGCTTGAGCATCCAGGGCTCCAAACGATATCCGATATGATTCAGCGGGAACCCGGCATTTTCAAACCATATTTCCCTTGTTAGCTGATGTATAAAGAAAATTCGCTTGGGCGCCTCCACCCAGAAACGGGTGAAAAACTGATGTGTATTCGCCTGATTAATCACATAATCAATATGCTCGCGATGATGGCGATAATAGCGCATGGCATAATAAATGACGCTATAAATGTTGCCTTTTCGGATATACGTAATTCCGTCTATGATTTCTTCCTCGGGCATCCCCTCGAGCCTGGGCGAAAAATGAATAAACTGAAAACGGTCTTGCTGTGAGCGTTTGAGCATTTCGTGGGTAAAAATTTCGGCTCCCCCGCTTTTAGGCGAACGAATGTCACGCCAGGAGAGCAACAGAACTACGGTTTTACCATCCTGTTCAGGTATTGTATTCACGGGTTGAATCCCCCCTTATCTTTATTTTGAACAAATATACATAGGCATCTACCACAAAGTAGAGAGACATGGCACCGAAAACAATCAATTCAGATAGCAGAAATTCAGACGGGTTTTGATGCGCAATATGAAAGGCTGCCAATAAAGTCACAGCTCCGGCCAGCAGCCCGAACATAAATTTGCGTCTGCCCACCAACACATGCACATGAACAAAGAACAGCACGATAGAAAACAGCCAATACACCCATCCTCCCAGCGGAAGATAGGCTTCTGCCGACTGGTATGAAGACCCGAATAGTACGGGAATAGAGGGTGGGAATACAAAGGTGGTGCCCACATATACACAGATAGCTGCAACAGCCATTAATCCGGCATAGACGGCAACCAGCTTGCCCAGGGCTTGGCGATCATGACCCTGCGCACCGAGCTTTGGAATAAAGGCGGCAATCAGGCTGTACGACACGTAATAGACCAACTGGCTGTATTTCAGTGCAATCGCATAGCCACTGGCCTGTTCGGGAAAATAATGCTGCACATATAACATGTCAATAGAGATGCAGAACAAAATAAATAAATTCGTAATAAGACTATCCGTAAAATCCTGGCCCAGTGATTTCCATAGTCCGGAAGGTATACGTTCCTTGGTGTGACCGAGTAAGGATAAGCCCCGAACCGAAACAGCCCAGCCGTGAAGCAGCGACAGCAGCATCCCCCCACAGCTTGCCAGCAGTAAGGCTTCCAGCTTAAGTCCTGATGCAGCCAGCATAAAAAACAGGCTCAGCTTTCCTAAAACCTCAATGTAATAGTTCACATTCAGCGCCAGCATGCGTTCCCTGCCCTGTAGATCTCCACGGCAAGAGCTGACGAGAATATGCAGCCCTACCAAGCCATACAGCATGAACAGCGGGCTGGACTCGACACCTAATAGCGAGCGCAGCAGCGGATGAAACGCCAGCAAAATGACCATGGCAAGCGCGGTTAGCAGCAGTGGTGCTTTTAGCAATAGGGAACCGAGTGGCAGTCTACGCAGTGGAAGCTTCTTATCTCCCTTGGAGACCAGTTTGGCTGTTAATAGCTGAATAGACAGGCCCAAAACGGACAAAAGTGCAAAGAGGGCCAGCAGCGCATTCGCCTGACCATAAGCTTGTCCGGTAAGATACCAGCTCGCTGCAATATGGAAGAAAAAATTAAATCCGTTCAGCAGCACATTAAATAGAGGAAACATCAACGTTCGCAAGCGGTTTGTCACGTTCTTATCTCACCCGCCGATCCAGTCGCCAAATATCAATGATGGAGCGCAAAAAACGAATGGAATCTTTCCAGACATGGATGTGCGATCCATCCCGGTCAATACACTTGACAGGTAATTGCAGCACTCGAAGCTGGAGTCGCTTGGCGATAAACATCATTTCCAGATCCAGCGCCAGCCCGAGTTGTTCCTTCAAATGCGGGAACATCCGCTTTACAGCGACCGAACTCATCACTTTAAGCCCTGTTTGGGAATCCACCACGCCTGTCGGTAAAAAAGGCCGGGAAATGACACGTTTGCCAAAACTGACTACAGACCGTAATAAGGAACGGTTTTCGGCTGTCATATCCTTGGTTCCAATCACCACATCATAGTAGCCCTGCCGAACGACATTAATCATTTTGGCGATATCCTCAATAAAAAAGGAATCGTCCGCGTCCACAAATACGTAGTAATCCGCGCCGATGGTGCGCATCCCTTCCAAATACGTTCCAGCCTTGCGGGTATTGCGTCCCAGTTCCCTGGTTTGAAGCAGCGGGCTCAGATTCTGATTAATCCGGTTCACGGACAGGTCTGTCGCCGCCTCCAGCGCTTTGATCAAGGCATTCGTACCATCATGACTGCCATCATCAATGAGATAAATAGAGCCCTCCACAATATGACTGCGGATAAAGGCTTGCAGCCGTTCAGCAAACTTCTTGACATGCACAAAACGCTGCTCCTCGTTATATACAGACAAGATGAAAGCAATATGCTGGCTTTTGGCCGAATACTCGGGATAGAGCAAGCTTTGAATTTCGGAAAGCATCTCTTCGTTGTCATTGGCTTGCCAAAACAGCAGGCGCAAACGACCTATTCCGGTAATCTGCACCATATGCTGATCACTGAACGGATGCGATACATCCGTCACCAGTAACAGTGGCATCTGCGGAAAGCGACTACGGATCTGATTCGCTACCCGTACAGCCTGTCCAGGCTCCCTGTAATCAATCAGGCAGCAGCATGCGTCTTCATAGACTAAAGTGGCCTCCTGATCCTCGCACTGTATATACTCGTAAAAATAAATCACATTGGGATAATCAATAGCCCTGTGGTTATCGCTAAAAATGGCTATAGGTCCCTGCACACAAACATCTCCTTTTCCTCCGGGTAGTTCTATTTTGTTGAAAAGGAATTAAAAATGTTTGCTTATAGGGATTAAACATGGCTGCTAATCCTTCATATTTTTTTAACAAAATATCTGACATACCATGATACATATGGATAATGTCGAATTGAGACTGATATTTCACATTTAGCAGAAAACAAGCATTTAGACCTACTTTTCCCTGTAAAAATAAGTGTCAAAAGACCTCGCACTCCATTCTTCATATATAGTTCTTTTTGATCAAAACCCGAATGAATTATGGTTATTTTGTCATATAAAAATAGGCGAATAAAACAGATTCACACGTCCATACTATGGACAACATGTCATCTTTCGTCACGAATAGTCATTAATATGAAGTGAAAGAAGGTTATTTCTATGGAAGCATTTTATGTAAATAAGGACGGATCATTATCCACCCCGCTACGGGGAAAGGATGTATTAGCCAATCCTCTTTTGAACAAGGGGGTCGCTTTTACCGAAGAGGAACGCAAAGAACTGGGTCTTGAAGGAATTCTTCCGCCAACCATCCTTTCTCTGGAGAAACAGAGCGTCCGGGCGTACCAGCAATTTTTGGCACAACCGACCATGCTGCGCAAAAACGCTTTCCTGAATGACCTTCACAATCGAAATGTCGTGCTGTACTATCGGCTGCTAACCGACCATTTGAGTGAGATGCTGCCCGTAGTGTACACACCTACGGTGGGGACCGCGATTCAGGAATATAGTCATGAGTATAATCGCCCCGGAGGCGTCTATTTGTCGATTGATGACCCGAACGGCATCGGACAAGCATTCTATAATTCTGGCTTGACTGGTGAGGATGTGGATCTGATTGTAGTGACGGATTCCGAAAGTATTTTGGGGATCGGTGACTGGGGAGTGGGAGGCATTAATATTGCGATTGGCAAGCTGGCTGTGTATACGGCTGCGGCAGGGATTCACCCAGGGCGGGTGCTGCCGATTGTGCTGGATGTGGGCACGAATAATGAAAAGCTGCTGAATGATCCGCTGTATATCGGCAACCGCCATAAACGGGTTCGCGGAGAGGCTTATAACCAGTTTATCGATACCTTTGTCAGCAAAACGTTAGCTCAATTCCCAAAGGCACTTTTACATTGGGAAGACGTGGGTAGTGTGAATGCACGCCATATTATTGGAAAATACGGCCAAAGCATTCTTACATTTAACGATGACATCCAGGGTACGGGAGCCGTAACCTTGGCTGCAATTCTCTCGGCAGTAGGCGTCACCAAGGTTCCGCTGCGTGAGCAAAAAGTGCTTGTCTTCGGCCCGGGGGCAGCGGGAATCGGCAACGCCGACCAAATCCGGGGAGCCATGATCGTGGACGGCCTTGCAGAGGAGGATTCCTTCAAGTCGTTTTGGGCATTTGATTATCGCGGTCTGCTAACAGACGATATGGAGGATGTATTGGATTATCAGAAACCGTATGTGCGCAAAAATGAAGAAGTCAGCTCATGGACCCGGTCTGATGACGGCAAAATACCGCTGCTAGAGGTCATCCGTCAGGTGAAACCTACGATATTGATCGGAACCTCCGGCGTAGCAGGTGCCTTTACAGAAGAGATTATCAAAGAAATGACCAAGCATGTAGAGCGCCCAATTATTATGCCCATGTCAAACCCCACGAACCTTGCAGAAGCCGTTCCGGAGGATTTGATCCGATGGACAGATGGCAAGGCATTGATCGCTACCGGAAGCCCCTTTGAACCTGTCAGCTATAACGGAACAAAATTTGAAATTGGACAAGCGAATAACGCCTTTGTTTTCCCAGGGCTTGGTCTGGGTGCGATTGTGGTCAAGGCTAAAAGAATCACACCCGCCATGTTTACTGCTGCGGCAGACGCTGTTGCCAATGGGGTGGACACCGATAAACCCGGAGGTGCATTGCTTCCCAACATCCGAAGATTACGGGATGTATCGTTTGCCGTTGCTGTTGCAGTAGGAAAAGCCGCGATTCAGGATCAGGTGGCTCAGGCACGCATTTCAGATATCGAGCAAGCCGTTCGGGATGCGATGTGGAAGCCGGAATATGCGAAGGTAAAAGCAGTGGAAAACGTAATACAGCACCCTCATTAATAGGGCTTTCAGGAGGAGCAATCCATGAGTGTCGGACATATCTTTTATATTTTGGTGCCTATTTTCTTCGTCATTATTTTAGGGTGGTTAGCAGGCCATTACAAAAGCTTCGATGCCTCTTCCTCGAAAGCCTTAAATTCACTGGTTACCAAATTTGCGCTGCCCGCGCATTTATTCATCGGCATTACGACCACCAGCAGGAAATCCCTTATAGAGCAATGGCCTTTCTTGCTGGCTCTGTTCATGGGTATTGTCGGCTTTTATGCAGTCCTCCTGCTGTTGGGCTGGTTTGCGGGGAAGCAATCGGTAAAGGATGCATCCATGTTTGCTTTGAACTCGGCCCAGCCGACGTTTGCCTTTATGGGCATTCCAGTGCTAGGTGCCATCTACGGTTCCTCTGCTGTAGCTATTCCGATTGCGATTACGGGGATCGTAGTCAATGCCGTTCTTGATCCGGCGGCTACCATTATAGCTACCGTTGCCAGCCGGAACTCAGGCAAAGAGCGGAATGGTCCCCTCGGAAAGCTTATTTGGGACTCCATTCTCCACGGTTTAAGAGAACCGCTGGCGCTGGTGCCGCTGATTGGTGTGATTTTGACCCTGTTCGGCTTCCACTCCCCTGATTTGTTGAACAAATCGTTCAATCAAATCGGGGATATTACGTCTGGGGCCGCTTTATTCGCGGTCGGTGTGACCATTGGCGTGCGCAATATCAGTTTCAGCATAACCGCCATTGCCATCGCGCTGTTAAAAACGATTGTACAGCCTCTATTAATGCTGCTGATTGCCTACCTGTGCGGCCTTTCATCTGCCGATACGGTGAAGGCGGTCTTACTCGTCTCCTTCCCAGGCTCAGCTGTCGCTGCCATGATTGCTATGCGTTTTGAAAGTCTGGAATCGGAAACGGCCTCTGCTTTCGTCATCAGTGCCATCATTTCACTCGTTACACTGCCTGTGCTCATTTCCCTGCTGGTGTAAATCATTTCCTATTAGACATTGGAGCTTGCCGCAAATTCCTTCGTGTAGATAGAACTGACCATTAACACTAGAGTGACTCCAGGTCAAGCACAAACTGCCGCAGAGCGAATGGATGACGGTTTGACATAACGTATGAACGAATGTACAGTAATAGTCAAAAGAATAGGAAGTCCACTAGGGGAGCCGCTTATGGCTGAGACAAGAACGTATCTTGGACCCTTTGAACCTGATCTAGTTCGTACTAGCGTAGGAAAGTGGAGCCTTCGTATATAAGGTCCCTCGTGCTTTTTTGCGCATTGGACCTATGATGAAGCCGCTCCAGTTTTCGGGGCGGCTTTTTAGCGCTGTTCCGGAATTGCATTCTTGCGGGACTTCCTGCTCTTCATTTTGTTGGAGGTGGGGAAATGAGCTTTACACAAGAGCTCCGTCGGCAGGCGGACGGCATTTTTCAAGCGATTTTTGAGCATCCCTTTGTGAGAGGTATTGCTGAAGGGAGTTTGACAAGAGAACAGCTGATTCACTATGTAAAACAGGACTTTGAATATCTGAACGCCTACATGCGGATATACGGCATTGCGATCTCCAAATGCACGAGCCGGGAGGACATAGCTGCATTTAACGAACAAATCTCTTTTATCCTCCACAGTGAGATTCATCCGCATCAAAATTTCTGCGCTGTCGCAGGTGTGACCTATGAAGAGTTGCAGGGATATCCGCTTTCTCCGTCCGCTCATCATTATATCCGTCACATGCTGACAGTCGCGCATGAGGGCAGTCTTGGCGAGATCATGGCCGTGCTGCTGCCGTGTCCGTGGACATATCTTGAGATTGGCCGCAGGCTGCTGGATGAGGTTAGACCTGACGAGTCCCACCCGTTCTATGAATGGATCAACTTCTACCAGTCTGAAAATCTAACAACCAAGTTTCGAGAACGTGTGGATGCTTGGGCGGAAGGCGCAACGGCTGCCGAGCGCGAGCGGATGATTGAGTATTTTATGCTAAGCTGCCAGTTGGAATATATGTTCTGGGATATGGCTTATAAGCAGGAAGAATGGCCGGCCCAGATGCAGGCTGCGGTCGGGTCAACGATATGAGTACATGGGAAAAGGATTGTTCGGAGCTTCTGACAAAGGTACACAGCAACAACCCCCTCGTTCACAATATGACCAATGTGGTGGTCACCAACTTTACGGCTAACGGCCTATATGCGCTGGGCGCTTCGCCGGTGATGGCTTATGCACCCGAGGAAGTTGCGGATATGGCAAAAATAGCAGGTGCCGTCGTTTTAAACATCGGTACGCTGAACCGCGAACTGGTCGATGCTATGATCACTGCCGGACAATCGGCGAATGCACATGGCGTTCCGGTTCTGCTAGATCCGGTCGGTGCGGGAGCAACGCGCTTTAGAACGGAGTCGGCATTGCGAATCCTGAGCGAAGTCAACATCTCACTGGTACGGGGCAATGCGGCCGAAGTCGCCCATCTTATCGGGGAAGCCCATGAAATTAAAGGCGTAGACGCTGCTGAGAGTGCCAGTAGCAGTCATGTCGATCTGGCAGTTCGGGCTGCGCGGGCGCTTAATACCATCGTTGTCATCACTGGAAAAGAGGACGTCATCACCGATGGGGCCGAAGTACGAATGATTTGTGGCGGGGACGCGCTACTTACGAAAGTAACCGGAGCAGGCTGCCTGCTGACCTCTGTGTTGGGTGCCTTTGCTGCCGTTGAGCCTGATCTGCTGCTCGCAGGGACAGCAGGCTTGGCATTTTACAGTGCAGCTGCTTCCCGAGCCGCCGCGCTTACAGCAGAGCAGGGACCCGGCAGCTTCCAGATTGCCTTTCTCGATGAGCTTGCCAAGCTGCATGCGGGCTCGCTGGAGGGCCATGTATCGATTCGTGAAGCCGGAACAACGACAGCAGGTGGTACGCGATGATAGACGTTCGTGTACCCAGAGCACTGACGATTGCCGGCTCAGACAGCGGCGGCGGGGCCGGAATTCAGGCCGATATTAAAACCTTTCAGGAGCTTGGCGTATACGGCATGTCGGCGATTACGGCCATTACCGTGCAGAATACCTTGGGGGTTCATGGCGTATATCCGCTGCCACAGGAAGCGGCAGCGGAGCAGATCGAGGCTGTAGGATCAGACCTTGGCGTGGATGCCCTGAAGACTGGCATGCTGTTTGATGCGGGCATCATCCGTCTTGTGAGCGGGCAGATTCGAAAGTTCGGCTGGGAAAAGGTCGTCGTCGATCCCGTGATGATTGCCAAGGGAGGCGCAGAGCTGCTGCAATCGGAAGCAGTGCAGGCTTTGCAGGACGACCTGCTCCCCTTGGCTCTGGTTGTTACGCCGAATATCCCGGAAGCGGAAGCCCTGACAGGGATCAGCATCCGTACGATGGAGGATCGCCGCGAGGCTGCGAGACATATTAGCCATATGGGCCCAAAATTCGTCGTGATCAAGGGCGGTCACGCTGACGAAAGCGAGAACAGCGGGCAGATTGTTGACCTGCTCTTTGACGGAGCCACCTTTACAGAGCTAAGCGGCAAGCGGGTACGGACTGTCCATACACACGGAACAGGGTGTACCTTCTCGGCAGCGATCACCGCCGAACTAGCAAAAGGGATGTCTGTACCGGAGGCTATCTCGAATGGTAAAGCCTTTATCCAGGCGGCGATTGAAGAACCTTTGCAGCTTGGACAGGGACATGGCCCCACCAATCATTGGGCCTTCCGCCGTCGTCAGGAGATGCTTCTATGAGCAGCAGAATATTGTCAGAGGCGGTGCGCCGCCATCTACAGATGTACCTGGTGCTTGGAAGCGTGAATTGCCTCGCGGAACCAAGCTGGGTTGTGCAGGAGGCTCTGGCTGGCGGCGCAACCATGGTCCAGTTCCGGGAAAAGGGCCGTGGTGCATTAACAGGCGCCCCTATGATTGAACTGGCACGCCGGCTACAAGACCAGTGCCGCCGTATGGGGATTCCCTTCATCGTGAATGACGATGTAGAGCTGGCTCTTGAGCTTGACGCCGACGGCGTTCACATCGGCCAAGACGACGAATCGGCCGATTCCGTCCGCGAGCGGATCGGAAACCGGATTCTCGGCGTCTCCGCCCATACGATTGAGGAAGCCCGCCGCGCCATCCTGCAAGGTGCAGACTATCTCGGCGTGGGGCCCATCTATCCGACCATCTCCAAGGATGATGCCAACGCCGTGCAGGGTCCGGCCATATTGCATGAGCTGCGCAAAGCGGGAATGGATGTGCCGATCGTCGGGATCGGGGGCATTACGGTGGATCGTGTAGAGGAAGTGGTACGTGCGGGTGCGGATGGTGTAGCAGTGATTTCGGCCGTGACGCGGGCAGAGCAAATTCGGACTGCGGTCGAGGAATTGAAGAAAAAGGTAGTGTTGTACATCTAACATCCGGAGGTGTCTTAAAAACCATACAATAGCAAATGGGAAAGCATCTTGCTTTTGTGGGCAAACGGACCGTTGTTCCAGTCGCTATTGTCTTCAGATGATCAGATACTTTTTGGATAACACAAAAATGGGGAGCGGAATAATCTGCTTCCCGCTGCCCAATTTATTTTCGATTTTGACTTAAAATAAATTTGCTACTTCTCAGCAGCATGAGCAATTCCTTGATAGTGATGAGCAAGGGCTTTGTGATAATATTCTTTTTCGGCAAACTGAAAAAACAACACTGGATTGTTCGCGTTAGCCATTTTCATACGTTCAAAATGCTCCGCCTTTACAAAATTTTGACCAGCGAGTTGATTAGGGTCGTTATACGTATACATATCACGGTAAAAAACTGTATTGTACAAAATATACACTCCCTGTCTTGTTTTGATGTGTAGACAATAACACTGTATGGTAAACACCCAGTTATGGTCACATGATAAGAGCCCAAAGGTCGGCGTGGGGCCCATCTATCCGACCATATCCAAGGATGATGCCCATGCCGTGCAGGGGCCGGTGATATTGCACAAGCTGCATCAAAGCGGGAATAGATGTGCCGATCATCAAACATCCGGGGGTGTCCCAAGAACTATAAAATGCTATGTATTTTCCTTCGTAGTTTCACACCGTTTTTAAATGAAAAGAGCTGTCTCAGTTGTAGAAAAACCTCCAAATTAATTAATTCATCTTGTTCCGATCCCTATTGATCCACCTTTTGATAGAAATAAACAAAAAAGTAAAAAGCGCAACGAAAAAAATGATACCCACTATTACTATAATCAGAGCAGTAGTCATACTTAACAACTCCTTCCTTTTTTGCTCGTATATCCGTGAAGGCTTCCGACGATCTGCACACTGATATTGTATAATAATTGTAAATGGAGTGAGGGGAGAAAACTATGCTGAACAAGCTGAAGAATCCAATTTTTATTTATCTCACAAGAAACATGGTGGCATAAGTCGCTTTTTCTAATTGGAGAATCCCAATTCCTTATTTATAGCGGCGTAACTTTTAAAGAGATCATACAAAAAGAACGGAATTGATCTGTCCCTCTTTTTGTATGTTTACTGCTGTACATAATTCATTTTATAAGGAGGCCTTTATGAAAATACAAAAAAAATACGTGCTAAGTTTCATAATCCTTTTTGTAGTAATCGTTGTTATAAGAGTCATTTTTGCATCTAAAATAACTATAACCTTTAAGGAAGCGGCTTTGGGGCAAGTATATTTGGAAGAAATTGATACAATTGAACTCATTAAATCAGATGATAATTCTACAAACGAAAGAAGATAACCGTGTCAGATCCTAAAGTAATTCATCTAATAATAAATGAACTTTCGCAAGTACAGCTAAAAAAATCCAATTCAGGTTCCCCCTCGTCCGACTCGTACTGGATCACTATAAGATCAAAACAAGAAAGAAAACTTGGATTAACCATTTTAGGAGAGAAAAATATAGTAATTTATAAATACAATTCAGCCAATCCTAAAAATAGCATTGTTTCATATGAAATTGTTAGCAGGTATAATGGAAAACTAATACAAGATTTATTCGAATAAATTTTGTTGTAAAAAATAAAAGATGACCGCTTGTCTTAACCAAGGCAAGTGAAACCAGGTGTACACCGAGGACCAGGAAGGATAATAGTCGGCACATCTCGCCATCGTGCCCAGGTACAGGCGACCCACAAGCTGGCTACATGCTTCTTCACACTTGTTCCGAATTCAATGGACTGAACCAGTTAAGTACGAATTGTTTGAGAAGATAATTGAATTTAATATCAAGGATAAGGCTAAGAATCCGAATTTTTGGCGGAAATAGCATAATATCGAAGGAGGAAAACATGGAATTTTTTGTGAAATATTTGGCAGGTATCGATAACCCCGACCACCGCGACCGAACAGAGGAAATTTTGACGTGGATTGCTAATAAATTCCTAAATTTGGAACCGAAAATCAAATGGAATACGCCAATGTTTACAGATCACAGCACATTTATCATCGGCTTTTCCACAGCGAAGCATCATTTGAGCGTTTCACCCGAAGAAGTAGGTATTGCGCACTTTGCCGATGACATTGCACAAGCTGGCTACAGCGCTACCAAAGGCTTGTTTCGAATTCCGTGGAATAAGCCGGTAAATTACGAATTGCTTGAGAAAATGATTGAATTTAATATTCAGGATAAAGCAAAATATACGAATTTTTGGCGGAAATAATGCATCAAGCCTTATCAAAAAAACGCATGACACGAAAAAATGTCATGCGTTTTTTGCAATTCAATTAAGGGGCCGACAGCTCTATAGTAGCCGTATGCGAACGCCCATCAAAATACTTCCCCAGTGTGCGAAGAAAATAAAGTATTAGACTGGAGTCATTGATTTAACGCGGTTTTTGAATTGAATAATCTGTAGCTTATAAAAATTAAGTTTTAGACTGATCCATAAATAAAATCAGCGGTAGTCTAAGACTTGATAAATAAAGTATTAGACTTCTGCCGCTGTTGTCGTTGAACTAACGTTTCCCGTTAGTTCAGTCATGTAGTATTTCTTTCAATATTAATAAAAAGGCTGATACCTTTAAAAGGGTATCAGCCTTTTTTTATGTTGCTCGACAAACTGGAAGTTTGATCAATGGTATTCGGATAAACTCTAGCTAAAAATCTAGTCTTACCTGTCTTTAATATTCATCGACTATCTTTATTGTATTTCCTGTATTTTTCTGCCCAATTTGCAAATGTTTCAATCACAGGTAAAAATTCACTCCCTATTTCAGTTAGATAGTATTCCACTTTTGGTGGTACTTGTTTATAGACTTCACGATGCACGAGTCCGTATTGTTCAAGCATGCGAAGCTCCTTTGTGAGGTTAGCTTCTGTAATATATGGCACTCTCCTTTTAATTTCTCCAAATCGAAGGGTGCCCTGACCTAAAAAGTAGATAATGACCATTGACCATTTTCCATTGATTATCTTTTGTACATCTGCCACAGGACAGCTCAAATCTACGATTTCACTATCTTTCTGTTCCATATTCCCTCCATTACTATCATATTTGATAGTACCTATCAAAAAATAACGTACTTTTCAATAAAATATGTATCAAATATATTATATGTAACAACGAATATATGCAACTATAAAAAATAAATAGTAAGTAAGGAGAATCTATAATGAGAAAAATCTTATTAAATGAATATGGAACTGTAGATGTTCTTCATGAAATCAATGAGCCCGTCCCAACCCCTGGCAAAGGAGAGATACAGATAAAGCTTGTTGCAACAAGCGTTAATGATACAGATATTTTAATCAGGCAAAATGGCCCCTTCCCTACTATGCCCAAAGAATTACGACCTATTCTTCCACACATGCTTGGTGTGGACTTCTCTGGAATTATTACCGCAGTTGGTGAGGGTGTAAGCAAATACCACGTTGGTGATCACGTAATTGGCCTTACAATGAGTGGCACTTATGCTGAGTATCTCATTCTCGACGAAAACAGTCTCCTGGCTAAAGTACCATCAGACCTAGACCTTGTCCCTCTTGGCGGCTTATACGTAACAGCTGCCACTGCTTGGGCTGCTATTGTTTCAAATGGAAAAGTAGAGTCAGGTCAAAAAGTTTTAATTCATGGTGCTGCCGGAGGGGTTGGTAGTATGGCCGCGCAGCTCGCCAAACATTTCGGGGCTTCTGTAATTGGAACAGCTGGCTCCTATTCAAAAGAATACTTGGTGGAATTAGGTGTAGATGAAGTAATCGATTATAGAAGCCAAGATTTTACCAAACTAGTTTCTAATGTAGATCTGGTCGTTAATATAACAGGTCCTGCAACTCTCGAGCAAAGCTATCAAGTAGTAAAGAAAGGGGGACGACTCACTTCTACAAATGGTGTTCCAGACAAAGAAAAAGCCGCCAAAATGGGTATTGAGGCGTCATATACAATGGGAATGATTTCCCCAGAAGACCTTACTTCAATCATCCGCTTGTATAGCGAAGGAATACTGAAATTAAACATTACCAAAAAGTACCGATTTACGTTAGATTCGATTAAACAAGCTCATTTAGATTTTGAAAAAGGCCCCAATCAAGGGAAAAGAATTATTGAATTTGATAAAAACGAATGAGGGGATCCAAATGAAAAATCAACTAATTATCACTAATCTAAGTAAAGAGTTACCTGACGATCCAGCTCTATTGACTCAACATATGGAATATTTTAAAAATTTAGCTGAAAACGGTAAGTTCTTATTAGTTGGTACTGGCGACTTCAATGGCATTGGGGGTATTTATGTAGCGGTAACATCCAATGAAGAGGCAAAAGTTATTATTCAAAATGAACCACTCTTTTTAGGCGGTTATATGAACTATACCATCACTGAAATTGATGTGGCATTTTCATATCCTGAATTAGAGGAGTTGCTTAAGTGAAAAATTAACTATATATACAAAAAGGGACTCTCACGGGTTAAGTGGTAGTCCCTTCTTGCTTTTTATTCTGACTGGGGAAGTATTGTCAGTCTAATACTTTATTTTCTCAGTCTACAACTTTATTTGCTTAGTCTAACACTTTATTTTCTTTTGACACCCAGCACATCAAAATACCACGCATCCTCTAGGCTCTCTTTTTCATTACATTTTAGGAAGAAGAACGCCCCTCCTTTCTCTTATTCTTCTCCAGGGATTTGATTGGAGTTATTGATTTTATTAATACTTATGTTTAGACCGAGCTTTCAAAAATAGATAACATACATTATTCTTAAATTCCAAGCAATCGGATACTTGTTTTCTATATCTTTTGGCCTTGCGTGTCCCGTGAATGAGATTGGACAATCTGGAAGCCGGAATTTGATATGTAGTGCAAAACGTTTTCTGATCCATTCTTTTCTCGATCAGTTTTTGTTTGATCTCCCATCCAAAAGGGGTTACAGGATTTCGTTGATTCAGCCTTATGACCTCCACATCTGGAGACCGCCAATGGACCGCTGGTCCGTACTTTGGCGGTGCTGCCAGGCAAGCAGGACGTAGCGTGTGAACACAATTGTCGTATGGCTAACGAGCAAATCGTATGAACGACCTTGAAACTCTTTTTGAAGTCGCAGCAGCGATTTAGCGCACTTGAAGAAGACCTCAATATCCCACCGCATTCTGTAAATTCGGATGATCTCCTGAGCAGTTAAACTCAGATCGGTCGAGAGAATAGCGAGCCACTCGTTTTTCTTGGAACGATGACGGACAAATACCACTGTCACCGGAATATCTGGAGCCAGTTCCGTCCGGATTTGACGTAGGATGTTGGTATTTTTGCCTTCGACACGAGTCGCAGCAGTATATAGTTCTCGCAGACACAGTCGCTGTGCATTCACCAAGTAGCGTTTGTTATCGTTCTTTACCATGCCGATCACATGCAACGCACGACGGGTTACTTCTTGAATCAGCGGCGCATGCGTAAACCAACTGTCCATCAGGACATATGTCGCGGAAACGCCGGCTTGAATAGCGCGATCCAGCATCTCGGCGATGACTTGAGGGGCGGATCGCAGAGCTTCTTCACGACGTTTGTAGCCAGGGGTACGCTTATCGATTCCCTGCATCATCCCGTTAATGGCGGATTTCGCGGAACTAAGCAGGGCAAAGTCCATGGGGATAAACGAGTGACCGTCGGACCAGCCCATCGTAAGCATGCGAAAACCTTTATAGTAGCTCCCTGTCGCATGGTCCTTGAAGCGCGCCAGCATTTCTACGGCTTTACTCCGATTGCGTTCGAACATGGAATCGTCAAAGATGAAAGCAGTCTCCCGATGTTCCCGAAGTTAGGTTTTCGACTCGCTGTACGGTATCGCTGCTTAGCGATAGCAAAAAACGTCGCCACGCGTACCCGCCGTGATTGAGAAACCGATACACCGTATCTTTTCTGGGGAATGATTCGCCTTTGCTGCTCTCCAGCAAACGGAGCCAGTTCTTTTGGCAGTTGATCAATTGGTTTCTTTTGCTCTATCATATAGAGGACACCTCTTCTGTATGGTAGTGCTTGCTCGACACTCTCACTTTACCAAGCGAAGCGGTGTTTTTCTATTTTGCAAGAGGGTTATTTAACCTCTTAAAAACCAAGTAACTACAATGATTCAAACCGATTTTCGCAGCTAAAATTGCCGAACAAACCCTTGATGTACAAGGGCAAATCAGCCATCCATTGCTGGAGTTGGCAAGCTATCCGTCAAGTGCGCAAACTTACTTTTGAGACATCTCATCTCACTAAGCAAGAGGTTTATCCCATGTTTTTCGATATGACGATTTTCCCCCGTTTCGGCAGCTCTTCGCTTCTGTGATACGCCTGAAGCAGGCCTTGAGCAGTAAAGGGATAGGTCTCATCGATATGGATATTCAATTTATTCTCTTTCATATGGCGAACAATGGATTCAAAATCGGTACGGTTAGGTCTTGCCTGGAAGAAACATGCGGCAATGTCGCGGACCTTCGGATATTGATTGATCGCGAATGCCACCACTGAAATATAGGTCCCGCCATCCTTGATGACCGAGTAGTTCTTCTTTCCGATTTCTCCCGGTAACCCGGTACCGAAAGTGGATTGGTCCATAGCGGAATCCAATACGATATCAACAGGATCTGTTATTTGGGTGGCAAAGTCGACTTTCGTGTAGTCGAACACCTCGTCAGCACCGAGTCCTTTGACGAAATCATGATTATAGTCCCTCGCGGTTGCGATAACATATGCTCCATGTTGCTTGGCCAACTGGACCGCCGCATGTCCCACTCCTCCGGCGCCGGCTTGAACAAGGATGCGTTGTCCCGGTTGAAGACGGCCATGCTCAAACAGCGCTTGCCAAGCTGTCAGGGCAACCGTAGGCGCGGCGCCTGCCTCTTCGAAGGAAAGACTCTCAGGAATAACGGCAAGAAGATCTTCCTCCACCGCAACATAGTCCATGTAGGAACCCCTCTGAACCATGCCCATGACACGATCCCCCGGCTTGAAATGACGCACTTTTCCGCCAACCTCTTTTACAATGCCGGCTACTTCATTACCAAGAACAAGCGGCAATTGAAAAAATTGAGCTGGAAATTTATCCGCCATCGGACTCTGAAGTATCGCGCCGCTGCGAAATAAAATATCTGCGGGATTGATGGAAGAGGCGCGCATTTCGATGAGAACCTGTGTGTCGGTGAGTGCGGGGATTGGCACTTCCAGTTCCTCTAGCACTTCGGGGATTCCAAAGCTTGTCAAAGCAATAGCTTTCATGATTATCCTCCTCTTAAATTGAACATACGTTGATTTTTCAACTGTCGCTGTTTCTAGTGTGTTAACTGGGCCAAATCCTTGCATTATCCGTAAATTGCTTTCCCACTGGGGAGGGAATATCAACCGTTTCCCGTCCTTTATGGAGCCTAAGGTGATGTCATCGCCGGTCGGATATCATTTTATGAAACATCTCGTCTAATAACATTATTTCTGCTTTTTGGCTGATGGCATGGTTCCCAAGCTTTACATCAATTATGAAGTCATTGCTCAGCATCTGGCGGTAACGGGAAATAATATCGTTGTCAGGCAATTCTCCCATTGCCTTCGTTTCGGGTGGGATTACCGGAATTCCGGCTTGCTCTACCAGGTGAATGTTTTGTTTAATATCTGCGGCGATCTTGCTTAGAGTGCTTACACTTCTTGCCGTCTCTATATCCACCATTACGTCATTCGTATAGAAATGCTTGTTGACGATAGCCAACGCAGTATGCGAAATATGGAATGCTTGAATGTCTTTTTGGATTTCATAATGCAAATCCACCGATTCAAATATTTGGGCAAGCTCTTTCACTCTTTCGGTCGTTAATCCATTTATTTCACCAAAAATGGTTCCTTGATGTTTTTCGGAACCGAATTGGGCGTATAGAACATCTTCTTTGATGTCTCCACCGGCGCCCGGGAATCCCGGAAGTAAGCGATCGCCCACGATTTCAAGCCAAGAGTCATATCCAATGGTGTTGGTAAAGGTGACGATGGTCTTGCTCCGATTATGCTTGATCGCAGACAGGGCAGATTCGGCCTGATCATATCGTACTGGAACAAAGATAAAATCATAAATGTCGTCGTTATCAAGCTTTTCTATCGTGTTGATCGATATTTTCTTTATCGATCCATTATCGTTGTATTGCAGGCCGTCCCTTTTCAGCGCCTCCAGTCTCTTTCCTCGTGCCAGTATAGTGACGTCCAGTCCCGACTGTGCTAATCGTAGTGCATATACACTACCAATCACGCCGGCGCCAAATATCAAAAGTCTATGTGGTTTGGTGTTCAATATGATCCTTCCTTTCATAGAATTAGTCACAGATTGTTTAAGCAACACCTGTTTGATAAGATAATAATATCGCATGCTTATGATTTCAACCGGCAGAGTTAGATGAAAGTTGCATAGGCAACACATTGTGATAATTGATGTTTAACAAGGAGATATAGAAATGGTAAATCAGGAAGATCCGAGGGTGTTGCGCACACGACAGTTAATTAGGGCAGCGTTCAGAGATTTGTTGCGGAGAAAAGGATTTGATGCAATCACCATCAAAGATATCGCTCAGAAAGCAACCATTAACCGCGCCACCTTTTATGCCCATTTTGAAGATAAATATGCTTTGCTTGACGAAGTCACAGAACAGGCTTTTCATGAAATGATTCCTGAGCAAGTGGCGAATGCACTGGAGTTTACGGATGAAATATGTGACCAGTTGATCTTGCTGACGCACCAATACATCGTGGATTTTTATCGGATCTGCAGAATGGATTCCAATTCGATGGCTACGCTTGTCGATGAAAAAATAAAGAAAATGCTGCAGCAAACCATAGAGAGCATTTTTCTGAAAGGGGATACCCCCCATGGGGCGGACAGGCATCATATAAAAATCATGGCGGCCATGACAGGTTCAGCGATCTATGGCGCTGCGCATTATTGGTTGAATGTCGAGGAGAAGGATCGAACCGATGTGCTTGTAGACATTGTTCGTCCCTATGTAATGAACGGTCTGGGGCTGTATCGCAATGGCGATGAATACAGATGAAAAACGAGACTGGTCAGATAGGGAACGATGGTGTACCATAAGTTACACATCTCTCTTTGTTTGCATGGCTGCTCAACACATCCATGATACCAAACGAAGAAGGTGTTTTTTATCAAGAGAAGTAAATAGATTGATTCAACGCCTACAGACGCAAGGTGTTTAGGTTAATTCGTTGCTGCGAAAATTGAGTTACAAAGGCCATTGAGCAAGGGTTTATTGCCGAGAAAAATCCCATACTTGCTGTTAATATTGTTTGGGCATCACTGCCATATGCGGAAGTCTTCGTGAAGGTTCTTTCAATAGAAGGGTGTTAAAGGCTGTGAAAGAGCTTGCGCCAAAGCATTGGGAGATTCATCACGTTGACTTATCAACGATTCCTCTTTATAATTCTGACATCGAGAGCCAAGGCTATCCCCAGTCGGTTGTCGAATTTGAAGAAAGCATTCGAAAAGCGGACGGTGTACTGATTGTCACCCTGAATACAACATGGGAATTCTAAGCGTTTTGAAAAAACACGAAAAACCGAATGAAACCACCGGAGAATTGGACGACGAATCAACGCTTCGCTATTTGGAAAGATTTCTGACAGCTTTCGAAGAATGAATCTTGGTCTTTAAACAAACTTATAAGTGAAAGATGTGAAGGAATTATGACTAATCATAAAGTATACTACGGTAAAGATATCGAGGTAATGTTTAATTCGGAGGTATGCATTCATTCTGGTATTTGCGTAAAAGGCCTCCCTGGTGTTTTTAATTTAAGCAAGCGTCCTTGGGTTAATCCCGATGCTGACACTATGGAGGCAATTGCCCGACATATTGATACCTGCCCAAGCGGAGCACTGACGTATAGACGTCTGGACGGTGAATATTCAACAAAGAAAGAGGGATGAACATGCATACTGTAGATCATGATACCGCTAATAAAAGATTTCTTATTCGAGATAACGGCGGCATTGCTGCGGTGATGACGTATGTAATCTCAAGTCCAGAGCTTTACATTATTGATCACACTTTGGTCGAAAATGCTTACCGAGGACAAGGGCTTGGCGATAAGCTGGTCAAAGCTATGGTGGAATACGCGCGGGAAAACGGTATTAAGATTTTACCCTTATGCCCGTTTGCCAAGGGACGATTCGAACGTCTCTCCGAATACGCGGATGTTCTCCATAAATAATCGCTAATAATATAATGATGACAATAATAAGAGAAGAGCCTGAGGGTACGAGACTTCTTCGTCTCTCTCAGGCTCTTCTCTTATCTGTCAATCGATCCCCGTACTGTCAGAAGAAAATAAAGTATCGTTGAGATGTTCTCCATGATCGTGCCGAATAAATATGAATTCCATTTTCCGTTCTCTACCGTCCGTAAAGGTATAGAAAAAGGATCGTTTGCATTTCTGCAACGATCCTTATTAAATCCACTAATTGTAGACCTCAGTTAATCGCGATGATGCTTTTTCATTAAGCTAACATTCCCGTTAGCTTAAGGAGACATCATCAGTCTAATATAGTATTTTTTGTTCTACACCCTCCTTAAAGATATACAAAAAAAGGATCGTCATCAGTTCTGGAACGATCCATGTTGTAAAAACAGCAGCCTGAATACCGGCTGCTGTTGTTTACATTTCTTTGTTGCTGAAGTTTCCCGATATTTTAATCTTGGTTCTAAGAAGTAATTAACTCTTTATCGTCTGCGCCGGGAAGGATGCAGCCATTCCGGCGTCCAAGCTGGATCCTGGTTGTCCGTTTTTCTCCCTGGAGGAACGATCGCATCTATGGCGTCCAGTAATTCGGGGCTAAGCGATATATCCGCTCCAGCTAGATATTGCTTCAATTGCTCTGGTGTGCGCGGCCCCACAATAATTGAAGTGACAGCCGGATGAGTCTGGGCAAATGCTACAGCCATATGGGCCAGCGGCATTCCTGCCTGGTCGGCTACATGCTTCAACTTTTCGATGATCGCGAACTTTTGCGCATTTTCAGGTAATTCAGGATCGAGCATGCGGCCGGAAGCTCCCTTTAATAGTGCCGCTCGCGACCCACTCTCCGCCGCGCTACCGGACACATATTTGCCTGTCAGAAGACCACCTGCTAGCGGACTGTAAGTCAACAAAGCAACATCGTGACGCCGAGCGACTTCGGCAATATCCATCTCTATGCTTCGGTTAAGAATTGAGTACGGAGATTGTTCGCTGACAAAACGCTCCAAGTGGCGGCGCTCGCTCTCTGCTTGTGACTCTGACAACTGCCAGGCTTGATGGTTGGAAGTGCCAATATAATGGATCTTACCTTCTTGGACAAGATCGCTCAATACGCCCAAAATTTCTTCGAAAGCAACGTCCCCAAACGGACGATGCAACTGATACAGATCGATATAATCTGTTTGCAGCCGTAGTAGACTTTGTTCGACCGCTTGTCGAACCCAGCGACGAGAAACGCCGCTTTGATTCCGCTCGTCATTCGGTTCAGCCCCGAATTTCGTTGCCAGAATAACTTTTTCCCGTTTGCCCTTAATCGCTTCACCAATGATTCTTTCCAATTCTCCGTCCCCACAACGGTTGGAAGTATCGATTATGTTGATGCCGGCATCCAACGCTTCGTGAATGATACGGCCCCCCTCTTCTTTACCAGCAAGCGATCCGAAAACACCCCCTCCCAACGCAAATTGACTCACGCTAATCCCGGTGCGCGCTAAATCTCGATATTGCATCAATATCCTTCTCCCTTCTAATGAACACGTGTTGATATACGTCATGGGGTTTATTATAATAAGCTCAATCGTTCGGAACAATCAACAAGACTGTCGATCTGTTCAATAAAAAACATTATTTAAAAACAGTACAATATGCTTGATATCGAAAGGAGTATGAGTAATGAACGTAAGTACAGATTTGCGGGTGGTTCGGAGCCGAAAGCTCATCGAACAGGCACTGATGGACATCCTACACAATCAGGGGATCAAGGGATTAACCGTTAAAAATCTGTCGCAAAAAGCCGGCATTAACCGCGGAACCTTTTATTTGCATTACAAAGATATTTACGACCTAATCGAGCAATCGGAATGGATGCGTGGCTTGCTGGAAATATTCGAGCCCATTCAGCTGGGTCATCTGTTTAAGCATTCGGATGAGAGATCGCCTTTCCCAGCTTTTGCCGAAGCCTTTCGGTATTTGCAACATCACTCTTCTTTTTTCAAGGCCATTTTCCATTCCTCCGTCCCCATTGAGTTCAGAGAGCGACTACAGTACCTGGTCGGAACCCGTATGTACGAAAGTCTCAAGCAAGATCACCCCCAATCGAGTTGGTCTGATCAACCCGCTGGTTATATCATTGCTTATCTGGGCACTGGCCAGTTCGGGTTAATTCAGCATTGGTTCGTAACCGGTCGAACGCTCCCCCCTGAAGAAATTGCCTTGATGCTGACTCGATTTATCCGTCGATCTCCTTGCCTTTCCCCTCATTTTAGTGGAAGCTGACAACATATGAGACTCAAATTGGGCGACGTCTAAGAGATGCAGATCATTCAGCGCAGGCTACGACGATTTTCAATACAAGTTCTTTTCTAAATTTCTTGGCCTGGGCTTTGAACAATAAATTGCAACGATAATACAAAAAAACACGCATGGGGGGGAGACTTATTGTTTTCCACTAACCTCTGAAGCACCCTTCGGTGCTTCAAAATAAAAATTTTCCACGCTATTCGGGGTAGTACCAGCGTAGCTGACACCACCCGCAAACATTTGGATAAAAATGTTAAATTCGAGGAATCCCAAGTTAAATCATGAATCACGAACCGTGATTGTTTGATCCAAGGGGGGGTTCCGAAATATTCGTTTGAAACGCAACAGCAAGAAAACGGCACGCATGAGTAAGTCAATAGCAACCGAAAGCCATACGCCCTAGATAAATGCATAACACGTAAACCCCTACAACGCGTATTAACCACTGCAGCAGTATCCCCCAAAGGATAAAGTCGTTTTATCTGAAGTAGGCGAAATTACCGATGAGTCTGAATTTCTGGGGAACATTTACGAAGTGTCTCAACTCGGGACGGCCGACGTGGAATTGGCCATCGGTGATAAAATTGCTGATGCTACGTTCCTTTTCCCTGGCTACTCCGGATACCTATACGAAGATCGAGGAGCATAAGGGCTACTCTATTTTGCAGTATGGAATGGAGGATGGCTATAGGGTAGACTTTGGTACGAAGCGCTCTATTGAGCTTCCCACGGTAGATGCAGCCAAGCAGCTGATCGATAATACTAATTAAACCAATAGAAGGTACTCCAATGTTGATAGATTAGTGTAAGCAAGGAATGGATAATAAACGAAACGTTTTGATACTGGTAAGAGGCCCTCTTCGAATTGAAGAGGGCCTTTTCTTTTTGAAAAGACAACGAAACGATTGCCGGACTTATCCCTCCCAGAAAAAATTTAGACCCTGTAGTAACTATTGTCCCTGGTGGAGCAATGGTTAACCCGGGAAGGTGCACGTACCTGCCTTGGACGAATCGAGAGGCAGCTAAATAATCCAACCGGTTCGCTCGATAGGAATAAAATAACTCGATCAAGCCTCCAAGCCAGCGAGCTCCCCGCGTAACACGTTGGCCAGTTCTGCCTAATTTTTTGCGGTACTCATATTTTTTGAGATTTTTGGAGTAAACTTTGAACTTTTCGCTTTATTTAGATAACGGGAAAAACAGGCTCCTGAATGGTTAAACACAGTAGCAATGGAATCCTGGAATATACAGAATCGGAGGTGCTTATAAGGAAGGATACGATATGATTCATCAAAAAATTTAAAATTCTC
Organism: Paenibacillus terrae HPL-003; assembly: GCF_000235585.1. GTDB lineage: Bacteria > Bacillota > Bacilli > Paenibacillales > Paenibacillaceae > Paenibacillus > Paenibacillus terrae_B. Next base: position 112,798 of record NC_016641.1, read on the forward strand.
GCATCTCTGTTAGGAGTCTTTAAAGATTTTGACAAAAGAATATTGTAACAAAATCATAATGAGGAGGAATACAAATGCAACAACAATGGATGGAAATGGTGAATCACGTAGTCGAATGGGGAAAGGGGATTCCTTGGTCCAAGGGTTTCCAGGGTGCGAAAGAAACGGTTGAATTCGCCTGCAGCTGCCTCTGTGTCCACCCGATTTAAACATGCAATCAAGAAGAAGTTTAAAGCGAAACACAAAGTATCGCAGACGCAACCGAAAATTACGCAAGTAAAGATTCAATTCAGCTATAATAATATGGCGCTTCGTCCTAGCAAAATAAAATCCCGCCAGTACTGGCGGGATTTTATTTATGCATCGATCTGAAGGAGGCATGCCCCCAACTGCAGGACATTATTCAGGTTTAAATTTGCTTTTCATTTCGACAATGAAAGACTCTAAGACCTCCAGGGAGGGTACTATTTTCCGGTAGCATAGATGGCGCTCGTGATAACATTGAAGAGATGATCGGTCCGTGGCGCGAATGAAGGTTGGTCGACAAGCCAGCCGAGCGCCGATATCAGGGCGAACAAGTCGTCCCCATTCATATCGGCGCGCGCCGTTCCCTCGGTCTGAGCTCGGAGCAATAGTCGCTCGCCCGCTGAGTGCACCGCTGCGCATGTAGCGTAAAGCGCGGAGTCCGGGTCCGCGTGGGCGCTCGCCATCAAGGCGACAACGCCGCTATAGCTTTGGACGAAAGCCACCTGTTCGCGAACCCAGGACACGAGCGCTTCGTCAGGTGGTTTCGACGTTTCGAGTTCGCCTGCCTTCTGCGTCAGTGCCTCCAGATTCGTACACAGCAACGCTTCGAACAAGGCTTCCCGCGTCGGGAAATGACGAAGCAATGTGGCCAACCCGACGTCGGCCCGGCGGGCGATATCTCGCATGGACGCATCGACACCATGCTCGGCGAGGACGTCACGCGCGACTGCAAGTAGATGACTGTAATTTTTTCTGGCGTCGGCTCGCATCATGTTTTCACCCCACTCAAATAGCGAAAGCTTACTGTCACGATCAGGCGTTGATTTTCCCTGCGTTCCCGATACGCGACTTTTCTCGGCATACGCCTAGTTATAACTTGATCTGTAAAAACCACAAAAAGATTTGTTTTTGGGACATTCCATCGAAAGCTAATATATCTTTCAGTGTCAAAGAGAATGGATCTTAACTGTTCTTCTAATCGGTATTGATCAGCGACCTCTCATTTCTTCCCAGCCAAGCGAAATTGAAACGTTAGTATTGCTTACGTAACATTATCCCATAAGAATACCGAAGGCTAGCATGTGGTAAACCAAAAGCCAGGCTTTTATTATGGATCGAGGGCAGGCCGAATCCCTAAGGAACCAGCCATGATCCAATATCAACTCCAATGTGCTGCATTATCATTATATCAAATTCAATCTTCCTCGTCAGTATCTCCATCATTTCTTCCTTGGTCGTCATAGCCTTTCAACTTTTGTCCAATTGCATCATTTCGCATTTGTTCACGGATGGTGTAGCAGCGCCTTAGCCCGACCCTCACGCCAGATGATCGGCAAGCGTCTGTCTACCGGCGTCGCCCTCGCTTCAATCAAACTGTGGCTGCCCTTTGTCCACGAGGCAGGATTGCATCGGAATTTGCGATCACGATTCATCAGTCGAGCTTGACCAAATCCTTAAAGATCAGTTGCCCCCAGCTATTTCCGCGCGCCTGTGCAAGCAGTCCGCCTTCCGAAAGCCCGCCAAGTTTGATCGGCGCGAAACCGAGATTTTCCGCAAGCGCACCAATCTCCGCTGCTGCGCCATCATCGTCGCTCGCCAGGAACACGACTCTCCTGCCACCATGAACGGCCGGATCTTGGTCAAGGACGGCAGCCACCAAATGGTTGAAGCCTTTGACCAATCGTCCACCAGTGAAGGCCTGCGCGACGAACTTGGAAGAAGGCTGTCCTCCCAGTTCCTCAGGGGGCACACCGTAGGCATTGGTCACATCGACGATGGTCTTCCCCTGCCAGGTGGGGAGCGCCTTCGCGACATCCGGGTACGACTCGAAACGGACAGCCAAAAAGATGATGTCCGCCTTAACAGCGTCCGCCAATTTTTGGGGAATGATCTCTGGTCCGATCGCGGCCGCAGCGGATGCAAAGCTTTCCGGGTCGCGAGTGGTTGCAACGGATACTTCGATGCCGCTTCGGGCAAACGCCTTAGCAAGAGCCTGGCCGATCTTGCCGAAGCCAATAATTGCGTAGCTCATATATTCCTCTCCTTCGGTTTACCACGCCCTACGGGCTCCGAATATCGAATGGAGTGACCGGCCGGGCGTAGCGTGTCAGATTTGCGCTAGACCGCCGTCGACGGCGACCTCGCTGGCGGTCATGAAGCTGCTGTCCGATGATGCGAGAAAGGCGGCCACCGCCCCAATCTCCGCCGGATCAGCCATGCGCTGGAGCGGAGTCATCGAGGCGAAGACTTTTTGGCCCTCCTCGCCTAGCGATTCCTTCGCGAGCTCGGTTGCCGTCGCTCCGGGCGACAGCACGTTTACCCGGATGCCGGTGCCCTTCAGGTCCTCCGCCCAGGTCCGCGCGAGGTTGCGCACTGCCGCCTTACTCGCGCTGTAGGCGCTCATTGCCGGGGCGCCCGTGGTGCCAGCGCTCGATCCCGTTAGGATGATCGAACCGCCCTGGCCCATCAGCGGTAGCGCCTTCTGGACCGTGAGGATCGAACCCTTCACATTGGTGTCAAAGATTTCGTCAATGTGCTCAGCGGTGATCTCGCCGAGCGGAAGCTGGCTTCCCGCCCCGGCATTGGCGAAGACGATGTCGAGAGTTCCGCGCTCGGACTTCACCGCCGCGTAGAGTCGGTCGAGGTCGGCCAGATCGGAGACCGAGCCCTTCACCGCGCGGGCATTGGGCCCAAGGTCGGCCACAGCGGCGTCGAGCGCTTCCTGTCTGCGGCCGAAGATGAAGACGAAGGCGCCCTCCTCGATGAATCGCTTTGCTGCGGCGCGGCCGATGCCGGTAGCGCCCCCCGTGATGACTGCAACCTTACCTTCAAGCTTTCCCATGAATTTTCACCCTTTCGTTGTGTTGGACAGCATCTCTGGCCCATTTGCACAGATTGCTGTATCTTATGGATTTCACTGATCCAGTCACCGATTACTGTATTCGGATCAGCGATCCAATTGTATTGGATCACTGATCCGTTTGTCAAGGCGACCATGCGAGCTGACGCCAGAAAAAATTGCAGTCATCTACTTGGGGTAGTACCAGCGTAGCTGACACCACCCGGTTAGTGGTGTCAGCTATCGTTAGATCATTTGCCAAAGCAACCACTTCCTATCGAATGTAATTATCTAATGCTTTATTTAGATCGGACAGTACCTCTTCTTGATTTCCGTGGTGTACAGCGTCCACAACACAACTCTCCAAGTGATCCTTGAGGAGAAGTTTGGCCGCATTGTCTAATGCTTTCTGCACTGCGGCGATTTGTAGTAAAACTTCTGAACAATCACGGCCTTCATTTGTCATCTTCTTTACAGCTTTCACATGACCTTCGATTCTTGCTAATCGGTTAACGATTTGTTTTCGTTTACTTGTGTTCATGCGCGTGATTGTGATGATTTGGTTGATTGCTCATAATCATCCTCCATTGTTTATTTCTTCATCTGCTGCAAAATTGCTTAGTCTACATTAGTACCATTATGTTCCAGAATGTTTTATCGGAGAAGAAGTGGTTTGATCTTATGACACCGGAAGATTTACGTGCGGTGACACCCTTAATTTATACACACGTTAATCCATATGGCACATTCCGACTGGACATGAAGGATAGAATTCCATTGGAAGATGAACTGGCGTGATTGAAAAACGCGTATCCGCAAAAAAGGAAGCCCGGGAACTGGCGAAATATCTTCGCGCTGAACATCCGGACTATGCTTACTTAAAGAGTTTGTTTCAGCAATTAAGGAGCGAGCTTGAAATTGAGATTCCAAAATCATCAAAGAAGCTACCTTACGTGCCGACAGAAGAAGAATTAAAAAGATACTATGAAGTGGTTTGGAAGGCCAAGAATTTTCAGGACATGATGATCGTGAAAACCCTTATGTATACAGGTGTCAGGGTCAGTGAGTTAATCAGCATCAAGCTGGCAGACATCGATTTTCTTTACTGCCAGATTCGAATCAACAAAGGAAAGGGTAGCAAAGATCGCATTGTTCCATTTCCTCATACTTTCAAAGAACTACTGGCCATGCACGCAGATTCGATGAAAAAGAAGCAAGCTGCCTATTTGTTTGAGTCCTCATGGAAGAAAAAGTACACGGACAGGGGAATCCGCAAGATATTGGCCAAATATTCAGAGGAAGCCAAATTATCTCAAAACCTGTCTCCTCATAAATTACGTCACTTTCTATTAACCTGGCTAAAAAAGCAGGGCATTGATGACGCGCTGATTCAACCTTATTCTGGTCATGAAAGCAGAAAGTCGTTAGAAGTTTATTCAAAGCTGGCGATTACCGATGCACAAAATGAATATAACGAGGTTATTAATAAATTCCCTATTTAATCCACTCGTTTGCGGGTGGTGTCAGCAACGCTGGTACTACCCCTATTCTGCCCGTTAGCTTAATGAGATATCATCACTCTACTATAATTTTCTCGTCCTCTACCGGCCTTAAAGGTATACCTTTATAGGCTGAACATATTTTCTACACAAGCTAGCCCCGGAAGAATCTCATCTTTCGTCGTGCATAACATGCCAGAGCACTTACTGGTCACATTCAAAGAACGCCCCCTTCCCACTCGGATTATTATCGTATGTTTCCAAGTTTTGAGGTGGGCGTACAGTAAAAAAATAGCCTTAGCCGACTAACGGCCAAGGCTATTTGCAGACGAGCGAATCGGAGCCGATTCGTGATTAGTGACCTATCATCATCGCGGGGTCCGGATTATCCTCGCCAGCGGTTCCGTCTTCTTCCTGCTGCTTCGGTTTATGCAGAAGGAGCGACAGTGCGACACCTGCGGTCACGATGCATACGGGCAGGAAGAACGTGTCGCCACAACCCGCGACGACGGCACTCAGTGGATTCGCGTCCGCTCCCGCGCTTGCGGCGTGGGAAGTGATTTGCGACGTCACCCCCGATCCGTCAATATGGCGCTTTCTCGTACAAATACGCAGGCAATGCCTGCACGAACGGCGACCAATCGCCCGTCGTGTAAAGATGAAGCCGGTGCATGGCCCGCGTACACGCCGTATAAAGAAGTTTGCGTTCGTTGTCCCGGCCGTAAGCTTCGGACGAAGCATCATAGACCAAGACTGCATCGAACTCGACACCTTTGGCGAGATACACGGGAATGACCATCACTACTTTTTCAAAGCCTGACGTCTCCTTCGTAATGAGCTGCAGAGCTTCGCCTCCATGAATCCGTAACGATTCATAGGCCTCACGGCTTTCGGCTGCGGTCTTCGTAATGACGGCGATGGAATCGAAGCCCTCGGCCATGAGCGCCGCAATGTCTGCCAGAATTTGCACATCACGTTTCTCCCCGCCGTCCAGTCTCGTGAGAAGTGGTTTTGGGCCTCCTCTTTCAAACGGTGCAATTTCTTCCCCGCCTGGAAGCATCGATTTCGTAAATTCAACAATCTCTTTGGTTGAACGATAACTGCGTACAAGGCAGACAAAGCTTGTTTCAGCTTCGCCGAAAAGGCGGACCAGCGGCGAATCGGATGCGTCCAGGCTTGTGGCCTGCATGAAGATCGCTTGCCCGAAATCGCCGAGCACCGTCATCCGGGCACGGGGAAACAGCTTTTTTAGATATTCATATTGAAACGGCGAATAATCCTGACCCTCATCAACGAAGACATACCGAATTTCCGTGTTCGTCCGAACGCCTTCGATCAGTTCTTTTAGATACAAATACGGAGTCGCATCTTCGTAGAATAACTCGTTCTGGAGTAGCGCTTCCCTGGTTTGCCTGCATATTTCAGGCCACAGCGGGGGAATGACGGCCCCATTCGTTTTCTCCCGATAAGCAGCTTCGTCGACAAACAATTGGCCATATATGCCTTTGGTATCTACAAACGAGAGTTTCTTCACGATTTTCCTTAGCGGTTTAAAGCTTTCTTTCACGATCCTGCGGCGGAGCAGATCTTCCTCTCTCCGGGCGAAGTCAAAGTCGCCTTCATCTTCCCGGCGCTTATTGTTTATTTTCTCACGAACTACGGCGTATTGTTCCGCAACGTCGAAGACTTCCTTCTCTTTATGCAGCATTCCGAAGACTTCCGCGTACTGCTCAGTGTCGAGATAATTCAACTCTTCCTCTACCCAAAGCGCGCCCCGTTCCATGCGTTCCAGCGAGGCCAGTTCATTCAGCAGCCATTCTTGCAAGAGAACGACACGATTGAACAACGGCAGTGAACGGTCATAACCGTAAAATTTCGCTCTCATTCGCTCCGCGGTAATCAAATCGCGGTCCCGAAACCGAATACCGTAGAATCGCATGCCTTCCCGTCCCAACCACATTCCATAGTTCTGCAGGGCTTGCAGGAAAGCCTCGGAAGCTTTGTACTCGATCCCCTGAAGACGACCCTCATATCCCGGTGCTCCTTGTGCGGTCAGTACGTATTCGATCTGATCAAAGGGATCCTCCGGCCGTAACGAGGAACCTGACCAATAGTCGAGATATTCTTGAAAAGTCGTCTGCTGCATATTCTCTTCACCAAGCTCCGGAAGGACGGTGGAGATATAACTGGCAAACATCGGATTCGGTGAGAAAAGTACGATCTGATCGGCCCTGATCGTCTGGCGGTGTTTGTAGAGCAAGTACGCCACCCGCTGCAATGCCGCGGAAGTCTTACCGCTGCCGGCCGCCCCCTGTACGATAAGCATCCGGCTTTTGTCATTCCGGATGATGGCGTTTTGTTCCTTCTGAATGGTTGCCACGATACTCTTCATTTGCGAGTCTGCACCTTTGCCGAGCACTTGCTGCAGCAATTCATCTCCGATCGTTTCGCTCGCGTCAAACATGTGCAGATCTGCCCGTTTTGAATCTGAAACTGCCGTTTGAGCTCCATCGTCCCATCGATTCGTCCGCCCGGCGTGACATAAGACGCTCGGCCGGGGGAGTAGTCGTAGTACAGGCTCGCGATTGGCGTACGCCAGTCATAGATCAGAAAGCTCAATCCGTCTTCGTCGACGAAGGAAGATACGCCAATATAGATCTGCTCGCTGAGGTCCAGGCCATCCTCCTGAAAGTCGATGCGTCCGAAATAAGGAGACGGGAGCAGACGGTTCATGCTTTTCCATTGCTGCGTCAACAGCTTGTGGCCGCGCTCCCGTTCGGCCAATACCGCCGACTGCTGGTTAATCGTGTAGAAGGTCTCTTCGAAATCTTCATGGGTGCTTGTGTTGATCGTAACATCTTCCCAAAACCGCTTGCGGATGTCCGCAGCCTGATCGCGCAGTCCGGCAACCTCCGGCTCTAGTTCAGCGATTCTCGCCTGCAGCTTGTTCCTGACCCGTTCCAGCCGCTCCTGTTCCTGCTGCCAATCCTTCGTTTCCATCTCTCCTTGAACACACTCCTTTTTCCGTTTTCTGGGATGAAAAAGAGCATTGACAAATCAAAGTTCCAGATGTACAATTAAATTAAAAATAAAATTGGATTTATTTTTACTTTTAAATTCGTCAATGGTGCTATCGATTATATCATAGCGTATATTTGTGTTCAATTTATTTTTTTTGTTGTTACCCCCGGCAGTGCTGAACACTGACCCGGATTGTGGACTGTTTAAACAAACCACCGCGAAGTAACTCCCGTTAGTTCAATAAAAAAGACGCTCCCGCGCCTTCGCTTGGGCTACATCCTCCTCATTATATTCCATTTCCAATTATTAATTGAAGTACATGCGCGAGCAGCATGTATTGCTTTGAAAAGAGCATTGTCCTAATCTAAGCACTACCGGATTTAATTATTTTGGTTTTTGGTCCCCCACTCACATAACCCTTCCAAAACGGGTAATAGTGTTTCCGCTTTATCTGTGAGACTGTACTCGACTTTAGGGGGAACTTGAGGATACTCTTTCCGATTCACCAGACCATCCGCTTCCAATTCTTTTAGCTGTGAACTCAATGTTTTATAAGTAATAGCTCCTATCTGTCTTTTCAGATCATTAAAGCGAACCGGTTGGTTTTCTGCTAGGAGGTAAATAATAACCATTTTCCATTTACCTCCAATAACTGACACGGTATAACCAAAAGGTGTATCTTGAATATTTTTAACTTTACCTTTAAATTCAGCCATGCTCATATTTACACTATCCTTTCGGGTAGTACCTTTCAAAAAAGTGCGTACTACGTTTTTATTTGTGTTCAGTTTATACTAGCCTTACTTTTGAAGTAAAGGAGAGAATAACATGACTAAAAAAACAATACGCCTGTTAATGCCACAATGGCAAGGGGGATACAATCCTAACTACTCTTTTGGAGCCGAACTGCTTGCTTGGCTAGCTCCAGACAATGATCAACCCCTTATTCATGTTCCAGTGCAAGCTTATGATGGAACTCCGCTGGAAAACGAGAACGGTATGAATGGGAGAAAACAGCTACTTGAACAATTAGAGGCTGCCCAGCATATCATTGACGCTCATAAGCCAGATCGCATTGTAATTTTTGGTGGTGACTGCTTGGTCGAGCAAGCCCCTTTTGCCTATTTAAACGAACGATACGGTGGGGAATTAGGTTTAATTTGGATCGATGCTCACAGTGATTTAGTTAGATATGTGGGCTATGATAACGGACATACTTTACCGCTCGGAAATCTATTGGGAGAAGGAGATGAGGAGTTCGCAAAACATGTGAAAATCCCTCTAAAACCTGAAAATGTCTTTATCGCGGGATTAGCAACACCTACAGAGCAAGAAATAGAAGTGATTTCAGAAGCGTTTCAAAGACTAGGTATAGCTCCAACAGAACCAGATACAGAAGTCATTCAAAGACTTGGGATTAGAACTGCAGGAACCCAAGAGTTAACGAACAGTACTGAATCTATAAGAGAGTGGATTAAGGAAAGCGGCATCAAGCACCTGGCTATTCATCTTGATTTAGATGTTCTTGACCCCAAGGCATTTCGTTCTTTATTATTCGCCAACCCTGAAGCACCTTATCATTATTCTCCTGCAGGAACCATGCAAATGCCTCAACTGCTTCATCTGATTAAAGAGCTATCTGAAGAAACAGATGTAGTTGGATTAGGTATAACGGAGCATATGCCGTGGGATTCTATTAACTTGAAGAATCTGCTTGGAGAAATACCTATTTTAAATAAGTAAATTGACTATAGAGTAAAATCCACACCCCGAATCTTGGATGATTATATTATATGTCCAAAATTCGGGGTACAGTTCACTTAAGTGGTCGCTCGCTCAACTAAATTGAACTCCAAAGGATGTAATGCTTCATGAAGTCCCTCAAGAGCATTTCGAATCATAATGAATGCATTTTCCGCTTGCTTGTCAATCGGGTAATGAATGGTGGTTAAATCAAGCAAATGCGAAATTTCGGTATTATCAAAGCCCACCACTGCAACATCACTCGGTACAGAAACACCAAGCCTACGTGCTTCGGTCAAAAGGCCTGCAGCCAAATAATCGGTAGAACAAGCGAAAGCATCCGGCTTGTGGGGTTGTTCTCCCCACCAGTGAGCAATTTGTTCACCCGCTTCTATTGAATTCAAGTCATAAAAATGCGGAAAGGCCTCAGCGTCCAGATCATATTTTTTGCAAAAATCATGATAGGCCCGAATGCGCTCCTTCGTATTCAGCCCCCTCATGTTCCCATATACATTCACAATGCTGCGATAGCCTCTGGCATACAGATGCTCCAGCGCAAGCATGTACCCCTGATACTGATCCATAAATACGGACGGAATCGTCTCGATGTTCACCCGCTGCCACGTCACAATTGGGCCATATTTGGTGTAGTGCTCAATCACACTCCACTCATTGACACGAATCATGCAAACCAAAGCATCCAGTTGCTTTCTCCGCAGCATTTCCAGTGCTTCCAGCTCCCGATCCTTTACTCCATTCGTAATAAACAGCGCTATATTAAAGCCATGCTCCTGAGCATACGTAGTAAAGCCGCGCACAAATAAACCCAATGAATCATTAAAAGAAATTGAAATAATCCCTATGAGCTTGGTCATGCCCTTTTTTAAAGATACCGCATTTAAATTAGGAACGTAATCCAGTCGGTCTATGACCTCCTGCACACGCTGTCTTGTCGGTTCACTTACGTACGGATGGTTATTAATGACACGGGACACCGTAGCCGAGGATACACCCGCGAGCTTTGCAATTTCATGAATATTCGCCACATTTCTCACCTCGTTCTTTCTATTTTAGCATGTTCGTGGTCCCGTCCTCTAATTGTCACCCTTTCAAAATAAGTTTTTTAAAAACGCTTGACCTGTAATGCATTACAGGGATTACAGTGAAATTGAGCTTAAGAAAGCGGTTTAAAAAAACATACTCAGGAGGCACTAACCATGAAAAAAGGCATAAAGATTGCAACCATTGGCGGAGGCTCCAGCTATACACCAGAATTAGTAGAAGGCTTCATCAAACGTTATGAAGAGCTTCCCATTCGGGAACTGTGGCTGGTAGACATTGAAGCAGGACGCGAAAAGCTGGAGATCGTGGGAGCCATGGCCAAACGGATGGTGAAGGCCGCAGGCATTGATTGCGAAGTACATTTGACGCTGGATCGTCGGGAAGCCTTGAAGGATGCCGATTTTGTAACGACACAGTTTCGGGTAGGCTTGCTTGAAGCCCGGATTAAGGATGAAAGTATTCCGTTAAAACACGGTATGATCGGTCAGGAAACCAATGGTGCCGGCGGGATGTTCAAAGCCTTCCGTACCATTCCCATTATCCTTAGTATCGTCGAAGATATGAAAGAATTGTGTCCAAATGCTTGGTTGATTAATTTTACCAATCCTGCAGGTATGGTCACCGAAGCGGTGCTTCGTTATGGTCAATGGGACAAAGTCATCGGATTATGTAATGTTCCAATCGGCGCGATCAAGAGTGCATCGGCTGTGCTGGACAAACCAGAAGAAGAGCTGTTCTTTAAATTTGCAGGAATTAACCACCTTCACTGGCATAAAGTATATGACAAAACAGGGGCCGAATTAACGGAGCAAGTGATTGAAGGACTGTACGCGCCCGGCGCAAAACCGGAAAAGGTCGTTGAAAATATTAGAAACATGCGTTTCCTCTATGATCAGGTTCGTCAATTGAAAATGCTGCCTTGCCCTTACCATCGGTATTACTACATGACAGACAACATGCTGAAGGAAGAATTAGAGGAAGCCAAAAACGAAGGAACTCGGGGTCAAGTCGTCAAACGTCTCGAAGAAAGCCTGTTTGAACTGTATAAAGATCCGAATCTGGATTACAAACCAGAGGAATTATCCAAACGTGGCGGTGCCCATTACAGCGATGCAGCCTGTGAAATTATTAATTCGATCTATAACAACAAAGGCACACTGATGGTTGTCAGTACACGTAATAATGGAGCGATTGATGATGTCCCTTATGACAGCGCGATTGAAATTACCAGTGTGATTCGCGCGCATGGTGCGGAGCCTGTAAACTTCGGCAAATTCCCACCTGCACAACGCGGCTTGCTGCAAGTCATGAAGGCGATGGAAGAGCTGACGATTGAAGCGGCAGTCACTGGCGACTACGCAACCGCACTGCAAGCCTTCACCCTGAATCCGCTCGTTCCAAGCGGTGACATTGCTCAAACCGTGTTGGATGAATTGCTGGAAGCACATAAAGAGCATTTGCCGCAATTTTTTGCCAATAAGGCGAAGGCGACGGTGTAAATTTATAAAACACGCTGTCCGTACCGGACATATGAAAAACGGTCGTCTCCCTTCATTTCGGATGGGATCACGACCGTTTTTTTATTTAGCATCCACGTAGAATGTAGATGAACCTGCTGTTATACGTCCCAGGAGGGATTCGAACCCCCGACCGACGGCTTAGAAGGCCGTTGCTCTATCCAGCTGAGCTACTGGGACAAAATGTATTTCGTAAAACCTTATGTATTCAGCGCATTGATTATTATATCATATTCAGGTTCACTGTCACAAGCATTTTTTCCTTCGTACAAGGTAGCAGGCTGCAAAAGGAATCATTTGGACGCTGACGGGGTATTATGTACACAAGGCCATGCTACGAAGGAGGTATATGTCCGTGAGAGGTCTGTTGTCATCACTTTGTTATTTCAGTATTTTTTTCGCCCCTTTTCTGTTGCCCGTCATTGTATGGATTGCGGTACGGGACGAGTATGTTCGGGGACATGCAAAAAAGGCTATTTTGTCGCACATTTTCCCTATTATCGCGGCCATTCCGCTATTGTATTTTATTGCAACGGCGAATCATGCAGGTTCTGTAATCGGGTTTGTGCTGCTATTCGCTGTGGTCTATCTCGGGGTATTTGTCTACAACATCTACAAAGGAATCATGACACTCCGTGAAGTCGCATAAATCTAAAAAAGAAGCCTCCTGCATTCCGCGAATTAGCGGGATACGGAGGCTTCTTTAAAAATTTTTAATGGACAAATTTATTTATTACCGAAACGTCTAGGACTTTTTCTCACTTCATGCCTTACATTTTTCTCAAGCATTTCTTCTGCGAATTCATTGTTATGAATATAACTGCTGCCTTTGTTCTTCTTATACTTCGCTTTGCCGTCTATGATTTCCCCCTCCTTTCACGCTGATCCCGCGATGGCGCTGGAGCCCAAATTAACAAAAGCCGAGGCATGGCGCATCCTATTCTCATACGCCGAACTCCTTGGCAAATTCCGTGCTGAGCTGCCCATAGGAAAGTAACTCCCTTTTAAACTTTTCCCGTTCTTCTCCAGCCGTAATGTGAGTGGAGTCGGTAAAAGCCTTATTCGTCACTTCCTCAAACGCGGAATGCAGGTTATTGTCGTACCAATCCAGCGCCAGATCGGCATCATTACGAATGATGCGTACCATGTCATAGCCTCCCTGACCGTCCTGCTGATTGGTGGTGGTAATGTAGACCAGCAGTTCCGGGTCATCTGCTGCGCCGGGCCGTACTTCTACCTCTGCGCAGCGTACTCCGTCAAGTTCGGTGAAGCGACGTATTTTAGCATCCTTGATGTAGTACATTTGCCTTCCTCCTTCCTTGCGAATACACGGGTTGCCCCATTTGTAGTTTTCGGAACGGACAGACATTTTATGCTCCTTTTCGGCATATATACTGATGAACTGGGGATTTAGTTTTTGTTTCATCCCAACACTGGATGAACACGATAAAGAGAGGATGAACAGACATGTGCGGAATTACTGGTTTCATACAGTGGGACGGAGACTTAATGCATCAATCGGAGCTGCTGCTCAATATGACGCAAACGCTCTCCGATCGCGGACCGGATGCTGCGGGCACCTGGATATCCAACCCGTGTGCCTTTGGACACAGAAGATTGAGCGTCATGGACCCGGAAAACGGCGCTCAACCCATGATCCGGCAGCTTGAGGATATCACTTATACGATTGTATATAACGGGGAAATATATAACGCACCTGAGCTGAAAAAAGAGCTGCAACAGCGAGGGCATATTTTCCGTACACAATGCGACACAGAGGTATTGCTTGAAGCCTACATTGAGTGGGGCCCGGATTGTGTGGATCGGCTGAACGGCATTTTTGCCTTTGCGGTCTGGGACAGTGAGCGGGAGCAGGTGTTTCTGGCAAGGGATCGGCTAGGCGTGAAGCCGTTATTTTACAGCCAAACCGGAGATGTATTCGTATTTGGCTCGGAGCCCAAAGCGCTGCTCCAGCATCCTGCGGTAGAAGCAGCAATCGACGCCGAGGGTTTGGCTGAAATTTTTATTATCGGGCCTGCACGCACCCCCGGACACGGCGTCTATTCGTCCATGAAGGAACTGCGTCCCGGACATACGCTAACGTACAGCCGCGACGGTGTGCGCATTCAAGCCTACTGGAAGCTGGAAAGCTTTGCGCATGAGGATAACACCGAAGAAACAGCGCTCAAGGTACGCGAGCTGCTGCTGGATACGGTGGAGCGGCAACTGATTTCAGACGTTCCGGTATGCACCTTGCTGTCGGGCGGTCTGGATTCAAGCGCACTGTCCGCGCTGGCTGTCGATTATTACAAGCGTACCGGGCAGGGACAAGTTCATACGTATTCGGTCGATTATGTGGATAACGACAAGCATTTTAAAGCCCATGCGTTTCAGCCCGGAGCCGATGCTCCCTGGATTCAACGGATGGTCGATGAGTTAGGTACGAACCATCATTGGATCGAATTCGATACGCCCGAGGTCGTGGCAGCGCTGAACAACTCCACGCTAACGCGGGATTTGCCAGGTATGGCGGATGTGGATTCGTCGCTGTATCTCTTTTGCCGGGAGATTAAAAAGGGAGCCACTGTCGCTATTTCCGGTGAGGCCGCGGATGAAGTGTTTGGCGGATATCCGTGGTTTCATCGTGAGGAAATGCTCAATTCAGGTACGTTCCCGTGGGCAGTCGCTCCCGACATGAGGGCCAGTCTGCTGTCTCCCGAGGTGCGGGACTGGATCAAGCCCTTGGAGTATTTGAACGACCGCTACTCGGAAGCAGTAGGAGAAGTGCCAAAGTTGCCGGGGGAAACAGATAAAGCCGCGCAAATGCGCGTCATGTCCTATTTGAACATCACCCGCTTTATGCCTACTCTGCTGGACCGTAAGGATCGGATGAGTATGGGGGCCGGACTGGAAGTGCGGGTGCCGTATTGCGACCATCGGCTGGTACAGTATGTGTGGAACATTCCGTGGAGCATTAAAATGACGGGTGGGCGTGAAAAAGGTATTTTGCGCAAGGCGCTGGAGGGTATATTGCCGGATGATGTGCTGTATCGCAAGAAAAGCCCCTATCCCAAAACGCACAATCCTTCCTATCTTGCTGCTGTGAAAAAACAGACGCTGGAACTGCTGGATGATTCCTCCTCCCCGCTGCTCAAGCTGATTGATGCACAAAAGGTACGGGATATCGCTGCCTCACCGGAGGCATCCTCCAACCTGCCCTGGTTCGGTCAATTGATGTCAGGACCCCAATTGTTCGCGTATTTGGCTCAAGTGGATAACTGGCTGCGCACCTACAAGGTAGCGATTCGGTAAGGAATAGTGAATGTCAAAAAGGCTATCCGCAGCTCATAACTGGCGGATAGCCTTTTGATCTATTACCAAGCTATACCTGCGGATTCCCCAGCTTTTTCGCCAAGTCACGCAATGCTACGCCTCGGTGGCTAATGGCTTGCTTTTGTTCCAGCGTCAGCTCGGCCATCGTCTTTTCAAACTCAGGCAAATAAAACAACGGATCATAGCCAAATCCCCCGCTGCCTGCGGTTTCCGTTGTAATCCAGCCCTCCACCGAGCCGGTTGATTCCAAGGTCTCCCCTGTCTGCGGATTATACAGAATCAAGGTGCAGACGAATTGAGCCGGGCTTAGCAAAGGCTGTCCGGTATCATCACCAAGCTGCTTCGATTCCAAAACGTCGAGCAGCTTGATATTGTTTTCGTGATCGCTGGCACCTTCTCCGGCATAACGGGCTGAGTATACGCCCGGCGCACCGTCCAGCAAGTCCACGCACAGGCCGGAATCATCAGCCAGCACAGGCAATCCAAGCACATCTCCGACCGCTTTGGCCTTTTTCAAAGCATTCTCGGCAAAGGTTTTACCATCCTCAACAACATCAGGGATGTCAGGATAGTCGTACATGCTCTTGACTTCCTTGCCAAACGGGGCAAAGGCATGTGCAAACTCCCGTACTTTCCCTTTATTCTTCGTAGCGACAATAACAACCGGACCCTCCAACAGCATCAGGCCCCAGCCCCCGCACGTCTTGCTCCGATCTTGTCTGCAATCGGGCCGAGCACTTCTTTTTGACGCTCGATCATTTGCAGAATTCCTTGTTCACCCAAGCTGAGCAGTTGATCCAGCTCTTGACGGTCGAACGGACTTTCTTCACCCGTACCTTGCAGCTCGACATACTTGCCGCCGCCCGTCATCACAAGGTTCATGTCTACCTTGGCCTTGGAGTCCTCTTCATAGTTAAGATCCAACAGCGCTTTGCCGCCAACAACCCCCACGCTGACGGATGCCAGAAAATCAGTAATTGGAAAAACAGGCAGCTTGTGCTGTAGCGCAATTTTATTCACAGCAATCGCTAGCGCTACGAAGGAACCCGTAATTGAAGTCGTGCGTGTGCCGCCATCCGCCTGAATCACGTCACAATCCAGCGTAATCGTCCGCTCACCCAGCGCCTGCAAATTCACAACCGAACGCAGCGCTCTTCCAATCAGACGTTGAATCTCCATCGTCCGGCCTGTCAGCTTCCCACGTGCAGCCTCGCGCTGATTACGCGTATGGGTCGCGCGCGGAAGCATGGAATACTCTGCGGTCACCCAGCCCTTTCCTTGTCCCTTCATAAAGGGTGGAACGCGTTCTTCCACAGTAGCTGTACAGATGACTTTCGTCTCGCCAACCTCTATAAAAACAGAGCCCTCCGCATACTTATTTACTCCTGCTGTCAATTTCATCGGGCGCAGCTCATCACCGTTTCGTCCGTTAGATCTACTCATGCTTTTTCCTCCTACGTCGTATGCAACCTGTTCTTATACGTTTATTTTACCAAAGTGTGCAGGCAAAAGCACCCCAAGGACGATTCGACGCCCTTAAAGAGGAATTTCGTTAATATGCTGGGGCTTGGCTACAGGCTCTCCATAATTCTGATTATTTTGTCCAATTACGCTTTTTTCACCGTTCAGCTCAATCCGGATTTTGGTTTTAACCGCATCCTCTGAATTGTCCGCCGCCGTCAGCACAACCGATTCCAGAAACTCGGCAGGCACCGCTTCTCCCTTGGCAAACATATCATCCGAGAGCGATACCGTAATCACGTTATCTTTGGAGCGTTCTACGGATTTCAGAGCCGTCTCCCCTGTCATGACTTCCTGTAGTCCGTCCTGGGTCTGCGGCCCCTGGATCAACTGATGCAGCGCTGACTGAACACGATCTTTTTCCGGGCTGACCAGCCGTGTTACAGGCACATAATATTGAACTCCGGCAGGAGAAGATGATGAAAAATATACCGTGACCGGACTGGAATCCAGCGGCGTTACACCATGACCAACCTCCAGGTTAATGCCTACTGCGCGAGTCAGCGGATGATCCAGCGGTGTGCCGCCAACAGGCATCTCTTTCAGCTTTTTGCCATCCACCCAGATTTGTACACTTTGAATGTCGGGACGGTCAGTCAGGGTCCAGGTCAAGCTCTCCATTAATTTGCGTTCTTCCTGTGCCTTGTAGCTACCAAACGATTTGTTGAATTCGACGACTGCCAGCTTGTTCTTCTTGTCTACCGTCACACTCTTCACTTCTGTACCTTGGGGTAGCACGCCCTTGAAACCCTCCGGCAATAATCCGGCATACGGCCCGCCCTCCACCAGCGTTTCCAGCGCCGACTTGGCATCCGCCTGCACATCACCTGTAGCAATCGGTAAGGATACCGGGGCTAACAAACCGTTATGATCCTGTAAAAATACAGCTCTCAGTTGTCCAGTGCTGATGGGAGCTTTTCCGGTCACCGCTTTGATCATGGACTGCTCTGTCGTGGATGGCGGGGGATCAATAGACGCCGATTCGTTGCCGAAAAGGCTGCAGCCGGACAACAACAATGGCAGGGACAGCAGCCCTACTACGGACGTCACGCGCAATGGATGTTTTATGTTCATAAATGAAGTTCCTCCCTAACAATTTTGTACAGATTGTACTAATATGTATACGAGCCTCGCGTAAAAAATAACTACTTTTTCAGCCGACTGGACACACTGGTCATAATTGCAGTAAAAATCACGAACGATACGAGGAGGGGAACTTCAAATTGATGAACAAGAAAAAAGCACATTATAGCCTGAATAGTAAAAAGGTAGCCGATGCCACCCGTGAATGGCTGCACAAGCGTGGTGTAAACATTACGGAGATCGCAGAGCTGGTCATGCTTTTACAAAAACAATATTACCCGAATTTAACGATGGAAGAATGTATTGAGAATGTGGAAAAGGTGCTGATGAAACGCGAAGTCCAAAATGCGGTGCTTACGGGCATCCAACTGGATATCCTTGCCGAGCAAGGCGCTCTCCTTCCCCCATTGCAGGATATGGTTGAAAATGATGAAGGTCTGTATGGAGTGGATGAAATTTTGGCCTTTTCCATTGTGAATGTATACGGCAGCATTGGATTTACGAATTACGGTTATGTCGACAAGCTTAAACCGGGTGTACTGGAACGGCTGAACGATAAAAGCCTGGGGCCAATCCATACGTTTCTGGACGATATTGTCGGGGCTATCGCTGCTTCGGCCAGCAGTCGTATCGCCCATCGCAAGCAAGCAGAACGCGAGCAGGAGCTTGGGGAGGAAAGCGCCCCGGATACAACTCATTAGATAACGACGTGATACAATACAACAGATATATGCAAGGTAAGAGGAGAGCAAGACATGGCAAACGTGAACGAAGGATATACATTCCGCACGATGAAGGCTGACGACTTTTGCTATAATTCAAAGGATCTGGAGTAAGCGCCTGCGGAGTATGGCGGCGGTCTATGAAGACCGCCCCACGTGCAGGTTGTTTGCCAGATGCATAAACCTTAAAGTCTGTTTAACTGCGTGGTCGAAGCGCACGTTCAACGATGCCCAGCGTGGTTTGACGAGAGAAGAATCTGGATACCTGAGCTACCCAATAGTTTTGCCGGCCGGAAATGATGTGACTACGCCCCTTTTCAAATGCTCTCAGCGCGTTCTTCACAACGGTTTGGGGAGTTTCCCTAGTGCCAATGGATGCTTCACTTGCGTTAACAACATCAAAAAATGGGGTTTCTGTTGAACCTGGGCAAAGGGCAAGCACTTTTAGCCCACGTTTACGATTTTCGGCCCAAAGCGCTTCACTAAAAGAGAGTACAAATGCTTTGGTTGCTCCATACACCGCCATATACGGATCGGGCTGAAATGCGGCCGTGGAAGAAACGTTGATTAATCCCCCATCCCGGTTACGCAATAAATCAGGCATAAATACATGTGTTATATCGACTAAAGCAGCCACATTGAGCACGACTTCCTCGTGCTGCCGCTCTCCAGAAACCTGCTCAAAGTATCCATAGGTGGCAAAGCCTGCATTGTTAATCAAGAGATCCACCTTTAGATGATGTTTTTGAACCTGCTGATGTAACGTTTGCGGCGCTCCTATCGCGGAAAGATCAAGTGCGATGACTGTTGTCTTTACATTGTATTTAGCAGAAAGCTCTTTAGCCAGCGCCTTCAGCTTCGTTTCATTACGTGCGACCAAAATAAGATTGCATTTCTCCGCGGCCAGCGAATAGGCAAAAGCTTCGCCAATACCAGATGAGGCACCTGTGATAAGCGCTGTTTTGTTTGCATACATAAACATAATTATGAACCTCCATAGTATCGTTGTTTTATTATAGAAACATTGTTACCTAAAATCAAAAAAACGAACTGAAGCCATCTGTTATGAGGACCTCAGTATACTTAATAATGTTCTATACTTGGGATGAAGATATCTTAAATGCAGAGAACAATTTATCCAGTGTAAATGCATACACCTCTTGGACCATATTTATATCCGCTAAATGACCTGCAAATTGCAGATGTATCACCCCGTGTAAAGCAGACCATAGCATTCGGACGACCAGTATCGGATCTTGCTCTGCCAGTTCCCCCTGCTTCATGGCATGTATTACGGTTTGCAGGATTCGAGACAGGGCTGTTGTCGTACCTTCCAGACTCTGTTCATCTGGCTTAAAATCAGATAACGCTCCGCCAAACATCATTTTGTAATAGGCAGAATGAAGCTGCGCAAATTGCCAATACGCCCAGCCTAAAGCTTTCAGATCAGCGAGTACGTTATCGGTGTTCGGAACTTGTTGAAAAGTTTCGGCCAATAGCCGACATCCATCCAGGTACATCTCATTCGCAAGACCATCCTTGCTCCCGAAAATACTGTAAATAATTTTGGTGGAACAGCTTAATTTCTGGGCAACTCGTCGCACAGTCACGGCCTCAGGCCCTTCTTCCGCAAGAAGGATACATGCGGCATCAATGACATTTTTACGAAGCAATTGCTGCTGCTGTAGCTTCACTTCCGAATAGGTTTTATAAGGATGCGATGGCTCGGACATCTTTTAATGCACTTCCTTACTATTTTTAACATAGAGTTTGAATGTGGTTCATTAGGAAACATTGTTACTGATAAGAATCATAGTATTCTAAATCTGAATTTTTGTCAAATATTAAAATAACTACAGCATCAATAGGCAATGCCTACCCGTGTGTGTAAAAAATCGGTGTTACTTAATTGACGATAGGTAAAATCGGCCGTATCAGCGGTGGAAATTTGTGTGCCACCCTCGGGCAGCAGATCCTTTTCCACACGATATATGCCCGTCCGTGCTCCGTCCGGCAGATAGGTTGGGCAGACAATCGTCCAGTCCAGCGCTGAATAGCGCAGCCGTTCGTATACCTGGCGGTGTTCCTCAGCTGCACGGGTGCTGCGCCGCCGGGTCTCGGAGGATTCATACCGGTACAAGCATGGCTCCGTCCGGCTCTGCAAAATCCCTGCCGTCCCTAATGTAATGAGCCGGGGAATGGACTGCTCCTGCATAAGCCGGATCAGCAAACGGATATTCACGGATAAGGTCGTGGTACCATCCGTATTCAGCGCGCTGATGACTGCTGTCGTCCCGCCCTTCAGCGCTTGTGCTACATCCTCAGCATTAGTGGCATCTCCTTGTACGATCTGGAGCTGTGTTCCATATCTTAATTTGTAATCCTCCAGCTTGTCCGGTGCACGAACTAGGGCTGTAACGGTGTGACCGTCTGCCAACGCATATTCCAAGATAAAACGCCCCACACGTCCGGTAGCCCCCAGCAGCATCAAATTCATAAAAGCCTCTTTCCCGGCATGGATGCCGCTTGGTCCTTCTATTACTTTCCGCAATTATTTCCCGTGAAGTGGGTAGAAACGTGCGATATGGTTTGACTCGTTTATAGAGGCTCGACCACGTCGCACCAACTCCACCAGATGGGCCAGTGTTTCGGACATGGCAAACCGCAGCTGGTGAATACCCAGCTTGTCGCTGAATACAGCGATACACAGCTCATAGGCTGTACTGCCCTCTGGCTGGATCAACTCATGGAACTTGTCCAGCCGTTCCTCATGATGCGCCAGCAGCGCCTGCGTCCGTTCACGAAAATAACCAAACGGATTACGGTGCCCCGGATATGCCCACGCAACCTCCAGTTCGCCAAGACGCTGCAAGCCATCCAAAAAAGACTGCAAGGGTTGGGTATCACTTCCCGGCAGCAGACTGATATTAGGCGAAATCCTTGGCAAAACTGCGTCACCACACAGAATAACCCCGCTATTCGGCTCATACAAAGAGACATGTCCGGGCGCATGTCCCCCTGTCTCAATGGGGAGCCAGCTACGTCCCCCCCATTCCAGACGGACATCCTCCCCGGCAGGAATAACGGTGATGTCAGGCTGTGGATTCACTTGCAAATGAGCCTGCTGCATGTGCAGTTTCAAGGCCGATACCTGATCCACAGGAAAGCCGTGATGGACAAAAAAGCTCGGAAGTCTCTGCTCCATCGGCATAGAGGCATCCGCTTGTGAATCTGGGTGGCCCCACATCAGCATCGCTTCCTTGTGGCTTCGCGCTGACATATGTACACGAGCCTGACCTTGCTGCTGCATCCAGCCCGCCAAGCCGTAATGATCCGGGTGATGATGAGTTACAACAATGTCCGAGATATCTCCGAAGGACATCCCCAGCTCCTGAAAGACATGCCCCCATTCTTCCTCCGTATCTGTACTGCGCGGGCCGGGGTCTACGATAGTAAAGCCGTCTTGCCCCTTCAGCACATAGCTGTTCACCCAACGCAGCGGAAAGGACATGGATATTTTGACCTGAAAGCCTCCATCTATTCGTTCACACGGCGTCAGCTCCGGCATCTTCATGGCTTCCCACCCGCCTTTCCGTATCAAGCCCGCACGCCAACAAAAATCATTCGGGGCGAAGCATTTTCGATATATTCATCTTCATCATAGCTTCCATGTACCTGCTCTACAGACAGTCCCGCTTCCTCCAGCAAAGCACGGAATTTTTCATACGGATACAGCTTTACGCGCTCATGATACACGCGTGCAGGTTCTTCACCCGCTACAGTTGTATCCAGACCCGCAGCACCGCCATCAGAAGCCAAAACAGAAGCGATTGAACGGATGGCGATCTGTTTTTTCACAAATCCATCCTCAATGACCCGATGCTCCTCAATCTGATTTCCTTCATCCTCACGTGATGAATGCGGCACCAAGTGAGCGGCTACGTACGCAGGATTCAAATAATCTATAATAAAACGTCCGCCCGGCTTCAACAGCCGATAAATTTCTTTTAATACTCTAAGCTGCTCCCCGTCCTCCTCAAAGTAACCGAAGGAAGTGAACAAATTTACCACCGCATCAAAGCTTTCCTCCAGCGGCACCTCTCTCATATCGCCCTGATGCCAGCTAACCCGTCCTTCAGGATCGGAAGCATGTGCTTCACGCAGCAGCACACCGGACAAATCCACGCCCGTTACCTTATAGCCAGCATCTGCGAGCGCAAGAGAATGACGTCCCATACCACAGCACAAGTCCAATACGCTGAATCCCTGCGGCAATTTGAGCCAGGAAATCATTTTCTGCACTTCCTGATAGGCTCCCTGAAAGTCGCGATGCTTGTATACTAATAAGTAATCTTCCCCAAAGCTCTGCTCATACCATTCTGCCATATTGTTTCTCCTCCATGAACTCATTTCGCTCTATTACATACTATATTAGCTTTTTCAAACTGGAAACTCAAAAACATTACGATTAAGAAGAAACATGTTACAATAACCATATTTATGCTTAAATATTCATAGGAACTTCATACCAGCTTCATGCGATTCACCCCATTTTATCATTAAAATGAATCAAGGGAACGCCTTTTGATGCTATTCATGAAGGAAAGGGGCGGCAACGTTATGATTCAAATCTTGACATACATTAGCGGCATTTTCATTATAGTTTCGGTTTCTCGGAAAAGAAAAAAATATCCTATCGGAATGACTGACCACTTCTGTCAGGGATCGAGGATTATACTCATTATGACCCAACTTACAAGGCTTGGATAGATAAGGGAATGACACCTTTAGAGTGATTGTCGTATAAGAGCGAACGATTTTGGGAAAGGGGGTTGGACTATGACGAAAGTGGACAATATGTTATCGATCCTCTGGATGCTTCGCTCGGGCAAGCGGATGACCGCCAAGCAACTGGCGGAAGAATTGGAGATTCATGTGCGAACCATCTATCCGTGCAGACATACGTGCCCTATTTTCTGATGTCGTACGGTATGGCATTGCAGATCGAGTCGGAGATACTCGTCGGGAAAATGGTTGAGGCCAGTACCCGAACGTTCGCGCATTATGAAACGATGTTATCGGATCAAACAAAGAAGAAAGGGGAATGGACAATGAGTAAACACGCCATGTTCGGAAAATTGACAGCCCACCCGGGGAAACGGGAAGAACTCGCGAAAATGATGCTGGAATCCGTAGAAACGCTGAACAATATGGAGGGCTGTATCTATTATATCTTGCACGCGGCTCAAGATGATCTGGACGATCTGTGGATCACGGAGCTTTGGGAGAGCCATGAGGCGCATGCTGCTTCTCTGAAAAACGAAAAAGTGCTTGAACTCATCGGGCGTTGCCGCCATTTGATTGCGGAGGCTAGTACCATAAAGGTTCGGCCGCTCGGAGGAAAAGGGTTTTAGATTTCGAGGCGTGTCGGCGGGAAAACTGCTCCCCGATATATCCGCGGTAAGCAAGCTTAGTCGAGCAAAAATGCTAGGATGTCCACAGAGCATCCTAGTTTTTTTATTATACCAGTCTTTTATAATGAGCATTAAGTGCAGGAAACGTGAAACTCAAAAGCACTACGAATAAGGATTCTGCAAAATCCTGAACAACGAACATGTTACAATAACCATATTTATGCTTAAATATTCATACCAGCTTCATGCGATTCACTCCATTTTATCATTAAAATGAATCAAGGGAACGCCTTTTGATGCTATTCATGAAGGAAAGGAGCGGCAACGTTATGATTCAAATCGGACTGACGGGTTGGGGCGATCACGATGATCTGTATCCGGTTGGCATCAAAGCCAATCAAAAATTAAGCGTCTATGGAAGCCATTTTTCGGTGGTGGAGATGGATAGTTCTTTTTATGCCGTGCAGCCCACAGATCGTATGGCACGCTGGGCGGCCGAAACCCCTGAGTCATTTTCATTTCTCGTCAAAGCCTATCAGGGCATGACCGGGCATACGCGCGGCAAACAGCCTTATTTCAAAACAACGGATGCCATGTACGAAGCATTGCATACATCCATACAGCCTCTCCGCGAAGCGGGCAAGCTTAAGGCTGTGCTGCTCCAATACCCACCCTGGTTCGACTGTACACGTGAGAACGTCGCCGTGCTGCGTGATACGAAAAAAAGGATGGGTGATGTCCCATCCGTACTTGAATTCAGAAATCAAAGCTGGTTCACACCCGAGTTTCGAAAGCAAACGCTGGCATTTATGCGTGAGGAAGGCTGGATACACAGCGTTTGCGACGAGCCGCAGGCGGGACTGGGGTCCGTCCCGATTGTGCTGCAGGCTACAGACAGCAATCTGACGGTGGTACGTCTTCACGGACGGAATGTATCCGGCTGGAATCAAAGCTCCGCGCCCAACTGGCGAGAGGTTCGTTACCTGTATCGGTATAATGAGAACGAGCTGGCCGAATGGAAAGACCGCTTGCTGGAACTGGAGCAGCAAAGCCGCGAGGTGTGCGTTATTTTCAACAACAACTCAGGTGGAGATGCCGCCGCTAACGCCAAGCAGCTCATGACCATGCTCGGCATGGAGCCTAAACCTTTTCCACCCCGCAAGCCACCCGAAGAGGACAACGGACCGGAACAGCTTGAACTATTTTGAAGGACGGACTGAGGATGAAAGGTTTTGAATAGCCTTCCTGAGCTTGCGTTCGTTATCCAGCAAATGCGGGTCCTTAGGCAAGTATCGCAAAGCTTTTTGGTTATGCTCATATGAAGCGTCCAGCTTGCCCAGATTGGCGCAGCAATGACTGAGTCGTACATGCGGCAGCCAGGAGTAGCAGGGCAGCGGAACAGCTCTAAAACCAGATACGCCCCGCTGCTCCAGTGCTTTTTCGTACCAGTAGGTGGCTGTGCTCCACTCTTTTCGTGTGAAGAACCAGTCACCGACCATGCAGCACAGGTCCGCTTGCGGCACATCATATCGGAAGGAGCGCAGCAGACTATCCAGTTGTTGCTCTGGCTCCCCGAGATGAAGATAGCATTCCGCCAACCGTACGCAAGCGGTAATACGGTCCTCCCGGTAGCCGCTCGGCTCTCCCAGCAGGCGATTGAACGCCTCTGCCGCCTCGGCATATTCCTTACGATCAAAACACTCATTCGCGTAAAAATACAGCAGACGTCCCTCCAGCTTGCCGCTTTCGCTGATCCAGCGGGCAAGGATACGTTGATTACAGAGCGTGTGATCTTCCACGCGGCGGTGCGTTACAGCCGCATCTGAATGAACGATTCGCCCCTCGGGTATCACCAGATCCTCATGCAGACGTCCTGTCCAGCGGTATTGCCGCTCCCGCTTCACGAGACGAATACGACGCGAGGTGAACAACGGCTCACCCTGCCCACCTTCCGCCAGATGGAGTGGCATCACCACCGCGTCGATGTCCGTAGACAAATGCCGCTTCAAGGAACGCAGGCGCTCCCGATCCGGCTCCAGCAGCACATCGTCCGCATCCAGCCACAGGATATAAGAACAAGTCGCCTTGTCGAACGATTCGTTGCGGGCGGCGGCAAAATCGTCGTTCCAGTCGAATGTATACAGCCGATCCGTATAACGGGCTGCAATGGTCTTCGTCTGATCTGTGGAACCTGTGTCCACGATGATGATTTCATCCATCAGGTCCACCACCGAATCCAGACAGCGGGCAAGTGTCTGCTCCTCGTTTTTCACAATCATACACAAGCTGATTGTGACGGGAGGTTTAGTTATGGAGCCTTCCGTGCTACAGCTATGTGTCTTGGGCATTTCCGTCGTCATGACTTCACGCCATCCCCTTTACCGTTGGCTGTATTCCCGGTCTATTTCCCGGTAGATCCGCCATCAGTATATGCACCTTTCCCTTCATTCTGCGCCTTGCCTGCCTGTTCAGAACGCGCAGCCCTCTCCGGTGGCAATGCCCGTTCCTCCATATGTCGGATTCGCTGTACCGCCTTGTCGAGCGCTGCCTTGCGCTGATTCATTTTGCGAACATGCTGCTCCTCCACCAGCCGGAATTGTTCCTCGTCCAGCTCCATCCAGCGGGCCAGATGCTCTGCCCCCGGCTTGGACTCACACAGCTCTTTCGCTTTTTTACGGCCTGCGAAGCACAAATATTTGTGATGCACCTCCAGCGCTTGTTCATCAACATAAGGAAACAGCACACCGGACAGGCTCCCGGCATAGTAGGTCCGCTTGTGATCGTGAAACGGATGATATCCGTAGGGGACAGAAAGGACGAGCGTCCCTTTTTTATGAAGCAAACGGTAGGCGTGTGCAAGCAATGTATGAGGGTGTGCGTAATGCTCCAAAATCTCGCCTAAAATAATCGTGTCAAATCCGCCGGGCGGACGTTCGAGTTGAGAAATATCTTTTAACTGAATATGAACTCTTCCACGAACAGGTGCAGATTCCTGACGAAGTTCTTTTTTTGCGTATGAAATACTGCCCTCTTCCAAATCAATGGCCGTTACCTCAAAACCTTCCCTTCCGAGCAAAATGGACGTTATCCCCTGACTACATCCAGCATCCAGCACGGTATGACCTTGCACATGGCGGCAAATCCAGTGGATTCTGCTACGGGTAGCCTCATGGGATTCCTCCGAGTTAATCTGCCCGTAATAACGCTCATTCACCTGATCACGGTTAGCCAACAGCGGCGCCCCCTCCAGTAACGGGATGCCCCAGTATCACGACATGCCCGCCTGTGCAATGCACCGTTGCATTACGTGTATCGAACACCAGCGGGGCATGGTCGACTAACTGCTGGTAATCCAGGGCAGAATGATCCGTCGTGATCACGACGATATCTGCACTTTCCCACAGCCGGGTATTCGCCGCACTAGATTGGATGACCTCGCCGTTCAGCTTAAAGCTCTTTACATACGGGTCGGTGAAGCTCACCGAAGCGCCCATGTCCTTTAAATGCTCAAACAGGACAAGAGCAGGGGATTCCCGAACATCATCTATGTCTTTTTTGTAGGCTACGCCCGCCAGAACGATCTCGGCCTTGTTCACGGCTTTACCTTCCTGGGCGAGCAGGGTTTCAATTCGCTCCGCAATATACAGCGGCATACGCCGATTCATACGGTCTGCCAAATCCACAAACTCCAGCGGAAACCCATGCTGCTCGGATTTCCATGACAAATACAACGGGTCGACGGGAATGCAATGACCCCCGATGCCAGGCCCCGGATAGAACGGCATATAGCCGAAGGGCTTCGTCGCTGCCGCATCCAGCACCTCCCATATGTTGATGCCGATTTTCTCACAGGCCGCTGTCAGCTCATTGACCATCCCGATGTTGACACTGCGGAACGTATTCTCGAACAGCTTCGCGGCTTCTGCGACTGTTGTCGAGCTGACCGGAACCATTTGATCCAGAAAGGAGCCGTAAAAAGCTACTCCTGCTGCCAGGCAGTCCGGTGTACAGCCACCGATCACCTTGGGCGTGTTCCGAATGTTAAAATGAACACTGCCCGGATCGACACGCTCCGGTGAAAAACACACGTAAAAATCCTGACCTACCGTCCAGTCCCTGCGCTGTTCAATCACCGGGCGGATCAGTTCCTCCGTCGTTCCCGGATACGTGGTGCTTTCCAAAATCAGCAGCGTCTGTTTACGTAAATGGGGGATAGCCTGGTCGACAGCCGCTTCTATATAGGTCGTATCCGGCTGATGGTCATCCGTCAGTGGCGTAGGCACGCAGATGACGACGATATCCGAATGCTCCAGCACCTTGATATCCGTAACCGGATGCAATCGCTGCCCGATCAGCCCCTCCAATGCATCATCGCCAATATCTATGATGTACGATTGTCCTTGAAGCAGCTTGGCTACTTTGGTCGGATCGGAATCCACACCATACACGTCATAACCAGCTCGTGCCATTTCCACAGCCATCGGCAGTCCCACGTATCCGAGGCCGATCACCGCAACCTTTACCGTTCCTTTGCATATTTTTTCCATAAGTTGCAAAATACCCACCTCTTTCATCGTTACTCCATACCTTGCAATAGCTCAGCAATGCCTGCGCGGTCCATTAGCTCATCGTCCGAGCGGTATTGGTTAAAGCTCACCCTCTCCAGCCCGCCATATTGGCGCAGTAATCGCTTGTCTGCTTGCTGTGGGAGAATGACAAAATAACGATCATCATAGCGGTATGTGTGCGGCACCTCATAAGGTGAAATCAGCACTTCGTGTAGCTTTTCCCCACCGCGTATGCCGATTTCCTTCAACTTTAGGGCTTGCTGACCTGCCTGCTCCTTCATTACTTCCGCCAGATCTGCAATGTTGCAGCCCTTCATTTTCATAACCAGTGTCTCTCCACCAATCGCTGTTACAGAAGCCTTCAGCAGCAAGCCAATAGCCTCTCCAAGCGTGAGGAAAAAGCGGGTCATATCAGGACTCGTCAGCGTCAAATCCTGCCCTTCCGCAATCTGGCGCTTGAACAGCGGCACAACACTTCCGCTCGTACCCAGCACATTGCCGCCGCGAATACACACAAAACGAGTGCGCTCACTCAGATCGTTGGCACGAATCATCAGCCTTTCGCCAATCGCCTTCGTCATGCCATATACATTCACCGGGTCTACTGCCTTGTCTGTAGAGACGTCAATAACCTTGGCGACTCCCTGCTCAATGCTGGCCCGGATTACATTTTGTGTACCGTGTACGTTCGTCTTGAAAGCCTCTTCTGGCTGTCTCTCGCACACGGGGACATGCTTCAACGCCGCCAGATGGAACACATAATCCATCCCTCGACATGCCTCTTGTAATGCCTGAAGATCCCGAATATCACCTATAACAAAATTCAGCCGGGGATCAGACTGGAATTGACGCTGCATAGCAATCTGTGCAAATTCACCGCGTGAAAAAATACGAATTTCCGCTGGTCCTTCCTTGAGTAATTCCGCCGTTAGGCGTTGCCCCCAAGATCCCGTTCCTCCGGTCACCAGCAGTTTTTTTCCTTTGAACAATATAATCTCCTCCTGACCGTTACGAATTGGCAGTGCCCGTCCCCAGAAATTCAGCCAGCACAGCATTCATGTCATCCACTGTCAGTCGATCCTTCGCTGGCACTTTTTTTACTGAGGTATTGGCGGCGTGAATGACGTTCACATAGTTGCGAAGCGGAATGACCTCATGTGGTAGGTCCGTTACATATCCATGCGTACCCTTGCCGGGAATGACAATACGGTAATCATCCAGAAAGTCCGTCGCTTGATAGCGGAACACATAAAAGGAGGGCGAACGGTGAAATACCGACGCCATCTGACCTTCTACCGCGTCCCACAGGTAACCCATCTGGTTCACCAACGCGACCGTATCTGGCAGAAATTTGTAATCATGCAACTGTTGTACAAACGATTGATGATACAAATCGTCGGAATCAATTCGCGCAATGAGCAGTTCGTCCGCGCCTTCGATATACGCATGGATACGACGCTTGCTTTCGATGCTCGTGCCAAAACGGATATGACCAGGAATCGGCTCACGCTTGGCTAATTCATCCTCTATGATGTCACTGCATCCTCCCGCCAGCTTGATGACAGACAAGAAATCCGCATTCGTCTGATTGAGCAAGCTGCGTAGCGTAAAGGTTCTGAATACATCCAGCCGCTCGCTGATCCACTCCCGTGTCAGCCGATTGGGATTCATCCCGTAGTTATTAAAGTTAATCTCAATGACAATCTTGCGATTCATTCATCTTCCTCCCTTTCAACCGTCTCCTCACAAGTTATGAAACTGCTGGGGAAACGGCACGTACAAATGCATCGAATCTTCCAAAAAATAGGTAGAATCCAAAAAGAATAGCCGAGCATACAAAACCCTTCCCGCTTTCGACATATGATAGAATACAGAGTTTTTTGTACTATTCTAAAAACTGAAGAAGGATAGATAGGGAGGAAACATATATGACTAAGCCAAAGTATCTGGAGATCGACGAGGTACTGAATCACCTGAAACTGGCACTGGATCAACAGCAGCCCTTCTCGCTCATTCGTATCGGGGATGGTGAAAATTTGATTTTGTCTCAGGATACCGTCTGGCCGATGGAAAAGGTGTTGCAGGAACGATGGGCGATCAAAGCCAATCTCGGACAAAAGGGACTGTTTCTGCCGAATACGGAATTGCGAGATGCGGTGGCCGAGGCGGTACGCAAAGCCAACATTGCTGGCATCCTGCCTTACGATGACGAATCTATCAAAGCACCATCCTATATGAAGCGAGAGCTGACAGACCAAGTTTTGAACCACTACGGCCTTTCACCCGTGCTGACCTGCCATGCCTGCCTAAACCGGTATTTGGCTGAGGCACCCGCTTTCTGGGACATGCTGAAAAATCGGCGCATACTGCTCGTCACCCGAACAGCCGCCGAAGTGAAGTCTGTCCTTGAAGCTGAGCCGTATCAACTGCATATCCCGCACACGCTTGCATTTCATCAATATGAACAAATGGATGAAACGCTCCAGTGGATCACAGCGCATAAAGATAACTTTGATATTGCGCTATTCTCCTGCGGGGTCAATGCGGTCGTACTGGCACAAAAAACCGCAGAACTAACCGGCAAAGTAGGGATAGACTTCGGCAAGGCGATTAACATCGTGATGTTCGGCAAAGCAAATTAATGGATAACCTTTGCTCCCCATATCAAAAAAAGCACCCGCAAAATTCAAGATTTGCGGGTGCTTTTAGCTATCACAAACCGTCCTAAAGTCCGTGGTCGCATGGAATATCTATATAAAGCCTTGAAGCCTTACTTGCTTAAAAATAGACTTTGAGATTTCATGTCACTCATTTTACAATATTACAGAAACTAGCATTAAATTGGAGATCATGAGGAGGATATCGTAAATGACACATAACAAGAAATTGAAGACATATCCACTTACAAAAGCTAAGCATGTAAAGGTTCATGGTCGAACTACGCAAACACTTACACCACTAACTCTGTTTTGGACAGGCAGCGGCATTGAAATGAATACCAAGGGCTCGGAGCTGTGGATTGAAATTGAGGCCGATTACCAGGTGTATGAGCACTGGATCAGTATTGTCATCAACGGTGCCCCGATGAGTCGCCTGATGGTGACCGCAGGACGGCATTGGATCTGTCTTTTGAGAGGTATGAACCCTGACACGGTCAAAAATGTCCGTGTGGTCAAGGATGTCCAGCCTATGAGCTCGGACTCGCGCTGCTTGTTGCAAATTCATGCCTTGAAGGTTGACGGAGAATTGCTGCCTGTCACAGATAAGCCCCACAAGGTGGAATTTATTGGTGACAGCATTACCTCGGGAGAAGGAACGATTGGAGCAAGGGAGGAGACAGACTGGATTCCCATGTTGTTCACGGCACTACATAATTATACAGCCATAACAGCCGAAGCACTAAATGCCGATTACCGAGTATTGTCACAAAGCGGATGGGGTGTCCTAACGAGTTGGGATAATAATCCGCATGCGAACATACCAGCATACTATGAGCAGATATGTGGTGTGCTTACCGGAGAAAGAAATGAAGCATTAGGGGCATTTTCCGATCATGATTTTAGCTCATGGCAGCCAGATGTGGTCGTGGTGAATTTGGGGAGTAATGACGGGGGAGCCTTTTATTCTCCTGCATGGACGGACCCAGCAAGCGGGAAAGTGTACAAGCAACGCTTGAACGAGGACGGCACATTCAATGAAGAAGATTTACAAGCTTTTGAAAACGCTACCGAAGATTTCCTTGCTAAACTTCGGACCTGTAATCCTGCTACCCATATTGTATGGGCCTATGGGATGCTTGGTACTCCGATGATGCCAGCGATCTACCGGGCGGTAGACGCGTACAAGAAAAGAACGAGGGATCGGAATGTGTCCGTGTTCCAACTGCCTAACACAACGGAAGAAACGTTAGGGTCTCGCAGCCATCCAGGGCTTCTCGCCCATACCAAAGCGGCAAATGAGTTGACGGGGTATTTGCGAGACATTTTAAAGAATTAGAATCCGGGAAGCAGAACCAACTCTGTTGAACCACTCTTATGAAGTAAACATAGCATTACAACACCCAGGATATATGTGTTCTGGGTGTTGTTGTTGATAATCATAGGAGAACCATGAACAGGCGGCAAGTTCTTAATAAGGAAGTACTCGTCTGATATATTTAGAAAAACGGAGTCGAAGCGATGCCGGTAAATACCTCTGGGCCGTTACGAACGGTCGTCGATACCCCGGAAATATAAGAGGAATACACCGTTTGTATCGCCCATGGCGCGGAAAGATCCTGTGCATTAAAAGCTTGCGTTTCATTAGCCCCTGTAGCTCCCAATACCCCTTCGGCTCGATAGACTACCTCGCTCGGATCGTAGTTGGTGCCACGTACGATTTCAACCGCATACGTATCACCAAGTTCACCAACCAGCCCAATTGAACCGCTAAAGGTCACAATCGGACCCGGTACAAGAAAGGTTCGCAGGGTAATCAAACCAAACCGCTCCGGTTCAGGACCCAACTGGATATTGGGACCCTCACCTGTTTGTGATGAATTGGTGGAACTTCTCATATCCAGAAAAAAACCCATTGCTTATCCCTCCAAATTGCAAGATACTCCATGCTATGCAAAAAATTGTTCAGCGCATTGGACAAATTAGCAATACATCTATCAAATCCGCTTAAAATATCCGATAGTAAATACATACGATATAAATTTTGGAATTGAAATGTAGATAGAAAGCAGGGGGTTTGATGAAACAACTGAAACGACTGAAAAATTTAACATTACGCAAAAAATTGACAGCAGCATTCCTGCTGGTCATGCTAGTTCCTAGCATTATTGTCAGCTCGTTTTCTTATCAGGCAGCATATGACCAAACGGATCGTCAATTACTCGACAGTGCAACAGCCAGCGTTACTTCATCCGATCGCGCAATTACCCAAAGCATTCAAGCCAAAATCGCGGATATCGAATATTACTCTACTACGATAACCGCTAGTGATAACAGTGCAGAAGCAGATGAAGCTATTCTAACAAAGCTGCAAGTCTATTTGAAAATGCATGCGGAAGCCCTCGATATGTTCGTAGGAACTCCGGAAGGAAAACTTATCATTGGCAAAGCCACAGGCTCCACAAACGATCCTCGTGAGCGTCCTTGGTACAAACAGGCCATGGAGAAACCAGGGCAAACCGTAATCAGTCCTGTCGGACTCAATACGGCTAAGGTCGCTGTTGTGTATATTTCACGTACGCTTCCTGACAATAGCGGTGTTCTCGGTCTTTCCCTGAACCTGAATAATTTACAAGAAATCACAAAATTTAAAGTCGGACAAAATGGTTATGTCATGATATTAGATGGCACCAAACATATCGTTACGCACCCGACAGAAGTCAGCGGCAGTACGAAATTAGGAGAAATGTTGACCCAATTGTATGCCTCCAAGGAAGGCAGCTTTAATTACGAACTGGATGGCGTATCCAAAAACCTGATTTTTAAAACCAACGCCCTGACAGGCTGGAAAATTGCTGGAACGATGGACAAGTCGGAAACGAGCGCCTCCGCCAAGCCGATCCTCATCACGACCATCG
Source organism: Paenibacillus terrae HPL-003 (assembly GCF_000235585.1). Lineage (GTDB taxonomy): Bacteria > Bacillota > Bacilli > Paenibacillales > Paenibacillaceae > Paenibacillus > Paenibacillus terrae_B. The sequence goes on from NC_016641.1 coordinate 146,941, forward strand.
TGGTGCTGGTCATTTCAGCTATCATTATCGGTGTGCTGGCGCTGTGGCTAATCAGCAGTATACTCAAGCCGATCCAAAGATTGCGTAATTCCATGGATGCCATCAGCCAAGGCAATCTTTCCATTAATGTGGCTACGACCAGCAAGGATGAAATCGGCGAATTATCGAGATATTTTCAGCAAATGGTAGATAATCTGCGTAACATGATCAAAGAAATTCAAGCCATGACAGGCAATCTGTCGGCCTCCTCGCAAGAGCTCGCCGCAGGTGCAGAACAAACAACTCGCGCGATCGAGCATGTGACCGTAGCCATTCAGGATGTGGCCGCAGGCAGCGAGAGACAAGCCAACAGCGCCAAAGAAAATCAGGATCGTGTGTCAGGCATGTCAACAGATATCGCGGCCATGACTGAGGCCATGACTGAAATGACCACTTTCTCTTCCCAGGCCATTCAGGCGTCGGATGCAGGCAGTGAACATATTGGCAACAGTGTCGTCTCCATTGACGGCATTCGCACTACAGTGGAAGAGCTGGATACGATTATCGGCGCATTGAGTGAGCGATCTGGACGGATCGGGACCATTGTTACGGTCATTACCGAAATCGCCAGCCAGACCAACCTGCTCGCCCTGAACGCCTCTATTGAAGCAGCACGCGCCGGAGAGCATGGTAAAGGCTTTGCAGTCGTAGCGACTGAAGTCCGCAAGCTGGCGGAAAACTCAGCTCATTCGGCACAACAAATCCGTGAGCAGATTCAAGGGATTCAAAGCGGCGTATCCGAGGCCCTGACCGCGATGGAATCTGCCAAAGAACGCGTAAGCGAAGGCATCAATTCGGTTGACCTGTCCGGCCGCTCTTTCTCCCGTATCCGTAGAGCGATCGTTAAATCGGCGAAGCAGCTTGACAACGTAGCAGCCTCTACAGCCGGAGTAGCAGATGGAACGAATGCAGTGGTCGGCAGCATGGAGGAAATTACACGTATTGCCGAAGAAGCAGCATCCCATACCGAGACGGTATCCGCAGCCGCAGAGGAACAACTCGCCTCCATGGAAGAGATCGGTTCGTCTGCCGCAGATCTGACCCGTCTGGCAGAACAGCTTCAACATTTGCTGACGCAATTCCAATTGGATGAAACAAATGACCCTTCCGACCGATAAATAGAAAGAGTCTTCATCACAAAGGAGGAATAGGAACATGGATATCGCAGCATTATCAACCGGTATGAGCCAGGCCAGCTTGGCCCAAGCCGTGAGCGTGAAAGTGTTGGGCATGGCCAAGGATCAAGCTGGTGAACAGGGACAAGCACTGATACAGATGATGGAAAAAAGCGTACAACCACATCTCGGGGGTCAACTGGACCTTCGAGTGTAGCTTTACCGCCATTGGATGGGCGATCTGTTCGGGTCTAAACGGACCGGAACAGATCGCCTATTTTTTAACACATCTACCATGATGATTTTCCGTTCAGCGTAAAACGTAGTAAACTATACATATTATCCACGGCCTTGGTTCGGAGGATAGAGCAAAAAACGCACAATTAAAGAGGAGGATACATAAATAATGAGTTATTCCGCATATTTCGAAAAAGTCAGAGAGCAGCAGCTTGATGAGCTGAAGGAATGGTTGTCCATTCCGAGTATTTCCGCATTATCCGAGCACAAAGCCGACATTAATCAAGCTGCCAATTGGCTTGCCGCCAAACTGACGTCTGCCGGGCTAGAGAACGTTGAAATTATTCCAACCCAAGGCCATCCACTGGTGTACGCGGATTATCTGCACGCCCCTGGTAAACCGACGATTCTCGTTTACGGTCACTATGATGTACAGCCTGTCGACCCGCTTCACCTGTGGGAAACTCCACCGTTCGAGCCGTCGGTCCGTGACGGAAAACTGTATGCGCGCGGAGCTACAGATGATAAGGGTCAGGTGTTCTTGCACATTAAGGCGGTCGAAGCCATTTTGAAGCAGGAAGGCAAGCTGCCGCTGAACATCAAATTTTGTATCGAAGGCGAGGAAGAAGTGTCCAGCCCGAACCTGCTTGAATTTTTGCAAACAGGCGCAGACCGCCTGGCTGCCGACGCTGTACTGGTATCCGACACCTCCCTGATCGAAAAAGGCAAGCCTGCAATTTGCACAGGTCTGCGCGGATTGTGCTCACTGGAAGTTGCGATCCACACCGCCAATACGGATCTGCATTCCGGCTCCTTTGGCGGCGGTGTGCCGAACGCGTTGCACGCTCTGGTGTCCTTGCTGGCAACGCTGCATGATGACAAGGGACGCGTCAGCATTGACGGCTTCTACGACGATGTTGCACCGCTATCGACGGAGATGAGAGCAGAGTTCGTGAAGCAAGATTTTAATGAGAGCAAGCTGCAAAAGGATCTTGCGCTTGATTCCCTCTACGGCGAAGAAGGATTCAGCTTCGTCGAGCGTGTTGGGGCACGTCCAACGCTGGAGCTGAACGGCGTGTATGGCGGCTTCCAGGGCGAAGGCACGAAGACGGTCATTCCGAAGGAAGCTCACGCCAAAATTACGTGCCGCTTGGTTGCCAACCAGAATCCACAGGACATTCTGGACAAAGTCGAGCGCCATCTGCGCGCGCATGTTCCGACAGGTGCCACGCTGAGCATCCAGCAGGGCGAAAAAGCAAACGCGTTTAACATCGACCCGTCACACGCTTTTCTGCAAGCAGCGGCGGATGCTTTTGAGAAGGTATACGGTGTACGTGCCCTGTTTACCAAGGACGGCGGCTCCATCCCAATCGTGGAAACCTTCTCCCGTGTGCTAACTGCACCCGTCGTATTGATGGGCTTCGGCTTGCCGGATGAGAACTTGCATGCGCCGAACGAGCATTTTAATTTGGAAAATTTCGATAAGGGTCTGCTGACCATTGTGGAGTTTTTGAAATCTGTGTAAGCTGCTACCAAAAAAGCATTCACGGCATGTGATCAACCATGCTTCGTGAATGCCTTTTTTTACGTGGTTGCCGTCGCCTAAGAAAAACGGGTGTAGCGCAATAGGTGAACCAGCCGATTCAACCGCTCAATTTCCCGATCCAGCTCGTGAAGCGGTTGCCCGGCCTGAGCAGCGTTCGCTCTCAGATCACGCAGCGGGTTCATTTTCCGACCCATCAGTTTCAATACCGCGGCCTTCCCCATGTTGTTCACCACCGCATATTGCGTTAGCGGGTCAAGCTCAATCCACAATACATGGTGCTGTTGAAAAAACGACAATAGCTGCTTTTTCAGTTCTTCCAGTTCTTCAAGCTCACCTATAATTTGCGGATGATGATGAAAAGCCACATAGCCCATCACCCGCAGGTCACTTATGATTTGTTCCAGTTGAAGCGTTTCGTTTATGTACACACTGTTCATGCTCATGTGATTCCTTGCGCCGTTCGTAACATTTTCCCGGATGACGTTCACCACCTGTCTATCGTTATCTTTTTATCGGTATGCTTCAATCATATACAAAAAAACAACCGGCTTATACGCCAGTTGTTTCCCGTTCCACAAAATACTTATTGGTCATATAATGAGCCTTGCCTCTGGAAGTGTCGACCATTCCCTTTTTGTTATCGAGAAAAACAATTTCCCGGCATTTGGTGCAATACCACTTGGTCCGCTTAAAGGGAGATTCCGTTACATACGAGGTACCGCATTTGCAATCTACTTTGATCAAGGTTTCTGTTGATTTGTAAGCTTGGGACAGCTCTTTCAAGCCCGTATCCGGCTGTTGAATCGGGATAATGACTTCCTGATAGCTTGAATACTGATTATGAACTTTAAAATCAGCTACCAGTTCCGCATGTAGCCCAAAGTACTCTTTGCCAATCTCGGTTACGAATTTCTTGCCAATTCTGTAACACTCAAGCCATTCCTGTATCTGTTGATTAGACAAAGGCACCGTGCCCTTGATACCGCTGTTTAATGTGTAAGTCATGATGTATAAAGTATCATCTTGTCTATGTCCGTACATGAGAAGCCTCCTTATAATACACTTGATAATGTACTACAAAGCGCAAAAAACATCAATTTTATTATTTGGCAAAAGAGATTCATAGCCTTTTCATATTAGTTAATATCATAACGATATTGACATTATCGCAAAAAGAGAAGAACATATGATTATTGTGGAAATAAAACCGATGTTTACGCATCATATTTTTGGGGGTATTGACTTGACTGAAAAAAGTCCGCGCTTGATCCAATCCATTAAACGAGCTGTTGATATTATTAACTGTTTTGATTCTATCCATGTTCATCTATCTCTTAGCGAAATCAGTGAAAAACTGAATTTGAATATCAGTACCGTATATGGAATTATCAATACCTTATGTGCGTATTCCTACATTGATAAAAATCCGAGCAACGGCAAGTACAAGCTGGGACTGGAGTTTTTACAAAAAGCCAATCTCGTTTCCGAAAGCCTTGATCTCAGGGAAATCGGGCATCCCTACCTGACCCAGCTCACTAAAATGTATCACGAAACATCGCATTTATACGTCTATCAAAATCAGCAAATTTTTTGCGTAGATAAGGTAGAATCACCAGACAGCTATTTTATTATCAGCTCCAGAGCCGGCAGCAAGCTGCCCATGCACGCATCCGCGTCAGGCAAGGTTTTTCTTGCTAATATGACGGAAGCCGAGTTCAAGGACGTTTTGCAAAGATACAAATTCACCAAGCTAACCGACCATACAATCATCGATAAAAAAGACCTGCTCCAAAATCTACAGCTGATCAGAGAGCAGGGCTTTGGTGTGGAGGACCAGGAAATTGAGATGGGCGCATATAGTATTGCCGTTCCCGTCAAGGATGCCAAAAGTGAGATTGTCGGCACTATAAGTATGATCGGCTCACTGGCACGCATGAAGGAAAAGGAGGATCGTATCCTTTCCGATTTAATGGAAGCAGCCAAAACCATTTCTGCCCAATTCGGCTACCATTGGAAAGCTTAATATCATCGACTTGTTTGATTCCCTGCGCTGATGTTAACGGGCTTGCGCCAGTTGAAACAGCGTATGGTACAGCACCTCTGTGCCTGCTTGGCAATCTTCCGGTGTGCTCCACTCCAGCGGGGAATGACTGATTCCCTCACGGGAGCGCACAAAAATCATGCCCATCGGGCAAAAATCGGTGAACTGCATGCCATCGTGGCCCGCCCCGCTGACGAGCGTAAACGGGCTCAGCCCGGCTTGCTGGCAAGCAGACTCTGCCGCGTTTATGATTTCGCTGGAGCAGGGAGCGGGTGCCACTCTTTGCAGCAGGCTAATTTCCAGTTGAATGACTTGTTCCCGGCTAACTTGTTCGGCATAAGCCCGGACTTTACCTTCCAGCTGATTTCGCACCGATTCGTCGATGTCCCGCAGATCCAAAGTAAACTCTACCTGCTCAGGGATAACATTGACTCCTCCGGGCAGCGCCCGTATTTTGCCGACCGTAGCGACCGCGTTTGGAACCTTTCTCGTCTCCTGATAAATGAAGCTCATAATCTCCGACGCACAGGCCAATGGGTCCCTTCTCGCATTCATCGGCGTAGCGCCAGCATGACCTGCCTGGCCTGTAAGCGTAAATTGCAGCCATAGCGGACCTGCAATACCCGACACAATCCCTACCGACAAGTTGTTCCGCTCTAATACGGTTCCCTGCTCAATATGAAGCTCTACATATCCCTTAACCTTGGCTGGATTCCCTGCGGCTTCGCGCAATTTTCCCGGCTCGTATCCTGCCCTGCGCATGGCTTCGACAATCGTAAGACCTTGCTCATCCGTCTGTGTTAATTGCTCCAACGTCAACGTGCCAGCCAGCGCTCGGCTGCCCAGCATCCCCAAACCAAACCGAGAGCCTTCTTCGTCGGTAAAAGCCATCACCTCAATCGGATGATCCGTTTCAATCCCCTGCTCATTCATGTGCTGCAACGCTTCAATCGCTGCCAGCACACCAAGCGCTCCATCAAACTTGCCGCCATGCGGAACGGTATCAATATGTGAGCCTGTCAGCACGACCGGAGCAAGAGGGTTCTTCCCCTCTTTGCGGCCGATCACGCTGCCTATTACATCCTCACGTACAGCCAAACCCGCTTCCTTCATATATTGGATCACCAGATTTTTGGCCTGTCTCTCTTCCTCAGTGAAAGACAACCGAGTCACGCCCCCACTGTCTTCATGCGCACCGATGGAGCCTAGCTCCATAATCCGCCGCCACAGCCGATCCTCCTTCATAATCTTGCCTCCCCTTTACTTATTATCCGTATCTTTGGTCTCCACCTGCTCGCTGTCCGCCGGGTTCTTCATTTGAAAACGGAAATGACAATTGCCTTCTCTCAACAGATAGTCATCGTGTACGACCTCAAAATTCGGGTTGTATCCTTTGGCAATCGCCGGATCGATCATTTGACAATATAAAATGCCGTATTCCTCCATACCGTCCTTTTTCCATTGGTCGCCAAAGGCGCATTTCGTAAAATTCTGCTCAATCTCCATGGGATGATACTGTGTTTCGTATTCGAACAAATCGCTGCGTCCCATATCATAATGGGTCAAATAATTTTCGATATCATTAGACTGTCCGTCCGCCGCCGCCCGGCGTGCAATATCCCGTCCGCGTTCTTCGCCGAAGGTACGTACACCTTCCCGCACAGCATCTCTGCCCTCTTCCCCGAAACGATCCACGACCGCTTTGGAGACATGGGCAAACAACTTGGCCATAATCGTATACGGCGACACCGGCTCCAAGCTCTCGTCATGATATTGGGTCTGCTCGTGATCCTGTTTTGAATTTTTATCCTGACTCATTGCTGCAACACCTCTTCAATTATTGTATGTCTATCGTTCAAGCTTCAATGGATGCCCAAATAAACCGACCGGATCAAATCATTATGCTTCAGTTCCTCTGCCGTTCCATGCAGCGTGATATTCCCTGTCTCCATAACGTAGCCCCGATGGGCTACCGCCAGCGCCATTGAGGTGTTCTGTTCGACGAGCAAAACAGATACTCCATCGTTGTGAATGCGCCGAATCGCCTTAAAAATTTCACGCACCACGATGGGTGCCAGCCCCATCGACGGTTCATCCAGCAACAGCAATTGGGGCTTGGCCATCAGTGCCCGCCCAATCGCCAGCATTTGCTGCTCCCCGCCGCTCATGGTGCCTGCAAGCTGCTTCTTTCGTTCCTCCAGACGTGGAAAAAGGCGGAATACCTCCAGCATATCCCCCTTGACCTCGTTTCGTCCTTTACGGACATATGCGCCTACTTTTAAGTTTTCGACTACAGTCAGATCGGGAAAAATCCCTCTCCCCTCAGGTACATGCGAAATACCCAGCTTCACAATCTGGTGCGGCTCCAGTCGGGTAATATCCTGTCCCTGAAAACGAATCTGTCCCGCGCTTGCCTTCACAATGCCTGAAATGCTGCGCAAGGTACTTGTTTTGCCTGAACCGTTTGTGCCGATCAGACTGACGATTTCGCCTTGACGGATATTCAGGTTGATCTCGTTCACCGCAGAAATGGCACCGTAATTCACCAGCAAGCCTGTGATTTCCAAAATAAACTCATTCCCACTCAAACAAATCATCCTCCCCTCCCAAATAGGCGCTGATGACCTGTGGATTTTGCTGAATCTCGGCCGGAGTGCCTTCGGCAATTTTAATGCCATGATCTAATACAACGATTTTATCGGAAATGTCCATAATGAGGCCCATATCATGTTCAATCAAAATAATCTCAATGCCGAATTCCTTGGATAGATGCCGTATTTTCTCGACCAATTGCTTTTTCTCTATAGCATTCATACCTGCGGCAGGCTCATCCAGCAACAAAACTTCACATTTACTAACCAGCGCGCGGGCAATTTCCAGTAATCTTTGCTCCCCATAGGGCAAGCCTCCTGCGAGTTCATCTACCTTGTGCTCCAGCCCTACAAGAGCGAGAATGCCAATGCATTCCTGTGTAGCAGCTTCGCGACGATCCCTTCCCTTTTTCGTCAGAAAAATAGAGCTTAGCAAGCCTTCCGTGTTGCATTGCCGATGTGCAATCAGCACATTTTCCAATACCGTCATGCCCTGAATCAGCCGGGTATTCTGGAACGTGCGCGCAATCCCTTTTTTCACACGTTCAAAGGGCTGGAGCTTATTAATGACTTCCCCTTTGTAATAGATGGAGCCAGTGGTTGGTCGGTAAATGCCGGTCAACAGGTTAAACAGTGTGGTTTTGCCTGCCCCGTTCGGGCCGATTAATGCCAGCACTTCTCCCTGGTTGAGGGTCAAATCAATCTCATGCAGCGCCACCAGACCGCCAAACTTCACAGTAACCTTTTCCAGTTGTAGCAGTGTCGTCATGGTTTGCGCTCACCTCTCTGTAAACGGTAAAAATTGGTCTTTCGGTGCTTCTCTCCCCAAAATCCCGACGGCTTGAAAATCATCATCAATACGATGGCAACACCCATCAGCATCATTCGGTAATCATTCACATAACGCAGAAGCTCGGGTGCCAGCACCAGGATGACCGCTCCGAGAATCGAGCCGGGAATACTCGCTGCACCGCCCAAAATCACCATCGCCAAAATATTCACCGAATCCATGTATCGGAAGCCGTCCGGGCTGATATACGAAATGTATGAGGCCCAGAAAGCCCCGGCAACTCCGGCAAAAAAAGCACCCAGCGCAAAGGCCATCAGCTTGTATTTGACCGGACGGATGCCGATGGATTGAGCCAGCGTCTCATCCTCGCGGATTGTCAGCAGATTCAGCCCGATCCCGGAATGAATAATCCGATGGACCACGAATATCGTGATGGCTGCCAATACCAAAATAAGATAATAAAAATCAGTCTTCTCGGTAAACGTGTAGCCAAAAAGAGTTGGTGCAGGAATGCCCGGCAGTCCCATCGGGCCCCGGGTCACATCCACCCAATTTACAAAAACGAGCCGGACGATTTCTCCGAATCCCAGCGTCACAATGCCCAAGTAGTCCCCTCTCAAACGAATGACCGGACTGCCGAGTAACAAACCGAACAATCCCGTAATGATCGCTGCTGCCGGAAGCGCGACCCAGAATGAAACGTTCCAATGCAGCATCAGCAACGCTGAGGCATACGCCCCGATGCCGTAAAATGCTGCATGTCCAAGTGCAAATTGCCCGGCATAGCCGATAATGATATTCAGGCTGAGTGAAAGAATGATATAAATACCAACTGTAATGGCAATATGCAATACATAATCATTCATTTGCTGCAAAAATAAAGGCAGGGTCAGCAACAACACACCAGCAAGGAGTTTGCTGTAATTTTTCAGTTTCAACGCATTCACCTACACTTTATTAATTTCTTTTTTGCCGAAAATCCCTGTGGGCTTGATCATCAGCACGATAATCAAAATGGAAAAAGAGATTACGCTCTGGTATTGGGTAGAAATATAGGCCCCGCCCAGATTTTCGATGACTCCCAGCAGGATACCACCCAGCATGGCTCCCGGTATGCTGCCGATGCCGCCCAGCACTGCAGCGGTAAACGCGCTAATCCCTGCCATGTACCCCATCGTCGGATAGACCGCGTTATAGTAAATGCCGACCATAATTCCTGCACAAGCCGCCAAAGCCGAGCCAATCGCAAAAGCCACCGAAATCATATGATTCGTATTAATGCCCATGAGAGAGGCATTCGTCAGACTCATGGAGGTTGCCCGCATGGCGATACCTGTTTTGGTGCGGGTTACAAAAAGCTGCAAGGTAATCATAAGAGCGAAGGACAGCATTAGAATGAGAATCTGAATTTCGGAAAAGGCCAGATTGCCAATCGTCCACGTTTTGCTGCCGAAGGTCGTGGGAAATGGATGCATTTCCGTACCCCATACCTTTTGCACAAAGCTGGTCAGAAAAGTGGATACCCCGAGCGCACTGATCAGCGGAACGATCCGATCCGCCGTGCGCAGCGGTCTGTAGGCAACTCGCTCAATGATCATCCCCAAGGTTGCTGTAGCCAGAGCCGCAACAATGAAGGCCGGTAATAACGGCATATGCAGCGTTTTGACCAGAAACAGACCGAAAAAGCTGCCAAACATATAAATATCCCCATGCGCAAAATTCACTATTTTCAATATCCCGTAAACCATCGTATAGCCGAGAGCAATTAAGGCATAAATCACGCCCATCGTTAGTCCGTTCGCCAATTGCTGGAGAAACATGGAAACCCCCATTCCATAATTCAGAGCAGGAAGTGTATGATCTCTCCTGCTCTGAATGACTGTGTCTTATTTGTAAATTTCAAACTTTCCGTTCTTCACAACCAGTTTCTCAGGGATTGTCTGGACATCGCCGTTTTGGTCAAAGGTCAGCGTACCTGTCGCTCCTTTAAAGTCCTTCAACGTATCCAGTTGTTTCTTGATGCTCTCCCGGTCTGTGCCGCCCTTCTTAATCGCATCCAGAATGACAGATGCCGCGTCATAAGCGTAGGCTGCGTGATTATCCGGCTGCTTGCTGTAAGCCGCTTCATATGCTTTGGCAAACTTATTAGCCTCGGCATTACTGCCACCCGGATAAAAGAATCCGATCAGCTTGAAGCCTTCTACCGATTGTCCGCCCAATTCAAGCAAAGCACCCGAGTACAGACTGTCCACACCGATAAAATCGGTTTTCAGATTCAGCTTTTGAGCCTGCTGAGCAACCAAAGCCGCCTCGTTGTAGAACCCTCCGATAAAAATAGCATCCGGCTGCTGTTCCTTGATTTTAGTCAAAATCGTGCTGAAATCCTTGGTTCCCGGTACATAGGCTTCGTTCGCTACCAATTGTACACCGTTTTTCGGAGCCGCATCTTTATACACATCCAGCAAGCCCAATCCGAAATCCGTTTGCTCATAGATCAACGCTACCTTTTTATAGCCCAGCTCCTTGGACCATTTGGCCAAATAATCTGCTTGGAAGGCATCCGTCGTAATGACCCGGTACGTGTAGTCTCCCGCATTGGTTACGCCCGGCGCACTGGAGGACGGCGCAACCTCGACGATTTTATTTTTGTTATAGATCGGGGCCGCTGCCAATGTAGCAGAGCTGTTAAAGTGACCGACCACCGCCAAAATATCCTTATTCGACGTAAACTTGTTCGCTACATTAACTGCCTCGCCTGCGTCTCCTTTGTCATCCTGAATGACCAGCTCCACCTTTTTGCCATTGATGCCGCCCGCATCATTAATCTCCTTGACCGCAAGCCCGGCACCATTCTTGTAGGCTTCACCGTACTGTGCCTCGGTTCCCGAGATCGGCGCGGACAGGCCAATTTGAATCGTGTCTCCCGAAGCCTGTCCACTTGTTCCATTGGAGCAAGCCCCTAACAATACCGAAAACAACATTATTCCTGCAATAAAAGCTGCCGATTTTTTCATGAACATAACCCCTTTATTAATATAATTAAACCTACGATTTAAGTATGTTTTTATTATAGTGATATCCGACAGAAAATCAATAAATATTTTATTATAGTCAAATTAGTTTTGATATTGTCGCAATACTGGAGTATTTTCCCTATTATCCCCCAAGTCGTACCCCCTATGTGAAAGAGCAGCTAATCACAAAAAAAAAGCAACTGACCTAGGTCAGTTGCTTTGTCTTTCCACATAGTATTTGTTGGTCATATACCACGCCTTGCCTTTTTCCGTATCTACCATGCCCTTTTTGCGATCCAGGAACACAATGTTATTGCATTCCTTGCATGACCACTTGGTCCTTTTATGCGGCGACTCCTCTATATAGGAAGCTCCGCATTTGCACTCTACCTGAATCAGCGTTTTATACTGGCTGTACGCCTCTACCAACGGGTCTACGTCTACAGCTTTACTTACCATTGCAGGCTGTATCATGGATATGTGATCCCGCTGCTCCGAGTATTCATTATGTACCTTAAAATCTGCTACCAATTCAGGATTCAAGCCAAAATACTGTTTACCAACAACCGTTACAAACTTGCTGCCAATTCGATATGCTTTTATCCATTCCTGAACCTGCTTACTGGATAGGTCGACTGTTCCCTTTATGCCGCTGTTCAGCGTATAGGTCATCAAATGTTCGTTGTGTGTCATATGTCTCCCCGTTCACCTCCGATCAAGAATATACCACAGGTAGACCTAAGCAAAAGTTACTTCCTGCTACCTGAAGCAACGAGCTATACTCGCCTCCTTAGACTATCACAAGATGCATTTTTATCTTTTTATAACTTTGTGGTACAGTCTTCTACATTTTAAACCATTCATGTAAGCTGGCGGATGAGATAATGGTAGTTTCTTCCTTCCCTATATAGTACAACAATTATGCACAAATTCCTACATGTTTCAGCGGTTTAATCTTTTTTTTCGTCCCCTGCCAGAGCGTGCCGAGATACTCAATCGGCGCGCTCTGTTTGAGTTTTGCCTGAAATCGCTGGTAGTTATAAAAGTAAATGTTCTCTTCTACGACTTAATGTATTTCAGCACCTGAATCCACTGTTTGAGATACAGCTTCTCAGTCTTGAGATGAAAAAAATGGATTAGATACATGCGTTATCTGGGCAGATTGCTTTGCAAGAGTGGCTACCTTTAACGCCGAATGCTTTTAATTGCGTGTTGTACGCCTAATCGAAACAAAAGTGACTAGAAATTTGAATTTCAAGTCCCCTGCTTTTTTTGCCGACTTAGACTTTGATTTTATTCTTGAGAAGAAAATGATAAGGGACTCTAATTTTTTATATCTGCAAAGATACTCGATTGAAAACCACCTTATTGATGAATAAGTTGCTATTAAATTTGTTAAAGGAAGAACTAATGAAAGTCGAAAAACTTGTAAGCGAGTGATAAAATTTAATGAATGGGTGACATTTCTGAGTTACAATTTTTAAAAGATGCCATTATAAATTATTTACATGACTATAAAGAATCAAAAGTAGGCTAGCCTCAGCATTATTGAAAACATTCAAAGATGTACTTCAAACCCCATCACGAAGGAGATGTGGTTTGAAGCATACCCAAAGGGGAACGGTGGAAAGCGTTGATTTTATTGGGTGTTTAAGCATTGGGGGAACGAATAAAGAGAATATAATGCACTTTGTGAGGGAGCATCAAGCCTTGTGAGGTGTTATTTTTTCAACATGTATCATTTAAATATGATAAAATGGGAACATATGGTTGCATGCCTTTGGTAAAATTTTTATACGAGGTGAACATGGATTGGACAACAATACTAATATTTTAATATATCAGACGGAAGACGGGAATACCAAAATTGACGTGAAGCTGGAAAATGGAACGGTATGGATGACCCAGAAGGCGATTGCCGAGTTGTATCAAAAAGGTGCCAGCACCATTAACGAGCATATCAAGCATATCTATGAAGAGGGGGAACTGCAAGAAGAAGCAACTATTCGGAAAAACCGAATAGTTCAAACTGAGGGGCAACGGCAGGTTGAACGGGAGGTTTCGTTCTACAATCTTGAAACGATTATTGCCATTGGTTATCGCGTTCGTTCGCATAGAGGTACACAGTTTAGACGCTGGGCAACCGAGCGGCTTAACGAGTATTTGGTCAAAGGCTTCACCATGGACGATGAGCGTTTAAAGGACATGCGTAATTTTGGAGAAGATTATTTTGATGAGTTGCTTCAACGCATTCGTGACATTCGGGCATCGGAGAAGAGATTTTATAGAAAGATTACAGATATTTATGCCACATCAGTTGATTATGATCCGCATGCCAGCTTGTCTAAAGAATTTTTTGCTACCGTACAGAACAAGCTTCACTTTGCTATTCATGGACATACCGCAGCAGAGTTGATTGTAGAGAGAGCAAGTGCAGATAAAGACAATATGGGACTAACCAGTTGGAAAGGTGATAAGATCAGAAAAGGTGACATCATAGTTGCTAAAAATTATCTGAATGATGAAGAATTGCAGTCCTTAAATCGCATTGTAACGATGTATTTGGACTATGCTGAAGACCAAGCAAAACGTCAATCCCCTATGTATATGAAGGACTGGATTGATAAACTGATTTCGTTTCTGAAGTTCAATGAACGGGAGATTCTAACCAATTCGGGCAAGATTTCGCAAGAGGTAGCGGAGAAATTGGCTACATCCGAGTATGAAAAATATAATCAGCGACGAGTGGCTATTGATATAAGTGATGATTTTGATCAGTTTGTGAAGGAGAATAGGCTCAAGAAATAAGATTGGGGTAAAAATCTATCCAGGTACTAATCTTGTAAAATAGTGAAGATTGTCAGTTTAAACAATTGAAGAAGAAGTATATTCGTCCTAATAAGAACAACTTCGGGGTGCCTCAAGGTTCTGCAATAAGTGCTGTTTTTTCAAACATATATATGCTGGAGTTTGATAAATCAATCTACGATTATGTAACTGAGCATAGTGGACTATACATGAGGTACAGTGATGATTTTACTAAAAAAGGAAACCAGATAAGTTGTCGTAATATCTATAAAAAGTACTCGGTTAAAGGTGCTTCGATTGGAAAAAAACCTCAGGATGGAAACTTCATTACATATGTCATTAAGGCAGAGACATATGCAAAAAATCAGAAGGCAGTTAAAAAAAACACAAGTAAATGAGTCGCATATATAATAGCCATACGATGCAGATGAATTGTGTAATTTCTGCTCTTATCTACCTTTCCCCTGTCGATAAAACTAAACGAATCGGCAGGGGCTTTTCTATGCATTTTGTACTAAGTCCTTTTACTCAGTATGGAGTAAACAATTACTATAACTTTCATTCAATAGATAAAGCCAAAGAATAATATGGTGATATTGATTTAGAAATTTGTGCCTATTAAGGAGAATTACATGTAGGAGCATCCAAACGTAGAGCCTCTGAAAAAATCAAAAAACTCTTGTCTGATGGTTTTCGGCAAGATATTGAAAAAGCAATCCCTCAAGTTACATCTGAAGTTTTAACAGGTAGAAGATTATCAAATTCACCATGCACTGCGGTCGCTATAAAGCTGGTATTCTCATCGAGTGCAATTGTCATCGGATGTCGGGCTGATTGTCAAGCACTGATTATTAGGTTGAGTCCAAAAAAACCCAGTATATAGGTTATTCAAGGATATTTTGAAATTTGGTAAACGTAATTTTAGTCATCCTCACAAAACAAAAGCCTTCCCGACCATATTCACTTTTGAAGGATGGTCAAGAAGACTTTGTACCCCGCAAGGAACAAGAGGTCAGATTTTTAATTCGCCAAGCCTGATTAATTCCACGACCGCCTGTGAACGACCTTTTACGTTCAATTTTTGCATTACATTGGAAATATGGTTTCGGACCGTCTTTTCGCTAATAAATAGCTGTCCGGCGATGTCACGCGTCGTTTTGTCCTGCACGAGCAGTTCAAATACTTCACGTTCACGGTGAGTTAACAAAAACTTGTTTTTGTGGTCGTTACCCTTCGTCAATTTCACCCCTCCTTGCTCGGGTTTTGTGTGGTGTAACAAGGTTAAGGGATACAGTCAACACATTTTATGTCATGTGCTCAGGTATGGTTCAATATGCGGATAAAAATGGGCCTAGGCACTTATTTTCAGCCTTTGCTGAATCATCAGACTCTGCGTCTAATTTTATGTATTGACAGGCATATGGGGCAGCCTTATGATAAGAAAAACCGCGACTGATAATCATTATCAAATAATAATTCGATATAGATATCGCGCAACAGATTATTGTTCATGGCCTGCTTGGCCAGAAAGGGTGTTCATTGATTATGAAATTACGTTACGCAGTACCGGCCGGAGTGCTGGTTTCTTCTATTCTGTTCGCAGGTTGCGGACAAACCGGAACTGCTAATCAGCAGCCCGCTGCAACGACCAAAGATGCGGGAGCAACTACACAGACAACGACTCCTGCGGCCCCTGCCCCCAATTTTGACCAAGCGGTAGCAGCTTACCGTGCCTATGCTACCCAGCAATGCGATACGTTTGTGAAGAAGACAGAAGAATTCACGAACGCGGTCAAAGCTGGCGAGCTGGACAAAGCCAAGGCGCTGTATGCTCCTGCACGTATGTACTATGAACGAATTGAACCGATTGCGGAAGCGCTGGGCGATCTGGACCCAAATATTGATGCGCGTGACGGTGATGTAGATGCAGCGGACTGGCGCGGCTTTCACCGGCTTGAAAAAACGTTGTGGGAAGAAAACACCACCAAAGGGTTGGACGAGTTTTCCGACCGCCTGTTGAGTGATGCAAAGCTGCTGCGTGCCAAGGTGGAAACGGTCAACATTGATGCCAGCCTGATGGTAACGGGTGCAGTCGAGCTGCTGAACGAAGTATCCACCTCCAAGGTGACGGGTGAAGAGGAACGGTATTCCCACACGGATTTATACGACTTTGCAGCCAATGTAGAGGGCGCACAAAAAATATATGAGATTTTGAAAACAGACCTGAACCAAAAAGATGCGGCGTTGGAAACGCAAATTGGCGAGCGCTTTGAGGCGTTGCAGCAGGAATTGGCTCCTTTTAAGGAAGGCGAAGGCTATGTATCTTATACGAAGCTGAAACCGGAAGAAATTAAAAAGCTGAGCCAAAACCTTGATGCCCTGGCAGAGCCTTTGTCCCAAATGGGAAAATTGTTAGGAGTGTAACGATATGAAAGGCTTCAAGCGGCAAAAGAGAACGAGACAGGAACCGCAGCAGCGTACAGATTCCCGTGAAGAACAGACTGATCTGGTCAAAAAGGATGCTAAGTTAGAGGATGTTCTGCTAGAAAATGATGTGCTGTCAGCAAAGAGTAAATCTGTATCACGCCGGGATCTATTGAAGCTGGCCGGGGTCGGAGGACTGGGCCTTCTGCTCGGCGGCGGTGGCGTGGGGGCTGTGCTGACAGCCAGCCAACGGCTCGAAAGCATGATGACGGATGCAGATACCAAGGATGTGGTTCCTTTTTACGGGAAACATCAGGCTGGTATTGTAACTCCGGCACAGGATTTCATCTGCTTCGCCGCCTTCGATCTGACGACAAGCGACAAGGAACGGGTACGCAGCCTGTTTAAAGCCTGGACAGAAGCCACTGCTACGATGATTTCCGGTGCGCTGATCGGCAACGATAACGAAAACCTCAACCTGCCTCCGTCCGACACGGGTGAAGCCGCGGGGTTATCGGCGTCACGGACGACAATTACCTTTGGTGTGGGTCCTTCCTTTTTTGATGGACGCTACGGTCTGGCAGAGCTTAAACCTGCCGGATTTCGTGAGTTGCCCCGTTTTCAAGGGGATGCGCTGGACGACCAATGGTGCGGTGGCGATATCGGGGTACAGGTATGCGCCAATGATTTGCAGGTAGCTTTCCATGCCCTACGTAATTTGGCGCGTATCGCCAGAGGAACGGCAGTGCTTCGCTGGACACAAGAAGGCTTCCAGCGGACAGCACAGGCCGATCCGGCGGGAAGCACGCCGCGCAATTTGCTCGGCTTCAAGGACGGTACGGGGAACCCGGATACCTCCAAGGCTGACGAGATGAACCGACTGGTATGGACACAGGCCAGTGACGGTCCTGCGTGGATGGGCGGCGGCAGCTATATGGCTGTGCGCCGTGTACGCATGCGGGTAGAGGTATGGGATCGCTCGACACTGGGCGACCAGGAGGATACCTTTGGACGCCATCGCAGTAGCGGGGCCCCACTAGGCAAGGCCAAGGAGTTCGACGAGCTTGATCTGGCGGCCACAAGTCCGGAAGGCAAGCCGACCACGCCTCCCACCTCTCATGTGGCATTGGCTCATGGAGACGGGAGCATTAATATTTTGCGGCGGTCATACTCTTATTCAAGCGGGTTGGACAAGCAAACAGGACAGCTCGATGCTGGCTTGCTGTTCATCAGCTACCAACGTGATCTATTCAAGCAGTTCGTCCACATTCAGGAGAAGCTTGCGCGCAATGACAAGCTGAACGAATATATTGTACACAAAGGCAGTGCGGTGTTCGCCTGCTTCCCGGGTGTATCGCAAGGCGGATACATCGGAGATACGTTATTTTAGCAGCAGGCAAGGAAGGGGATTTATATGAATCGGCGCAATAAAAGCTTGGGATGGGTGTTTCTGCTGGTGGCTCTGCTGCTGACTGTAACTCCGTTCATATCCGGCTCCGGGTCGGTCGCTTTTGCACAAACAGATGCCAAAGCTGTTTCCAATGATCAGCTAATGCCTGTGGTGGGTGGCGCATTGGTGGAGGCGGGACAATCCCAATGGGCGGAAGCCTCCAGGGACGTCAAAGAATTCCGTACGCTGTGGGAAGCTGCCAAAACAAACGGCGGTGATACAGCCCATATCGCAGCGGTGGACAAGGCTCTCACGGATGCAGAGCAGGCGCTTGCCAGCGGCGGCGGAGAACCAGCGAAAGCTGCACTATCCGCGCTGGCCCGCTCAGTCAACGAATTTGTGACTGCTGCCGAAGGCGACAAACCCGGCCCGGCTGGAGCCAAAGCAGCGGAAAAGCTGCTCCCCATGGCAAAGGGAAGTCTGGCTGCCATGCAAAAAGGCGACTGGACTGCGGCCCGCGCAGATTATGACCGAATCGTAAAAGCATGGTATCAGGTGGAAACACCGATTCGTTCGGACCATTTTCCGGTATACAGTGCGCTGGAAACTAAAATCAGCCTGATTCGCATTTCCATGCAAGCCGAGCCCATACGACAAGAGCAGGCTCTCAAGGAAATGCAGGAGCTAACGACTTTGTTGTCGGATTACAGTCAAGGCAAACTGGTGAATATGGGTCAAGAAGCTGGTGCAAACAACGCGGCGAATGGCTCAATAGCCTCGCTAAGTGATGCGGTCAAGCTCCTCGAATCCGCACGGCAAGATGCGACAGCCAACCAGCCTGAGCAAGCGGCTGACAAGGTAGGGCAGTTCATCGCCCTGTGGCCTTCGGTGGAAGGACATGTGCAAATTTCCGATCCGGCGTCCTATACGGCGATTGAAAATGAAATGACCGAGACTTCCGGTTATCTGCTGTCTTCTCCACCGAACACGGCCAAAGCCATCCAGACCCTTGATCAGATGCTGGAAAGGCTCCGTCCGTTGACGGAAGAACGTTCCTACACCGCTTGGGACGCCGCGCTGATTTTGCTGCGTGAGGGGCTGGAAGCCATTCTTGTGCTTGCGGCTCTGCTGGCGTATGCCAAAAAAAGCGGCGAAGCTGTGGCTGGTCGCTGGATATGGGCCGGTGCCGGAACGGGGCTGGTGCTAAGCGGAATCCTGGCGGTGCTGTTCACCACACTGGTCGCGGCCGCCGCATCGGGCAGCATGCGTGAGCTGCTGGAGGGTGTGACTGGACTGGTCGCGGTCGTGCTTATGCTGACCGTCGGTAACTGGCTGCATACCAAATCCAATGCTGCCGCGTGGAACCGCTTTGTCGAGAACAGCGTAGACAGCGCGCTGGCGCGTGGTAGCCTGTGGTCGCTGTTCGCCGTTTCTGCGCTCGCGATTCTGCGTGAAGGCGCCGAGACGGCTATCTTTTATATCGGGATGGCCCCGGCCATCGAAACCTCTCAATTGCTGATTGGTATTGGCTCGGCAACTGTCGTGCTGGTTGTGCTGGCATTGGCGATTATCAAGTTTAGCGTACGGTTGCCGATTCGCGCCTTTTTCCTGACGGCCACGGTACTGATTTACTATCTCGTATTCCGGTTTCTGGGCGAAAGCATTCATTCGCTTCAGGTGGCTGGCAAGCTTCCGGGACACACGGCCTCTTCGTTGCCGTCCATTAGCTGGCTGGGCATGTATCCTACTTGGGAAACGTTTGTCCCACAGGTCGCTGTGCTGATCTTCATGGTGTGGCAGCTTGTACGTCAGGAAATGCGCAGCTCCAAGCAACGTTAAAGTCCAAACTGCAACACATATAATATAAAAATAACGAAAAAAAACGTCAAAACGCAGGTCCGATCGCTATCGGCTTCAACGGTTTTGGCGTTTTTTTCGTCACGATAAGCGAGTGCTGACTTTTATGATCAGAAAATATCCTCCAGCAACGGAAGCATACGCTGGTGATGGAGCAAGTCTGTACGGTCACCGTGCTCACGAATCACGTGTACCTCACCGCGAAAATCCAGCAGCTCCGCCGGCGTCGCATGTCCCAAAAAATGCACCGGACTATAGCTTAATCCATAAGCTCCCGCATTCGCAATGACAATATAATCGCCCTCCTGAATCGGAGGAAGCTGCGCTTTTTTCACAAGACAATCCTCGGGTGTACAAAGCGGGCCGACAATACTTACGGTTTCCAGATCCAAGGTTGCTTCTGGCGGAAGCTCCCCTTCCCCACGCATAATTCGCACCGGATAGTTGTCCCTAATCCGGCGTCCTCGAAAGGCGGCCGAGGCATAATGGTTCATACCGCCATCAGCCACAACGAACTTCTCTCCCTTGGATTCCTTCGTATACAACGCCCGACAGACATACATTCCTGCCTGTGCAACCAGATATCTGCCGCTTTCGATGATCAGGGTAACACCTGGCAGACGGGATCGAGTCTGCTCTGCCATTGTGTTCAGTCCGTCGATCACTTGCCCCATATCCAACGGCTGCTCATGAGTAAAATAAGGAACGCCAAACCCCCCGCCCAAATTTACCGTATGCATCGCCACACCATACTGATCCTGTATGCGTTCTGCCAATTGAAGGGTATTCGCGAATGAAGCTAAAATCTGATCCGCTTTCAGCATTTGCGTGCCTGTATACACCTGTATGCCTTGAAAATATACATGCGGGCAATCTTCCAGCACCTTGAAAAAGTGGGCCAACTGCCCCTCGTCCACACCAAAGGGACGAGGAACGCCGCCCATTTTGATCGTCGATCCCGACAAATCGTTATCGGGATTAACACGAACCGCAGCGCGGACAAATAAGCCTGCTTGGGCGGCAATGTCCTCCAGCAGGCGCAGCTCCCGCACCGACTCGACATGAATGCAGCCGATTCCACAGGCTACCGCTTCGCTCAGTTCGGCTACCGTTTTGCCCGGCCCGGCGTACAGCACGTCTTCCGGGGCATAGCCAGCCTCCATCGCGACGAACAATTCTCCGGCTGAAGCGATTTCGACGCCGCAACCTAACGAGCGAAGCAATCCAGCCAAGGCTACGTTTCCATTGGCCTTGAGTGCGTAATGCACACGCACAGCCGGGTGCAGCCGGGTTAGCAGCGAGCTGACATGAGCATGCAGTGCGTCGCCATCGTAATAATAAAATGGCGTCGGATGTTCACCGAAGCGTTCCAGCAAGGCTTCGTCCTTTTTATCCATCTACTGAATCTCCCCCTTCTTCTTTTCCTATTCCGCATAGATCGTCTGGCCTGAACGGGCGGCCTCATGAATAGCTGCCAGCAATCGGACGCGCTCGGCGGCCTCGTGGAACGGAATAGGCTCCGCGACTCCCCGGATGATGTTGCAGAACGTATCCAACTGATTGACGTAATAATTCATGGGCTCGAAAACGGTTTTCATTTTGGAGTCTGTCATTGTATCCTTCGTTATTTCCGTCTTGAGCGTTATTTTATAAAAGCCCAGATTCGCCCGAAAGCAGTCCTGCAAAGTAACTACCGCCGAATCAAAGGTTAATACATGAGCGCAGCGGTATGGCCGCTCGAATGAAAAGAGGGCAGATGCTTCCACTCCCTCCGGATAACGAGCCTGCGCACGAAATGTCCAGTCACAGCCGTTAGGACCGTCGAAATCCGATTGACTGCGGAACTCCGCCTGCTCCAGTCCAACGACTGCCTGAAGAAACTGGAGCCAATACACGCCCAAATCCCAAAAGCATCCCCCGCCCTGCTCCGGTCGGGATCTATAATTCTGCGCATGCCCATTCTTTGCAGGAATGCACAGGCTGGTCGCTATGGAGCGCAAACGACCATAGCGACCGGAATCCACGATATTGCGCAGCTCGCGCTGCCAAGGATGATGCTGCACCATGACTCCTTCCAGCAGGTGAGCGCTGCTCTGCCCGACTGCCGCTTCCAGGGAAGCCAGCTCCGCCGTATTCAGACATAACGGCTTCTCCACAAGCACATGCTTGTGAGCCTGTAATGCTTTACCGATCCACTCGGCATGCAGATCGTTACTCAGCGCAATATACACGGCGTCAATCTCCGGGTCGATCAGCATATCCTCGGCATGCCGATAAACGACACTAACACCGAAACGGTCCGCCAAATCTCCTGCCTTGGCAACGGTCCGGTTCGCAAGCGCGGTTACACGGGCCCCGGTAACGTAACGGATCGGGTCCAGCAGCGCACGAGGAGCAATGGCTGAACAGCCAATAAGGCCAAAGCGGATATCCCGTACCGCAGGCTCTTGCGCGGCTGCGGCGGTATTCATGACCCCTTCTCCAATCCCGTTGAGCTTGCTTGCACCTGGATGTTCCTCACATATGACTCCACATAGCGTGGTGTCTGACTGCGTAGCTCCACGATCCTCTGGTGCATGTCCTCCAAAATCTCAGCGCTGCCACCATAGATTTGCATCCACGTATCGTACCGTATCCCCAGTCCCAGCCGTTCCCACAGATCCGCATTATGCATTTCATGCACACCGAACGGCTCCAGCATAATGAGTGGAGTGGCTGTGGCGAACGAATCTGTCAGACTCCCCCCGCCGGGCTTGCTTACAATGGCCTGGACATGACATGCCTGGTCCAGCATGCCATGGTAATCCGGCCCGGCCTCATACAACGTCTCCTCGCCAATCTTCACCTCACCGAAAGGCGGAAAGGTATGCTCCCCGGCTTCATTCCGCTGCCATGTTCTCCACTGCGGGTCCATTCGGAAATAGCGTATACCGTTCCGCTGTTCATCCGGCTGATCCTGATCATACAGCAGCAAATCCAGCTCCCAGCCCGCCTCTTCCAGCCGTCCGACCTTTTCACGGTACGTGCCCATGCCCCAACCGCCGCCATGTACAAATAAGCGGGATTTCCGGGCCTCAAAGGGAACATGCTCCACAGCCGGGACATCAATATAGTGGCTGACTCTATTTGGGTCATTTTCAAAAAATGTCGTTTCTCCACAACCATCGGCAAAATGCGGATTATGCTTGGCTAGATTTTTCCATGAAGGAGAAGGCGTAGAGTCCATATATACAATGTCCACATGCACCGATCCCGGCTCCCTGCGCTTGCGATACTCCTCCAGCACATACATCCAATGACCGGACAAGCATATAAAATGCTGCCGGTCTTCCTCCATCCATCGGGTCAGCAGCACTTCCATGGCAGCGAGATCAAGCGAATTTCGCATATCCTGCGGAACCTTCTGTGACATTAAGGCTACAGCGAAATTATCATGGTAAGCTTTGCGGCTTTTGTCCACCTTGAGACGGGCCGACTCGGGCAGCACATTTTCAAATACATGAATCGCCGTCTCCACGCCCAGCCTGCGAAGACCCGCTTGCATCAGTAAGCCGGGGGTATAAAAGCCCAAGCCAAAACCGGAGCACAAAATCGTTACCTTCATACTTTGATGCATACTCATGCTCATACGCCTCCCGTTTAATTCAGCACTGTAAAATGATGCTCGGCCAAAAAATGCTCCAGCTTCGTAGTCAGACGCATTTTTTCCTTATCACCCGCGGCAACCAACTCCAAATAAAGACGACCTTTTCCACGTGCCCGCTCACTTCCTGTTGCCCCTTCTTTACCTTGGATATTCGCTACGCCTTCAGGCCCACCAGACACGGAAAGACCGTCACCATTGCTAATCCCGCTAACACGAACCTGCTTGGCAGATGACCTGCCCCCGCGCTCTGTTGTATTTCTGTTTGGCGTGCTTTTATGACCTGCATTCCTGTTTTCGCCATCTCGTCCGCCCGTGTTCACATACAGCGTATTGGCGCCTAGCGGCATGACGCCTTCTTCACTTTCGCCTGTGAACAGCAGTCCTTCACATTCCAGCCCTTCCAGCAATTCTTCATAGGACAAACTGCCGTCATGGGACAGCGAATAATTCGTCAACGTGCCACGCATATTTTTTCTAGCCAAAAAGGTGTCCAATTGGTGCTTGATCAGACTCATGGATTTACGGGCGTTAATTTCGATAATAGGCTCCAGCTTCCCGCCGCGAAGTGTCATCGAGTCAATGCAGACGTCGCCATAATAACCGTCCTGATACAGTTGCTTCCCTACATCCTGCATTAAGCGAAAATAGCCCTCGCGCTCCAGTCGCTCCATAAAAGCCTCATCCGGCGACAACGATTCCCGGTAGGCGAATTGGGTGTTGGCCAGCCACTGCACAGATAGGATATCGACACTTCCGTTATCACCAATCGTAAATTGGCATGAAAAATCCTGCTCCTTTTCCAGAAATGGCTCCAGAAGGAACAGTACCCGTTTGCCTTTTCGTTCCTGTCCACGTAAATACGATACAATCCGGTCCAGCATCTGTGTTGAGGTAATGTGCAGGTTTCCTTTGCCCGATACGCCAAAATCATCCTTGATTAAAAAGCTGCCATCCCGCAGCAGCTTGCGTCCCGCCTCGGCTACATCCGCAAACGAAGTCACAATATAGCCGGGATGGCGCAGACCGAGGCTGCGTTTTAAATCGGAAGAATAGGTTTTGGCATTCACCTTGCGGATCGTTTCCAGCGGCGGCTGATGCAGCGTAATACCCCAAGCGCGTGCGGCCTCCTCGACATGCGGCAAACCCGCAAACGGGCTAAGCACACATCCCTCCAGTTGCGGGAACCCCGTACTGGTATCCGCCTTACGACTGCCCAGCAGTTCAAAAACGGAAGCCGCCGACACATTCCCCGCCTGCTCTGTTCCGTCAGTCAAATCCCGTTCATTTACAGCCGGGCGAAAGCCCAACTGCGCAATATACTGACGATGCACAGGCGAAATCGCATAGCGGGTCAACAACGCATCTCCCGGCTGGCAAAAGCTGAACAGCAGCTCATCCATAGCCGCTACAATCGCAGAGGAAGCCCGGTCAGGAATGGCGGGCAGGGAAGCTAACTGGGCATCCCGCCAGTAAGCCTCCGCTTCGAACGTTCCCATATACAAATGACGCTGGTTCGGTATCGCATTCATGATCTCGCTTCCTTTCTTGCTTCATTATTCTCTCTCCACAAGCAGCAGTTTCCGTTACTGGCTTGCACTTGTATAATCACGCAAGGCAAACTGCCATATAAAGCGGATCAACGCCAGTAACCAGATCGGGGCGAGGAATGCCCACAGGACCAAGCCGGGTTCCATTTTGCCCAGAATAAACATCGGTGGAAAATTACAAATCACAAACACCGGAAGCACGAACAAGCCGATACGCTGGATCAGATTACTATACACCGCCATCGGCACATAGTTCGTCTCGAAAATGCTGTTGGACAGCTCTGTCACCCCGTTCGTGCGGATGATCCAGAAGGCTAGCAGCTGGGGCAGCAAAAACACGGAATAGGCCGTCAACACTCCGCATCCGAGCAACACAGAAAAGCCTCCGACCGTTTCAAAGTTAAACGGCAGACCGAGTTTAAACCAGCCAATGCCCGTCATGATTCCGCCGCCGACTACGTTTGGAATGGTGTAGCCCAGCTCAAATTGCCGCAGCGTCACCATAAATTGCAGGGACACCGGCTTGGTCATGAGCACATCCAATGAACCGGTGCGGATTTTGTCAGGCAGACTTGTAAAATTGCTGTAGAACAAGCCGCTGTAAAAACCGCTCATCATCGTAAATACGCCAATATATAACAGCACCGCGTCAGGAGACCAGCCGTTAATGTCCGTCCCGGCCCGGTATGGAACCGAGGCATACAGCAGCTTGATGAGCAAATAAGCGGTTTCGACCAGAAAAGCAGTAATGAAATTAATACGGTATTCCATCTGCGACATGACGGAAAACTGGACGAACTTCCAGTACAGCCGGATGTAACGTCCCGCGTTTCGGAAAACATTTTTCATGTTAACCTCCTACCGAGACAAAGCGTTTGACCCCGGCTTGCCACACCCGGCGCGATACGGCCGCCAGCACTACAATCCAGAGCCATTGTACGCCGATGCCTTCAGCGGCTTCCAGCACGGTCAGCTTGCCCGTTAATGCGTTCACCGGAAAAAATACAGTGTAGCTAAACGGTAGCAAACTGAACATGCGGGCCAAACCGTCTCCAAAGATCGTCAGCGGAAACACGGTACCGCTAGCTACGTAAATGACGAGCGACAGCGTGTAAAACAGTCCCGCCGATTCCGTCACCCAAAAGGCTATGCCGCTCAGCGCGTAATAGACCACAAAATTGAGCACCAGCGCCCCCGGCAACGCCAATATGTAAAGCAGGATATACGACAGCCCGAAGCTGATATGTCCTTCCAGGCTAAGGCACAGCAGCAAAATCGCAGCCGCCAGCAGCACTACTGCGGACTGTACCGCCTTGCCTCCAATAAACCGAAAAAAACGGTAAGCAAAATAATGTACAGGCTGCACCATGAATTTGGCCAGTCCGCCTTCTTTGATGTCTGTAGCAATTTCGTATTCAAAACCCGTGGCGATCAGCTTCCCGGTTACCCCTGCCATGACTACATACACCAGCATTTCCGGCAAAGAGTAGCCAAGCACCCTTGCTTGTCCCGAAGAACCGAATACCGCGAGCCAGAGAAAAATTTGCGTCATGATCGGCAGCATAAATCCCGCCATCTGGAGCCAGTAATTGGCCCGGTATTCCATTTCGTTTTGCATGCCAAGCTGGAGCACCTTCATATATTTGTTATTTCGCATCAGCTAGCCTGCCTCCATCGTACAAATTGGCTATCCCCTCTTCCAACGGGACGTCCTCAATTGTAAAATCAACGACAGGCAGCGCATCCAAAATCTTTTTGGACCAGGTCAGAGTATCTTCTGCATCCAGCTCAAATACCGCCTCCAGCTCCGAGTTGGAGCGCAGCTTGCCAAGTCCTGTCAACGTCAGGTTTGGCACAGGGGTCTCCAGTCGAACCTTGAGTAGCTTGCGGGCGCCGATCACCTCATTCACCTTGTTCAAATCCCCGTCATACACCAGTCTTCCCCCGCTGATAATGATGGATCTGCTGCACAAGTCCTCAATATCCTTCATGTAATGGCTTGTCAGCAGGATGGTCGTCCGGTGTGTGCGGTTGTAGGCTTTGAAAAACTCGCGAATCCGCCGCTGGGAAACCAGATCCAATCCAATGGTCGGCTCATCCAGCAAAATGACCCGTGGACGATGCAGGAGCGCGGCAATCAGCTCCATTTTCATACGCTCGCCAAGAGATAATCGCCGAACCTGAACATGAAGCTGCTCCTCCACCCCAAGCAGGGTAACCAGCTCGTCCAGCGCCTCTTTGTAACGACTTTCATCTATTTCGTAGATAAGCTTGTTCAGCTCGAACGACTCGCTTGCGGGCAAATCCCACCAGAGCTGGTTTTTCTGTCCCATCACGATGGAAAACTGCCGTTTAAACTCCTTTTGCCGCTTCCACGGGGTAAAGCCAAGTACAGATGCCTCCCCGTCACTGGGATGGAGAATGCCGGACAGCATTTTGAGCGTCGTTGTTTTGCCCGCCCCGTTCGGACCAAGAAACCCGACGATTTCGCCTTCCTCAATGGTGAAGCTGACATCCCGTACGGCCTCCTTGGTCAGCTTTTCCCGCCTAAACAGGTTTTGTAATGATTTGCGCACGCCCGGCTCCTTTTTATAGTACGTAAACGTTTTCGACAATTGATTCAACGTAATGGACGGCATTCGATTCTCCTCCTCTTTCATCTGTCCGTGACACCTTGCCTGCGTATTCCTGATACGTTATGCCTGAACTACTCGGCTGCCTGCTCGGCTAAAATCATCAATTCCTCCAGCATATGCCGCTGTTTGTCAATCAGGCCGAGGGCGCGTTCGCTAATGTCAGGTATCCGATGCTTGCGCAGTTGAAGACCTGTTTTGTAAATGTGCAGATTGAGCTTATGCCATTCCGCATGCAATGACTGCGCCAATTCCACCACATGCTGTGCTCGCGGTCCCAATGTGGCTTCATGCAGCATGCAATAATCCGCTGTATAATCGGTCAGATGAAGGGCGCTGCCCAAACGCAGATTGTAATAGATTTCATGGCAGTACGTACGGAAGTCCGCATCCTCCATGTCTATCAGCAGGCGGAAGTCCTCGACAAAGGCCCGGTATCCCTCATCTCCCCGCTTGACCTGTTTGCCAACTGCCACATTTCCGGGGGTATTTCCCGGGTCATTGGACGAAGGTACACCTCTCCAGACCGCTTCATGTCCAGTAACATATTGACGAATATGGTATGCACACGCCGCATGCATTTCACCTGGTGAAAGCGGCGCGGGCTGTTCCACCAGCCAAGCAAATTCAATAATGCCCTGCATCAGATCGTCGAGCCGGGCCGGACCGACGTAAGTCATGGCATGGCCCGAAGAATCCAGCAGGAAGCTGTCATTTACCTGTGCTGTTCGTTCCTGCAAGTCCAGTCCAGACAGTTCAATGACGTGGCCCCTTGGATAATTTTTCACATACACGTCGTGGTAGGTTAAAGCGGTACTCGATGTATGCAGCATCATACCGTAGCCTGATGTCAGCGCCCGCAGCAGGTCGGTTTCATCGCTTGCACCAACAATCCACGGCTCCACCCGAATCACCGGACCGCCACTGGCTGCCATTTCCTGAAGCTGCTCTGGATATTTCTCGGGACCAAAGCGCTTCAAATCTCCGCTATACTCCGCGCACATACTGCCGCACAGCATAAACAGCTCGGATTCCGCCATGTTCACGCCATAACGCCGCAACGCGGTACGCAGAGACGAATATACACAGTGCTTCCCCGGAGGAGCTTTTATCGTTTCTTCAGCAGCGTAGTCGACAACGGAGTCATGAATGTTCTCCATGCCGGATGCCCGCATAGGTCTGATCTCTGCCGCCCCCTTATGCATATTTGGCCAGCAGACGTTCGATGCCTTGGAGTGTAGAAAGATGTTCCAGCACCAGATCGTCGTCCTCCATCGTAATATCAAGCTCATTTTCCAGCTCTACAATCAATTCAACAGCGGATAGGGAATTCAGCCCCAAGGTTCGCAAATCCTGTTCCGGAGTCAACTGTTCCAGCTCACCCGGAGCCAGCTTCAATACCTTTTCCAGCAAGGGTACTACATGGTACACATCTGTTTTCATCCTAAATCCCTCCCGATTTATGAGCTTCCCAATCCCGCAATAACACCTTCCAGCCTGTGCGCATAGGCTTCGGCTTCCTGCCAGCTGTCTGCCATAATAAGCGTGAAAATCCGATTCACATACCCCCGCTTCACCGGAGTACCGGACAACGTACCTGCCGTATAAACGAACACCCCTTCGGGGCGTTCGGGCGTGTAGAGCAAACCTTCCTCTGCCAGCAAGCCGCATAAGCGACTGTAGGTCAGCGGTGTGGTGGTAACGTTGCGGTAGTAGCGGGACAGCGTTTTATGCTGCTCTCCCAAGACCGACGACAGGAACGAAATATAGGTAGACAGGGTAAACCTGCCGTTAATCTCGATCACCGGAACCAGCAGTCCTCCTTCATCGACAAAACCGTCAATGGAAGCCATGCCCGTATAACCGATAGAATACAGATACGTTCCCAACTGGTAAGCACAGCGTCTCACTTCTTCCTCCAGCGCATCGCCAAGCTCAGCCGGAACGCGCGACCCGGTGTACACCGTGCCGTCCACATTTTGCCTTTTCAGCGAAAACATCGTCACCCCGCCGCCCTCGTCAATACAGAGCTGGTAGTTCAGATCCATCTGCTTGTTATGCCAGCGCTCCACCAGCCAGCCTCCCGAAGAAGGCGACGAACCGCCAAAGCGTTTCATCACACTCAGCAGCGTATCCAGCTTGGACAGCTCGTCCAGCATATACATGCCTTGTCCCGATGCGCCATGCGGCTGCTTGATGATCAGCTTCACAGGCCCGTCCGACAAGTCGGCCAGTCTGCCGCACTCCCTGCGGATCGCCGCTTCGTCTGCGCATACGGCTCCCTCACTAACGGCAAAACCGAGCTTTTGCGCAGTCAGGCGGCTGAATATTTTATCATTCACCCGGGCGCTGACGGAGGACGGAGCGCCGATCAGCTCCAGTCCACAGCGCTCCGCAATAGCCTCCTCCTGCGGGGTAACCGCATACGGAACGAGCCACGCTTTGGTCCGGCTACTACTGTGGCCCGCTTCCGCAACCACTCGCAGCCGTGCCAAAAGTGCCTCGTCCGCCAACACCAGCTCCGAAATCGGCGTTAACGGATCAGTAGGCTCCGGCACCTCAATACGCGGCAGGCTAAAGCCCAACCGCTGAAGCATGTCCAGAAAAGCCTGATCCGGCTGTTCTCGCAGCACGATCACATCCTGACTTCGGCACAACAGAAGATTCATTTCCTCCATCCGGTTTACCACCTGCTGTTCATCACGATCTGCCATCCCTCCCTTACGGGGGGACGGATGCCATACCTGCTCTGCGCCAATATTAAACAGCCAAATCAGGACTCCATGATCGCGTTCATGGGCAAGCGCTTCCACAAGGTTAATGGTTTTAGTCGTCACGTCCTGTCATCCCTCTCTTCCATCCAGTAAGAAACAACTGCGATCAAAACTAAATATATTTCAGGGAGCCAGCTCCGTGCAGATACAATACGCTGCATTTGGAGCACACCGGCGTTAATCCTTCGTGATTAATCGTTTGGCGGGTTTTCTCATACGCATCCGAATTCCAGATTTCCTTCAGACTGTGCTCGCGCAAGCTTCCAATCGTGAATTCGCTAAAAAATTTGCAAGGCATCACCTTTCCGTCCGGTAAAATATCCGTTCTGGAGGTGAGCGCCAGACAATGATTGGAGCAGCGACTGACCATTTCCTCGCCATGTATAAATTTGTCGATTTCCTCATAGTCCAGACCGGGCTGATAGCGCACACGAATGTTCCATACCCGCTCATTGATCCGCTGTAGCTCCTGCATCAAAGGATCGATATTATCTGGGTTGATTTTATATTTGAAAGCATGCCAGCTACTAATATTTTTTTCCTCCAGTTGTCGGAGCCAAGAAAAGTTTTGTGTAAAATAATCATCCATTTTGAGGGAAGTTTCTTTGGAAATGTACCAGGGGAACGTCAGCAGTACCAGATCCAGCCTCTTGTCCTCCAGCATTTGCAGAAACTCGTACATCCGTCCGATCATGTTATCGTTAATGACGGCATGGACGGTCACCCGCCCCTTGTACAATCCCTGGTCACGCAGTTCAATCAGCTTATCCATCTGCCGCATCGTTTTTTGAAAGGTGCCTTTACCGCGAATCAGATCATGTTCTCTTTCAAAGCCTTCAATCGCTATTAATAACTCCAGATTTTCAGATAAATCCAAAATCCGGTCCAAATATTTATCAATCAGCAGTCCATTAGTACAAAAGGTCATTTCGCGCCGATCTTCAGCCAGCACGTCCAAAATTTCGTCAAAACGCCGATGAAACATCGGCTCTCCGCCCCACATATACAGCCGGGACTTGGCCTCTTTCGTCTCGCTCAAAATTTGCCGAAGCATGTCCGGGGCAAGATCCATGTTTTGCTCTTCTTTGTCCATTTGATGATGATAGCCTTCCTCGTTCCATTCAAAGCAGTGCGTACATCTCAGGTTGCAGCGGTTGGTCAGCTTAATGCCGATCGTCTGGGGCATGTCCGTTTTGAAGGCAGGGTCCTGTGTTGCGTTACGGTAAGATACAGAAGCGTTTTTCAGGTTACGCTTGATGAGCTTGAACGCTTTCTCATCAATCAGCACATTGCTTTTGGGCTGCATGCTAACACCTCGTTTAATGGATTTTCAGGCACATGTACCAAGCTGTACGTCAGACTGTCTCCATACCCTCCGGGTGCGGCGCTTTTTCCGCATCGCTGATCCCCTGAATGTAGCTGCAAAACGCATCTACCGAGCTCAAATGCTCTAGCTCAAAGGAATCAAAATCAATTTCCACGTCAAACGCATCCTCCACTTGCAGCATGAAATGAACCAACTGCAACGAATCCAGTCCTGCATCATGAATAATGTCCGAATGTCCATCCAGCTTGCCGACCAGCTCAGGATCTTCCTTGACTGCGCTGATCATTTCAATCACTTGGCTTTGCATAGCAAACTCCTCCTTGTGAATGATCCTATTCGTTCCGCCCGACAATGCTATCTGCAAAGCTCCTCGAAAAATTCCTACACTGGAACTTTATTCAATTATACTCCTCCATTGAAGAGACAAGTCAATAGGTTGTTTTGTAAATATATCTCGCAATATGTAAATTAATGTGTGTTTATTTCTACAATTTTCGCTATCTTTTTTATTCATTATTTTATATAAGCTAAATTCGAAAATCTTACATGGAAAACGGAGTAGGCGGAATGGTGCTGGACAAGCGATAGCGGTCGCCTGAAAGCTTTCCAAAGGAAAGCTCGCATCGTAAGCATATATTGCCCCCAGATTTCTACCATTGTGCGTTCATTCAGGAAATCTGGGGGCAACAGCGATGGGAAGCACCATCCGCCTGCGTAGTGGCGCACCATGTACATTTTCAGTTTGGCATTTAGCTCACATCTTGCCTTCAACTGCTTGCAAGTGCGACAGGATTATTTTACAATAGACATGAAAATAATTTTCTTTTTAATGATTATTTTTACGATATTTATTTTCACGAAAAATACTCTACAGCCAAAGGAGCGCAGCTCATGTCCCCCATCCTTCATACATTAACCCACAGATTGGAGCAGCTTCCCGTCCAAGAGCGCAAGCTGGCGGAATCCATTCTGCAATCTCCGGGAGATGTGCTGCATCTGGGCATTCGGGAGCTGTCGGAGCGTTGTGGTGTGAGTCCGGCGACTGTTACGCGGTTTTGCAAATCACTGCATTTTAAAGGCTATCCCGATTTCAAAATGAAGCTGGCCGCCGAGCTACCCCGTTCTAATAGTGACGGTGAAGCCTCCTATCAGGACATTGTCGCCGGAAATTCGCTCTCTCGTATCGTGGAAGCTATAGAGGCGAATCATACCGCATCCATTGCGGATACGACCCGACTGCTGGATTTCAGCAAGCTGGAGCAGGCGATTGCATGGCTGTCCGCCACAAGCCGCATTGATCTGTACGGCATGGCGACCTCCTCGATTGTGGCGCAGGATTTTTATCAAAAGCTCATTCGAATTGGCAAAAATAGTACCGCCTTCGCGGACTCGCACATGCAGATTACCTCTGCCTCCTCGCTCGGGCCGGGAGATGTCGCCTTTGCCGTCTCCTATTCGGGGGAAACACAGGAAACCATCGCGGCTCTGCGCTGTGCACAGGAACAGGGGGCCAGAACATTATCCCTGACCTCCTTCGGAAATAACACGCTGGCAGGTATTGCGGATATTGCGCTATTTTCCTCCTCGCTGGAAGAAGGGATGCGGCGTGGAGATATGGCGTCACGCATTGCCCAGCTTCATATTATAGATATTTTGTTTACAGGTATGGTCAGCGCGGATTTTGACAAATATATTCCGAAATTGGAAGGTTCGTATCAACAAGTAAGCAAGCTCAAAAAACAACCAGGGGGCCACTGAAAATGAACATACGTATTTTGAACAGCCGTGAAGACCTGAATGCTACCGCTGCCGCTGCGATCGCCAGTTTACTGCTGAACAAGCCTCAGGCCATGCTTGGGCTCGCTACCGGAAGTACACCTATCGGCATTTATCGTCATCTTGTAGAAATGCACCGTAAGGGACAGGTGAGCTTTGCACGAGCCTACTCCGTGAATCTCGATGAATACGTTGGTCTTCCCCCGGAACATCCGCAGAGCTACCGCAGCTTTATGAATGAGCACTTGTTTCAGCATATCGACATTCCTCTTGCCCATACACGCGTACCTGACGGTAATGCGGCCGATCTGGCGGCAGAATGTGCGGCCCACGAGCAGGCAATTCGAGATCACGGACCCGTGGATCTCCAATTGCTCGGCATTGGTCACAACGGTCATATCGGTTTTAATGAACCCGGGCACGGCCTGACCGGAGCCACACATGTGGTAGATTTGGAAGAGAGAACGCGAATAGCGAATGCCCGATTTTTTGGCAATACAGATGATGTACCCAAGCAAGCAGTCACGATGGGGGTAGGCACGATTCTGAAGGCGAAGCAAATTATACTGGTAGCTTTTGGCGCGGATAAGGCAGACATTGTAAAGCAGGCTTTCACCGGACCTGTAACCACAGAATGCCCGGCTTCCCTGCTGCAATGTCATCCCAACGTGCTGATTTTACTGGATCAGGAAGCGGGAGGCTGGTTGAATTGAACTCAGATGAAACGAATGGTGATTTAACCCAACTACTGTATGGGCAAGTCGTCGTTGGGGAGCACATTATTGAAAAAGGGGTTGTCGCTATTGAGGGGCAATCCATCGTATATGCTGGTGCAGAGGATGATTTGCCTGCTGATCTAGTTGCAGCAGTAGCGGAAAATCAGGGTGATGGGGTAAGCATCGTGCGATTGGAAGGCGGCTACCTGCTGCCGGGCTTTATTGATATTCATGTTCACGGCGGTAACGGCGAGGACTTTATGGACGCCGATCCGCAGGTACTGGATACGATTACCTCTTTTCACGGCTCCCGAGGAACGACCGCCATGCTGGCTACCACCATGACCGCACCAAAAGAGCGAATCGACCAGGTGCTTAGTAAGGTTCACGCCTATATGGCGCAGCCTATGCCCTATGCACAACTGGAAGGCGTACATCTGGAAGGGCCGTTTATTAGCCCGACCTGGCCAGGAGCGCAAAACCCGGAGCACATTCAACCGCCGAATCTAGCCTGGGCGAAGGAATGGGAGCAGCGTTATCCGGGCCTTGTCCGCCAATTGACGCTTGCGCCGGAGAGGGAAGGCGCGCTGGAGCTGATTGCCTGGCTGCGCAGCCATAACATTACTGCGGCTCTCGGTCATACGGATGCCACGTATGAAGAGGTGGAACGCGCAGCGGCGGCGGGCCTGAACCATGCGGTGCATGCGTTCAATGCCATGACTCCGCTGCATCACCGCAAGCCGGGAGCAGCCGGAGCCGTGCTTGCCGATCCGCGCATTGAAGCGGAAGTTATTGCGGACGGTATCCATGTGCACCCCGCTGCTATCTCCCTGCTTGCCAAGCTGAAACGTGAGCACAATCTCATTCTGATCACCGATGCCATGTCTGCCACTGGGCTGGAGGACGGACATTACACACTCGGCGATTTACCAGTAATCGTGCAAGGCGGCGTGGCACGACTGGAAGATGGCGTCACTCTGGCAGGAAGCACGCTGACGATGATTGAAGGCTTCCGATATCTGGTTCGGCATGTGGGTCTGACCATTCCCGAGGCATCACAAGCCGCCAGCCTGAATCCGGCCAAGTCCCTGAACATTGCGCATCGAACAGGTACGCTTGCAGCAGGCAAACAAGCAGACGTTCTGTTACTGGATGCGGACTTAAAGCTGCAAGGCGTATGGATCAAAGGAATACGAAGATAATCCCTTCTTATGATTCCCCCTAAACCAAAGAGCTATCCCTCAGCGATTCCGCCGAGATGGATAGCTCTTTCTTTGGCATTAACACACATATGTGCTGAATTAGCGATGATTCATAGGTGCAGGGGTATAATTTTGTGGACGAGTTGGTGCGGTTGTTGTTCCATCTGTTGGATGAGTTGCACCAGCAGCAGGAGTCGGGAATACTCGTTGGATGATATCCCCCAATTGGGCACTCATTCCTTTGATCGGATGACCGTTTTGCACACTGCGTGTAAAGTCAGTGGCATGCTTCACAAAATCGGGGTTAGCCGATACATATACCTGTTCAATCGAAGGTGAAAATTGCTTCACCTTGTTGGCGATCCGACTTTTAACGGCTTCGGTCAACGTGCTGGGCTCATACGCAGTTCTTGCGCCTTCCACTGTGGTGCCATCCGTGCGGGTACCGTCCGTGGGGGTACCGTCCGTCAAGCCACGAATCATACCATAAGAACCAGTACCCATCGTACCGTACAATCCGTCACCACGACGTGGAGGTGTTACGGGTCCGTTTATTCCATTGTCCGTAATTCCCGGCGCTATGCCATCAGTGGTATAGTTGCCTCTTGTACCATTCACCCCATACGTAGTCATGCCATGTGTATTCATGGGATGCTTAGTACCTTTAACGCTTGAAGTACCTACACCTTTTCCGTTGGCTTGATCCTTCAAGGAAACCGCTACATAAGCATTACGATTACCGACAAGAACTGTCGCAGATTTTACATCCGGCAACTCGGATATACGTTTGGACAAATTGTGATCTACTTGCAGATTACCAATTTGGTGTCCAGTTCCATTGGCGTTTTGGTTTAAACGCATCCCGTCCATACCGTTGGACTTAGCCCCGAAGCGGTTTACACCATCCATACCGTTAGACTTAACTCCGAAACGGTTCACACCATCCATATGATGTGTACTTTGCGCGTTATAGCGGGTAGTGTTCGTGCGGACGTTATGATTCGCAGTCCCACACCCTGTCAAAGCAGCCATACTGGCGAGCAAAGCAGCAGAAATTGTTAAACTGATTACCTTCTTAGTCCCTGGCATGAACTCATCCTCCATACATATAAAATGTGTGACGAGATTAGGATGCGCTATGATTCTCAGGGCTATGCTGACTAAAAAATGACTAAATAAATAAAATTTTAATGTAAATATGAAATACAATTGATGATTTACCACAAGATGGCATGTATAATGAGATTGAAAAATACTTTATTTTACAAAAGGAGGATTTCAAGCTTGAAAAAGATCACCGTTTTGATGCTTATTTTTTTGTTGTCCGTCACTCTTGTCCCCGTCGGCGCTTTTGCAGGTTCCACTACACCCGAAACCCCGAAAGCACCTGCTGGAAGTTGGGTAGAAGGCCCGCCACCTAATCGCGTTGATCCTGCTAAACCTGCGTTATTGTTTGTACATGGTTTGAACAGCAGCGCTGAAGTCTGGACTAAAAATAGCAACGATATGCTTCAGCGCGCACGTGACGCCGGATACCAAACGGCCACCATTAATCTTTACGATGCAAATGGCACATCACAGGATATGTGGGACAATGGTAAGCTTCTAGCCGACAAAATTAAAGTCATTAGTAATCATTTTGGTAAAAAGCTCATTATCATCGCCCACAGCAAAGGTGGAGTGGATACCCAAACCGCTCTCGTATATAACGGAGCCGCTCCCTATGTACAACGTGTCATCACCCTCAGCAGTCCCCATCATGGTTCACAACTTGCAGATCTTGCTTACAGTAGCTGGGCCGGATGGCTGGCCGATATTGTCGGCTCACAGAATCCCGGTACCTCCACTTTACAGACATCTTATATGAAGTATTTCCGATCCAAGACCGATGCACTCAGCAACGCGACTACAATTCCGTTCTTTACGTTCGCTGGTGATAATTGGTCTGACGGCAGCGCTTCCTACATACTGGGCGGACTTTATCTATCATCCTTTGGCAAAAATGATGGAGTAGTCACAGTCGACAATGCAAAGCTTCCCGGTGGACGTGTAGTCAAAGTCGGCCCCTGGGATCATGCCAAAGTTCGTACCGGCTCTTACGTCTTCCCCCTGATCCAACCTTACCTCCAAGCCAACACTCCAGCACTGAATCAGGAAACTGAAGCACTTTCAGCAGCATCTTCCTTTACTGCTTCCGCTTTAACATCCACCTATAGCGAGATCGACAATTCATACTTTATCCGAGGCGGCGACTATAATGGAAAAGCCTCAGAAATCCTTACCGTTGAAAATGGTGTTAAATCCATTAATCTGGATTGGATCAGCGATAAACGTGTGAGTAAACTGGAGCTAACCAAGCCGGACGGTACCAGCGAGGTTCTAAATCTGAAAGCGAGCTATGATGATGAAATTTTTAATGGAACCTGGCATCATGATGCAGTCATCAAAAATCCAAAACCGGGCATCTATAAACTGAATGCTACGATTCCTGACAAAGGAGCTTATCTCCTGATCGCCCGCTATTATGCCGCTCAGGTTCCTGAGCTGAAATATAATCTGAATGCTGTAGGTCCGAAGCTGAATCTGCAACCACAGGATTCCCCTAAAAGCGTTACACAAGTCACGTATCAGGTTCAATATTACGGTGATCCACAGCAAGGAATGACTCCTACATCCAAAGGTCTGACAGTACAACAAAAAACAGTTAACCCCACCGGACAAATCGAGCTGTCCAAAGCGGACAAGCCCGGCATTTATTCCGTAACCTATGAAATCGAGGGAACTACAGAGGCAGGCTATCCATACCGCCGTACAGCAGTTCAGTCCATTTATATTGACGCTGTCGGGAATAAGTATGTTGATTAAACCATCCCACGTATTCATTTAATATCATTCACATATAAAACCAAAAGGTGCAGGCCCTTAAAAGCCTGCACCTTTTCTTTTCTGTATCATAATAATGGCATCCGGTTAAATCATTTCAAATATCGTTATTCTTCAAATCTTCTATAAAATCAGTCACAATACTTTGGACGGCATCTTCTCTGGACATTCGGATATACCGACTGGTTTTCTGAATATCTTCCTCGAACAGATGCAGTATCCTGCTCATAGCTTCCTGATCTCCGTCTCGTGCTAATTTGAGCAGTTGGATGAACTCAGCATCTGAGATAATTGACGCAGCATTTTCTTTTTCCATTTATTCACCGCCTGTTGAGATAGCTTCAGCTCTCTTGCAATCTGTGCTTCGGTTTTGTCTAGTATGTAAAGGTCAAAGATGATGGCTTTTCCGATCTCAGACGGTAGAGAGTTAATGAGCTGTAGGGTGTAGATCTTAGAGTTTGCAGAGTCTGTAAAAGATGGAGTAGCGACGGCTTCGTTCTTTTCCATGACAAATTCATGATTGGTTTGTACCCGGGCACGATACTGGATTCTCCATGCAATGCGATACAGCTTCTTACGATATTGCTCAACCAATGTTAGCTGAGATTGATTCATCATAAACCACCCTTTCTCTTTGGATTTGGCTTTTCGAAATCCTCATATTATAGGGTAATTTGAGAACACATTTTACAACCAAAACAGAACACTTGTTCTTATTTATTATACTATTTTTTAGGCTGGTTGTATACGGTTCTTTTGATTTACCTTCCTTTATATACGGCTAAAAAGGAGGGAATACATTGCAGATGGATGATGCTCTTTCTATGATAACCAACGTAGGCTTTCCGGCAGGTCTTTGCTTTATTTTGTTGCGGCACATCCTGCACACCATGGAAGAAAAACTGGATAAGCTGGATCTCTCGCTCCATGAGCTGATTGAGGTCATTAAGGAATTGAACGATGGGAACCGTCATTCTTCTAAAAGCAGTAAGGCTGATGAATAACGAACACAAAGAAGCTCCATCCGACGATCCTCGCCGATGGAGCCTCTTTGGATGATTATTTTCCAGTTTGAGCCTGGTCATGTCCAGCCTGTTCAATACGCTTCACGTCAGATGCCGACAGACCATACGCCCAATTGCTTTGCGGAGGCACGACCCATACGATATCCGGTTCACCGTTCATCGTCCAGCCCTGATACACCTGCTGCGATTCATCCTGCTTGCCCAGCGATACGCTCAGCGTAAAGCGGTGAACAGGTTGGTTTAGGTCTGAGGCTTTACGCAAGGACTGGCTGCTAGCCAGATTTTTGATTTGCTGCGATAAGGAGGTCGCCATATCACTGGTTACTGACTTTCCATTCAGCGTCCAAGCTGTGGAAGAACTTTCTTCGGTTCCCCCATCACCAGATGACTTAAGCATCCAAGACGCTGACTGACCTTCCCACTCCAGTCCGCTCAGCTTATCATCATCCCAGTCGAACGGCGTCGTATCCGTAAAATCGGCTGCACCCAGTAACAACCCGGAAAGGGTATCCACAGGTACGGAAGCTACCTCTTTTTTATCTGACAACACATATACAGCATCTCCGGAAGGCAATGTTTCGCCAAAAGCAAAGGTATGCTCGTTTCCATCCTTGGTCTTGATCTGAATTTGGTTGTTGGTGGCGCTGATTCCGTATTTGGTTACGTCTTTTGGAGAAGACTCCACCACCTCACCGAGCTTCACGTTTTGAATAGCGGCTAACCAATTGTCTATCGTATAACCGTTTAACGGATAAGACTGCGGCTTACTCATGCTCCATTTGCCATCACGTTGGTTAAGCTCCACTGGCTTGCCGTCCTTCCCCGTTATAGCGAAGGACGTAATATCCCCCTGCGTAAGCTGAACCAGTTGGCGAGCAGCAGGAGCTTGTTCACGAAAAAAGTTTTGGCTCTTGGCATAGACTATACCCGCTCCCAATACAACTAGCAGCAGCACTGTGGGTATCCATTTTCTCATGCTCTTCTTCGCCTCCACCATAATAAGATTCCGGCTGCCGCAAACAACAACGGCAATCCGATCACGGATAGGGTCAATATAGTCTTCGCTTGCGCAGGAGTCAAATAAACCACCTTATAATCCTGCTCCTGACGAGGACGAATGGTAAGCCCGTCAGATTGCCCCTGTACATAATTCAGACTGTTCAGCACAAAATCCCGATTGCCTCCCGTGCTGATCTCAGTGTCGCTCAGAAGGGCGGACGTTCCGAGAATAATTGCTTTAGGCTTGCCGTCCTTGCCATCTACCGCGTAACCCAGATCAAGCGGCCCCTGCGGGTCCTTGTCATCCTTCTGTGTGTCGTTGTTCAGGAGCCCCTGAATATTCGTTTCGCCATAGCTGGCGGCAGAAGATTTAAGCAAGGCCGTAGTCTTCCAATTCTTCTGCTCCCCCGCTTGCAAAGCAATAGACAGCGAAAGTACCGGGTACAGATTGGAGGCCGCCAGCTTATCAGTAATCGCATGACTACCAAAGGTAGGCACTGTAAACAGAGGTCCAAGCGTATTCGTCTGCTCCTGATCCACCACGATCGCATGTGTATCCTTCACACCGTAATCAGCCGCTAGTGCGTCAAGGTTTTTCCAGTCCGATTGCATGTTCGGATGAAAGCCCAACGCCAGCAAAAGCTTCCCCCCCCCCTCCAAATAGGTGCGAATGCTTTTCAGCTCCGTCACGCTGATATCTCGTTGTGGCCCCACAATAGCCAGCACCGATGCATCTTTAGGCACGCTACCGGCCTGATTGAGCTGCACTTCTTCGGTTTTTACATTATCCTGCGCCAGTGAGCTGCTCAATCCGGTCATTTGGGACAAAGGGATTTCCTCATGCCCGGTCAGGAAAATGACCTTTCCCTGACGGGTAGATGATAGCCCCAGCAGTCCGCTGGTCAGCTTTTCTTCCCCGGTAAATTGATATACGCCCTCGCTACTTCCCTGTGCCTGCGTAAACAGACCACCTATATCAATAACACGTTTCTTCTCACCCTGAACCAGCACTATGGATGCTTCGGTGACGCCGTATTCCTTAGCCAACAGCGGCTCCTGATTCAGATCATATTGCTCGACCTTGAGCTTGCTGTTACGCTTGGCGTACTCACTGAGCATATCCGTAACGTCCCGGTTCAGCTTTTGATTTTGCGAAGTCGATACGGTAAAAGCAATCAGCCGCACGTCTTCCTTCACTCCCTGAATAGCCGTCAATGTCTGATCAGACAACGTATACTGCTTGCCTGCCGTCAAATCCAGCTGAAAGCCTCCCAGCGAACGCAGAAACAGCGTCAGCAAAATAAAAATACCTATAGCAGCAACCGACAATACCACACTGTTTGTATGACCCAGCCATTTTTTCATGTTCATCACCTCCACCGTTTCCGTTCGACCACCTGGATGCTGAATAACAAAAAGAGCGCCGCCACCGTCACGTAATACAGCAGATCGGCTCCGTTCAGCAATCCTTTGGTGAAACTGTCAAACCGTGCGGTTAGTGAAAAAGGCTCCAGCCATTGCTGCAAGGCCGCAGATGCGCCCGTTTGGCCACCAAACGAATCCAGCATCCAAAACACGAGCAAAATAATAAAGCTGACGACCGCCGACATCATCTGATGCTGGGAAAGCGTCGAAGCGAACAGACCAATGGCCATCATGG
This sequence comes from Paenibacillus terrae HPL-003, assembly GCF_000235585.1. Taxonomy (GTDB): domain Bacteria; phylum Bacillota; class Bacilli; order Paenibacillales; family Paenibacillaceae; genus Paenibacillus; species Paenibacillus terrae_B. Next base: position 188,981 of record NC_016641.1, read on the forward strand.
CTGCGCCAAGCATAAACAGACCCATCGCGGACGTAAATACCAGTGTCCAGTCCAGCGCCCCGTAAAAGGACATCACGACCGGATATGCCAGGCTGCACAGCACCAAGATCAGCAACATGCCCAGTGACGCCAAAAATTTACCCACGATCATTTCCGTCACACTCACAGGCGAGGTAAGTAACAGCTCATCCGTACCCTGCCTGAATTCCTCCGCAACCAGCCTCATCGTGAGCAGTGGGACGACAAACACCAGCATGGACAGCGTGTCACCGAGTACCAGCCGATAATCCAAGATGCTAGGCTGATACATGACAAAATTCGTGTAAAAGAGCAACCCCGTCAGCAGCATGTACACCGCAAGCGCAAAATACGTTGTCGGCGTCCATAGATAGGCTTGAAGCTCTTTTTGACAGACCGCGAACAAACGCCTCATGGCCGTTCACCTCCTGTACTCTTGCTTTGCTCGACTTGTTCCACTGAATTCACTTGATCGGCGTGACCTGTTTTCGACTCGCGAGTCGTTAACTGCTGGAATATATTTTCCAAGCTGAGGCTTTCTTTCTTCAACTCTATAATCGGAAGCTTCGCACCAGACAGCACATAAAAAAGCTCCTCACGAAAATCCTCACTGGAGGCGCCTGTCAGTAACAGCCCGGTCAAATCTTGCTCCGTTGCAGTCAGCTTTGTGTCAGCTGGAGACAAGCCAGATGTTAATAGCTCCACCTCCACTTTTCCCCAGGCACGAAGAACGTCCAACACCTGCTCACGGCCGCCTTTTACCTCGACTTTTACCTTAAATCCGTCTTCCATCGAACCGCCGAGCGCATCAGGCCGTCCATCCAGTACCAATTCACCCTCATGAATGATAAGGACCCGATTGCATAAAGCGTCCACCTCAGGCAAAATATGCGTGCTGAGCAGCACCGTATGATTCTCTCCAATCTCCTGAATGAGCTGGCGAATCTCCAAAATCTGATTCGGGTCCAAACCTGATGTCGGTTCATCCAGTACCAGCAAATCCGGGTTATGAATAATCGCCCCCGCCAGTCCCAACCGTTGTTTATACCCTTTGGACAGACTGCGCACCAGTTGCTTTTCACGTCCGTTTAGCCCAAGCCGGGAAATCATCTCGGAAATGCGCAGCTTTTGCTCTCTCGCAGGCACATCTCGAATGCTCGCCACAAACTTTAAATAGGATCGAACGGACATATCTCCATACAGAGGGGGCGTCTCTGGCAAATAACCGATTTTGGAACGAGCCTGTCTGCCCTGACCCTGAATCGGTATGCCATCAATCGTAATCACTCCCTCATTTGGCTGGAGATACCCTGTAATCATGCGCATCGTCGTCGTTTTGCCCGCACCGTTCGGGCCCAGAAACCCGACAATCTCACCACGCTGCATTTCAAAATCCAGCTTATGTACGCCCCGGTTGCCCTCATACCACTTGCTCACCTGCTGCACCTTGAGCACACGCTTCACCCTTTCTTTTATCGTATTATAAAATCTTACTCCCCCTACTACCCCCACCAAAATGTTGCATGAGTGGCGGGTAGCAGCGGAGCGGAGATTTTGGGGCTGGAGAAGCGCCAGCGGTCGCCTTTGCCGGGGGATTCTTACCTCTATATGTCTTATTTAATCAACGAAGAATCCCACGGCAACAGCGATCGGAAGCCAAAAACCTTCGCGGAGCGGTCTCCCCCATCTCATGCTACACTTTTAAACTCTAATGTTAATCCCACACATATAACTCCAGCTTAAGGTCACTTAAATATAAGCTTAAAATAATATGTCTAAAATGTGAACGAATGTGCTTTTACACTCGTTAACTTGTACGGTTCGCTCTAACATTCATTTGAATCCTCGCATCAGCCAAAATTTTATGCTGATTCCATCTAGGCTTCCATAGATACCCACACCCTGTCCTTTTGCTGGAATACCTTGGTATATAAGAAGCTTTCGATTGGCTGAAGGGGGTTATTGAGATCAAAATTTTATTTACCTTTTATATACCCAGCGGCGGCGTGGAAACCTTGAACCGCCAACGCTGTAAGGTGCTCAGCCAGGATGGGATTGAATGCCATCTTCTCTACTATCAGCAGGGTGCGGGGATGCAAAATTTGCATGGAGATATTCCCGTGTTTATGACTTCCTCCGAGGGAGATATTCGCAGTCTGATACACACGCACCGTTACGATGCCATCGTCGTCGCGTCGGATTACCAGATGCTCGCAAAACTGCGCATGTTGGGCTATCAGGGTGTGCTAATCTATGAATCACAGGGCTTCGGTCCGCACGTGGAGGCTGCATTGGTAGTAAGCGAAGCCGTACCGTTTCTTCAAAGATACGCCAATGCAGTACTGCTACCCACCACTACACATCTGGTCGAACTATTTTCCAACATGTGTCCGTGGCTTAAGCGTTACGTGTTTCCAAATGTACTGGATACCAGTGTATTTAATTATGTACCTAACACTCCTCCGACCAATCCGGTCATTGCATGGGTTGGGCGACTGGAGCCGAACAAAAACTGGAGGCATTTTCTCGATATCTCTTACTGGATGCTGCAAAACCGCCCGGATCTTCGCATCTGGATGTTCTATGATGATACCCTTTCGCAGCCAGAGGATAAGGTACAATTCGAGAACATGGTTACACAGCTTGGCATGTCCTCCATTGTCGAACGTTTCAACAACGTGCCACATGCTACAATGCCTCTGTATTACTCCATGATTGGCGATTCGGGAGGGTATCTATTGTCTACTTCGCTGGTAGAGGGATTTGGATACGCCGTAGCTGAGGCCATGGCTTGCCGCTGTCCCGTGCTCAGCTCTGATTCTGACGGGGTGCGAGCCTTCATCGATCACAACGTAACGGGTAAATTTTATGCGCAAGGAGATATCTTGCAGGCGGTATTGGAGGGACTGGATCTGATGAAGAACGTGTCCCACCGTGAATCCATTCGCCAGAAGGGGCTGACAAGGATTGTCGACCTGTTAGCACCGGATAAATATGTGCAATCCTTCCGGCAAATGATGAATGCGCTGGGCGTGGGGTAAGCTATTATTTCCCAAAAAAATAGCTGACGACAATCGGTGTTTTCTATCACACCGGTCATCGTCAGCTCAACTACTTTTCTTTTTTATTACTGTATATTTGAAAACTATCTAATCTTTAATAATTGATCTCCGGTATGAATATCCGTTGTATCTTCCACTATGATATCTGTGTACACGGCTGTATTGGTTACAATGACGGATGTGGTGATATCGTATCCCTCATCTGTTATAGCCTGGTGATCAAATTCAACCAGCCTGTCCCCTTTTTGAATCGTATCTCCTTCAGACACAAAAGAAGTGAAATGTTTTCCTTTCAGGCTCACTGTGTTAATTCCGATGTGAATGAGCAGTTCAACGCCATCCTCAGAAATAAGCCCAATGGCATGCTTAGTTTTGAAAACGGTAACAACCGTTCCGTTAAACGGCGCATAGGCCACCCCTTCTTTTGGAATAACAGCCGCTCCCTGACCCATCGAACCACTGGAGAAAGCCTCATCATTAACAGCGGTTAAAGGGATCAATTCACCGTTTAGAGGACTGAATACCACTTTTTCCTCCGCTTTGCTTTCATCTGCAACCTTAATCTCAGGCGCAGGTTTAGCATTTTTATAGCCGAAAAAATAAGTCAGGATAAATGCGAGTACAAAAGCCACAACCAAAGATATGATAAAGCCCGTGAACCCTGCATCTATACCTTTTGGATTAATGAACAGAGGAATACCGAAAACGCCGCCTGAGGCAAAACCGTATGCCGTTGATCCCAGTAAACCTGCTGCGGCTCCCCCTATACCTGCGGCAATGGAAGCCAAAATAAATGGTTTTTTGGCAGGCAGCGTAACCCCGTAAATAGCTGGTTCCGTAACTCCCATCAAACCCGCAATGGAAGCAGAAGTGGCAATCGGTTTTAATTTAGGGTCACGCGATTTCAAAGCAATGGCAAAGGCTGCACCGGTTTGCGCAAAAGTCGTGCAGAACAACATCCCGTTAATCGGATCAAACCCGTTCGTAACTACATTATTCAGGAGAATTGGAATGAACGCCCAATGTAGACCAAAGATAATAATGGCCTGCCAGAACCCAGCCAGAACGAGACCAGCTACAGCCGGACTTAACTGGTAAATCCACATAGAGCCTTTGGCTAATCCATCACTGACTATAGTTGATACCGGTCCGACAACCAGAAAAACAATCGGTGATATGATGGCCAAGGTCAGCAAAGGCACAATGAACATTTTAATGGAGGCAGGTGCATACTTACTTATCAATTTTTCGACCTTAGCTGCCAAAAATGCTCCAATAATGATAGGTATAACAGAAGAAGTATAATTAATCAGAACGACAGGTATGGTCAAAAAGGACAGCGCCGTTTTATCCGTAAAGGCGGCAGTCATGGTCGGATACACCAAGGCGGCCCCCAAAACAGCAGACAGGTACGGGTTGCCTCCAAATTTTTTACCTGCTGAAAATCCTAGAATAATCGGAAAGAAATAAAACATAGCGTCTGCTGTCGCATATAAAATTTTATATGTGCCCATCTGATCCGTCATCCAGCCCAGGGATGTGCATAAGGCCAACAGTCCCTTTAGAATCCCCACAGCAGCAAGCACACCAACAACGGGCATGAACACGCCTGAAATTACATCGACGAATCGGCTGAATAGACTTCCTTTCTTATCTTTCTTCCCCTCTTCATTCATCTGATCCCCATGCTTTATCCCCATTGTATCCAAAAGAGCTTCGTATACTTTAGGAACCTCATTCCCGATGACTACCTGAAATTGTCCTCCACTTTCTACGACGGTAATGACACCATCAATCTGCTTGATTTGCTCCTTATCAGGTAATTGATTATCCTTCAATTTAAACCTCAATCGGGTTACACAGTGAATTACACTGTTTACATTTTCGTTTCCTCCCACCGAACTCAACACGTCGCTAGCTGTTTTTTTGTAATCCAACATGTTCACTCCTTCTTGGATGCGCTTTCTATTTTCTTTTATTTTGTTCCGATGATCACAACGTCATTTTCAAAACCATGCATTTCCACGACGGATTGATTATCCTGAACGTACACCTCCGTTTGTGCAAATCGTTTCTCCGCTAAATCAATCGTTGTAAACTTGTAATCCTGCACATTTATGCTTAATCGCACCTTTGTGTTAACTGGAATATACAAAACTACGGTATTCTCGTTTCCGGCGGCTCTAATCTCTTCCGTCTTATTTAGAACAATATCCAGCGGCCTAATGCCAATAAGGTTATACATTTCAAACAGATATTTAATAAATGAATAATCCCATGCACCTTCAAAACGTAATGCCGTTCTCCAATCATAGGGACTATCAAAGCCTTCCCCTTCTACGATGCCGAATTTCTTCCCTTTTTTATGCCAGCTCCAAATTCCGTGCGCTCCGTATGTTACTCCTGCTCCCCCACCTGCAAGGAGACTCTGCCATGCTGCTTTTCTGGCATCCAATGCAGTATATCTGCCATACACATTACGACTATAACTGATCTGTTCATAGCATGGTTCCCCATTAATGACCGGCCGTATTTCCGATTTATGATAAAAATGTTGGGCAATCTCATGAGATACATATTGAAATTGTGAATTATGCCCGGATTGATACATATAAAATCCTAGACCATTGTGTTTTTCAAAAACTTCAGGAATTTCTTTCAATCTTCCTTGAATGTGGAGTGTAGTTAAACTTTCCGGGCTTACTTGTTGTACCATTTCCAGTGCCTTTAAATAGTAGGCGTTGGCACGTTCTGTCGGAAAATCGGTATCCCCGCTGATCAGAAAAATAGGATCAAATTGAGAAAAACGACTTGCTGCATACGTTACATAGCTTTCAATACATTCAAACGGCATTTTATTGTCCTTCTGGAACATATCAGCCCATGTATCCGGTACATAGTTACACCACAGAAGGACCAAAGCTGGAATAAATCCGCGCTCCACAGCCATCTTAATCATGACTTCTGCCCGATCAAAATAAGCTTCGTTTAATGTATGGTAGTCATAATCTCCATTCTCCATTAAAGCAAACGGGTGAAGATTCAAGTCCGATTCACTAGCATCCCATTGTCGGAGCATGTTAATTTGCAACACATTGAACCCCTGCATCTTCCTATAATCAAGGTAATCACTCCACTCCTCAATGGTTGCGTTGGTAAACGCGCTCCAAACCGTATCAGCTAAATAAAAAAAACTTTTTTTATCTTTTGTAAAGCTTCTTTGATCTTCAGCAATGTTTAATCTCAAACGATTCACCTTTCCTTCCTTACTGAATTCTTAATATTTTCTAATCACAACTAAACTAATGAACTAATTTTATATACTTTTCGTAAAATAAACTAAATTAAAGCGCTTTACATCTGAATATTAACATCAATAATCATAATTGGTCAACTTTTTTTTATTATAGTTTAGTTAGTTTTATAAACTAAACTTTCTTGTATAATAATGTTATAATTTATGTAGTTTAGTCCAATAGGAGGCTCCACATTGAAAATAGATGATATTGCAAGGCTTGCCGGTGTTTCGAAATCTGCTGTCTCTCTTGCTTTTAATAACAAGCCAGGAGTTAGCGAGGAAACGAAGCAGCATATTTTAAAAATCGCTGAAGAACATGAATATAGACCACGAACCATGAAGACAAGCAAGGAATTCTCTAAAAATTACAATGTGATTCGTTTTGTTGCCTGCAAAAATACAGACATCGTAACAGAGCATTATGACTCGCTTCCATTTTTCAATGAATTAATTCATCATATTACCAATCAGGTGAGAGAACATGGAAACACCCTTATTTTTTCGTCTTTTGATAGCCATAGCCTCAAAGAAGAATTATCTGCTTTGGAAAAAGATCAGCCCTCTTCAGGGATACTTCTGCTCGGCACCAATTTAACTTCCGAGGATATTTATTCTATACAATCCATTCATTCCAATATCGTTATTTTGGATACCTGCTTTGAACATGTTGATGCCAGTTTTGTATCCATTAATAACTATCTTGGCGGCTATCAGGCAGGTCAATATTTAATTCAGTTAGGACACAAGAAAATAGGATACGTACAATCCAGTACCAGAATTCTTAACTTTAAAAAACGAAAGGAAGGGTTTATGGCGGCTTTGGAAGAACACAATCTTTCCATAGAAAATGGGCTTACATTTGATATGAATCCCTTGCTTGTATTGTCACAGGATTCATTTAAAACAGCTATTCATGAGTTGGGTGAGCTGCCTTCGGCATTATTTTGCGAAAATGATTACATGGCGATCAGCGCCATTAAAACGTTTCAAGAAATGAACATTCGCGTGCCTGAACAAATTTCCGTTATGGGATTTGATAATATCCATGAGGCCAAGGTCATTAGCCCCGAACTCACAACCATTCATGTGAAAAAGGATATTTTGGCCCGAACTGCTGTAAAGTTACTTCTGGAGAGGCTTAACAACAATCAGGAGCATCATACTCAGGTTCTGGTGAATACAGAGGTTATTGAAAGAAGATCTTGTTTAGCCTCTCAGCCACCCTTAGCTTAACGATCTAAAAGAGTCTAAACTCTTCAGGAGCAGCATGATTCTAGAATAAAGCCGCCGAGCAGGCGGCCTTTTCTGGTTATTAGATTCCGCATTCATAAATCAATTGGTATATTCGGATTTTTCACTTTTACATAACCAATCTACTTTAACCGTTGTATACTGTTCATCAGAACAGCTATGGAAGGAGGCTCGTTTTGCGTATTTTTGATATTCTTCGTATATTGGTTGCAGAACAGATGGTCAACGGAGAACACTTGGCAAATGTATTGAAGGTATCCTCTCGAACCATACGAACGGATGTAAAGGAACTGGGTGCGCTGTTGTCGCAGCATGGAGCAACAATCAAACCCCTTAAAGGGACGGGCTACAAGTTAGAGATTCAGGACGAACAAGAATTTCATCATCTGCTGAAACAGTTAAAGGATTATGAACATAATGTGCCTTATCCATTAGCGAATTCTTCTGAAGCGAGAAATCGTTTTTTAATGAAAAAGCTACTGCTCACCAATGCATATATCAAGCTTGATGATTTAGCTGATATCCTGTATGTTAGTCGATCTACTTTACAGAATGACCTCAAAGAGCTGCGCAAGGTACTGGCAACTTACGGACTATCCCTGGAGAACAGACCGTATCATGGCATTCGAGTCAAAGGTAACGAAGCCAAGCTGCGTTATTGCATTTCCGACTATATATTCAGTAGAACAGATGAAATTGGCGAGCAGCAGATGTCCCACCCTCCTCTGATTTCTAACGAAGAGATGGACTTCATAAGAGAAGTGATTCTGGATCGTATTGAGTTCAATGATATTCAGTTGTCGGACATTGCCTTGAACAATCTGGTCATTCATATTGCCATAGCATGTAAGCGTATTCGTGAAGAAAGGTATGTTTCGTATTATCCTCAAGAGATGAAAAAAATTGAAGCGCAGAAAGAGTTTATGGTGGCGACTGAGATCGTATCTGCTTTGGAACAAAAAATGAAGCACTCCTTTCCACTTGTTGAGGTTGCGTACATTGCTGTGCACCTGCTGGGTGTAAGGACAGTCGTGAGTGCCCATTTGGATGAAGTGGAGATTAAAAAGATCATTGATAAGGATATCTACGAACTGACGATTGAAATACTAGACCAAATTGATCAACAGTTGAAAATGAACATTCACAACGACAAGGAATTACTGATTGCTTTTTGTCTTCACCTCAAGCCGGTCATTAACCGTTATCAATACGGAATGAATTTGCGTAATCCTATGCTGGATGAAATCAAAGCCAACTACCCGCTTGCCTTTGAAGCAGGTATCATTGCTGCGGAAGTCATCAAGCAGCGACTTCATATACACATCGAGGAAAATGAAATTGGGTATTTAGCCATTCATATCGGAGTCGCGATGGAAAGAAAGAAAATGGAGGACGCACCCAAAAGGTGCATAATCGTATGTGCTTCTGGCCTCGGCAGCGCAAAACTACTGTATTATAAGCTTCAATCGGTCTTCGGTTCCAGGTTGGATATCGTGGGGACCACTGAATTTTATAAGCTTAAACAAATGTCGTTGGATACACTGGACTTTGTCATTAGCACGATCCCCATTTCAGAACCGCTTTCTGTCCCCATGATACATGTAAATACATTTTTGGGCGGTTCCGATATCACCAAAATTGAACAAGCAATCTCAGAGGCAAGACTTCCTGCTGTGCAGTATGTACGAAAAAAATTGGTCTTTCTTCAGCAGAAGTTTGACAATAAACTCCAAGTGCTTGAATTTATAGCCCAAAAAATACACGAAGTCGATCTTGTGAAAGGCCCCTTGCTGGAATCTGTGATAGAGCGTGAAGCCGTTTCCCCCACTTCATTTGGCAACTTTGTCGCGATTCCGCATCCGATGGAACCTTTCGCTGATTCCACGTTTTGGGCCATCTGTACATTGCAAAAAGCTATTGATTGGGATGGCAAGCCGGTACAGTTTATTTGTATGCTCTGCATACAGCGCACCAAATCAGAAGACTTACAGAGTATGTATCATATTTTGCTTGAAATTTTAAATAATGAAAAGCTCGTCCAGCAGCTTATCCGCTGCAAAACGTACATGGAATTCGTAGAAGTGTTGCATAAAAATAGTTGAACATAGAAGTATGTAAAGACAGGAGAAATCTGAAGCCTACATGGCCAGGGTCTCTCCCTTTTTATGTTTAGTGATGGAGATATCATTTAAAAGAGACCGATTTATTTCCGTTACGAAGAGGAAATAATGTGCGTTATGTTGAAAGCGATTCCAAATTATAATAAGCATACGGCAGAAGGCATCTTTTGAAGGGAGATAAGAAACATGAATAATGATGAAACGACAGAGCACAACATGAGTATGGAGGACATGGATGATACAGAAATTGTATTCCAAATTATATTATACGCTGGGAATGCACGCAGCTCGGCCATGGAGGCGATTGAGCTTGCAAAGGCGGGAAAGTTTCAGGAGGCCAAAGAAGAATTAGCCTTAGCTAAAAAAGAACTGGTGTCCTCCCACAAAATTCAAACCAGAATCATCAATAAAGAAGCAGCGGGTGAAAAAACAGAGATGTCGGTCATGATGGTACATGCTCAAGATCATTTGATGAATGCTATCACCATTCGAGATATGGCCTCAGAGTTTGTAGACCTGTATGAACGTATCGACCAATTCGTACCCAAATCGTAGAGGGAGGGGCGCTATCCCATGGCTTTCAAAGACAAGCTAGTCGACGGCCTCACATCAGTGGCAAATGCAATCAACAATTTTAAATATATTATAGCGATCAAATCAGCCTTTATCACATTAATGCCTGTTATCATTGTCGGTGCCTTTGCTGTACTGATTTCCAACATGGTCATGGACCCGGTAAACGGTCTGGCCCATTTTAAGCCGTTCTCATTCCTGGCAGAGTACAAACCGATTTTCTCAGGTATTAACTATGCCAGCTTGAACATCCTTACCATCCTGGCTATTTTCATGATTGGTCTGGAGCTAGGAAAAATTAACGGGGAGAAAAACCTCTTTCCAGGATTACTCGCTGTAATCTGTTTTATATCTGTGACGCCGACCACGATTGAGTTGATGGTTAACGGGGAAATGCAGAAGGTAACAGATGTCATAGCCCGCCAGTTTACGGATACCAAAAGCTTGTTTTTAGGTATTTTCATAAGCATTCTATCCGTTGAGCTGTACAACAAACTGGGCAAGTCCGATAAGCTAAAAATTAAAATGCCCGAAAGTGTTCCCAGCAATGTGGCTGTTTCTTTTTCGGCACTCATTCCAACCATCATTACAGTGACTGTCTTCTCGATGCTTGGATTCTTCTTTCATAAGTTTACGGGTCTCTACCTGTATGATGCCGTCTATAATGTGGTGCAAAAACCTCTGGAGACCGTGGTGCAAGGACTGCCGGGGATACTGGTACTGATGCTGGTTGCGCAAATTTTCTGGGTGATCGGCATTCACGGGAACCAAATGGTGAAACCAATTCGTGAGCCCCTGCTGCTTGGAGCGATTACCGTCAACATGACTGCTTATGAGCAAGGACTGCCCATTCCGAACATTATTACGATGCCTTTCTGGGACGTATATATGAGTATCGGTGGTTCAGGGATTACGCTGGCCCTTTTGATTTGTATTATGATCGCTTCCAAGCGTGAGGATATGAAGGAAATTACCAAGCTTTCGTTTGGACCGGGCCTGTTTAATATTAACGAGCCTGTCATTTTCGGACTTCCAATTATGTTGAATCCATTGATGGCTATCCCTTTCATTATTACTCCGCTCATCACAGGAACGATTGGCTACTTTTCGACGTTGCTTGGATTTGCAGGCAAGGCCGTCGTCATGGTTCCATGGACTACTCCGCCTATTATTAATGCCTACCTGTCTACAGGTGGAAGCATTGGCGCCGTCGTAACTCAGATCATTTGTATTGTGGTAGCGATTATCATCTATTTTCCGTTCGTCAAAATTGCCAACAAGCGAACGGCTGAATAATGCGCTACTTATGGAAGTATATTTCCCGATTGAAAGCGCAGCCTTAATGGATTCAGGCAAGGAAAGCCCGGTAGGAATCTATAGAACGAAAAGGAGAGGCATGTAATGGCTAAACATACGATACAAATTCCGTCGAATTTCATCATGGGTGCTGCGGCTTCCGCCTGGCAAACAGAGGGCTGGAGCGGTAAAAAGGAAGGTCAGGACTCATTTCTCGACCAATGGTACAAAAATGACCGCTATGTCTGGCACAATGGATATGGACCTGCGGGTGCAACCGACTTCTATAATCGTTATGCTGAGGATATTGCGCTGATGAAGCAGATTGGCCTGACCCATTATCGTACTTCTATTAATTGGTCCCGTTTCTTAACGGATTATGAGAATGTTGTCGTGGATGAAACGTATGCGGATTATATGGGCCGGGTCATTGACGAGTTGATTGCCAGTGGGGTCGAACCAATGATTTGTCTGGAGCATTACGAGGTGCCCGCTTATTTGCTGGACAAATATGAGGGCTGGTCTTCCAAGCATGTAGTGGAACTGTTTGTGAAATATGCAGAAAAGGTTTTTGAACGATACGGAGATCGGGTAAAACACTGGTTTACATTTAATGAGCCCATTGTTGTACAGACTCGTGTCTATCTGGATGCCCTTCGCTATCCCTATGAACAAAATACGCGGAAGTGGATGCAATGGAATTATAACAAAACGCTGGCTACTGCGAAATGCGTACAACTTTTCAAAGCCAAAAACCATAATCAGAACGGAGCTAAAATAGGCGTTATTTTGAATCCTGAAGTAACCTATGCCCGATCAAGCGCCCCTCATGACCAGTACGCGGCACATGTGTATGATTTATTTTATAATCGAGTATTTCTGGACCCGCTTATTAAAGGCGAATACCCGCAAGAATTGTTCGATCTCATGAGCAAGCATGATATTACATTTGAAGCTACAACGGAAGAACTAACAGTGATTAAGGAACATACTGTTGACTACGTCGGGATCAATCTCTATTATCCGCACCGGGTCAAAGCGCAGAGTAAAGCGTGGAATGAAAACATTCCCTTCCACCCCTCTTACTACTATGAGCATTTTGATCTTCCAGGTAAAAAAATGAACAAGTCACGGGGCTGGGAGATTTATCCCAAGATCATTTACGATATGGGAATGCGTATCAAGAATGAATATAACAATATCGAGTGGTTTGTCGCGGAAAATGGTATGGGCATTGAGAATGAGGTTGTCTTCAAAAATGAGGAGCACATCATTCAGGACGACTATCGCATTGACTTTATAACTGAGCATTTATACTATACGCTACAAGCTGTAGAAGCGGGCTCCAACTGTACAGGTTATATGCTGTGGGCCTTTACAGACAACGTTTCTCCCATGAATGCTTTTAAAAATCGCTATGGACTGGTGGAGATTAACCTGGAGAATGATCGAAGTCGGCATTTGAAGAAGTCCGGTTACTGGTACCAATCTGCCATCAAAGAACGCTCGTTTGTTGCTGATCTGGATGAAGAGTATAAATAATTAAAATCAATTTCTGGAGGCGTTCCAATATGAAAAAAATTATTCTGGCATGCTCTGCGGGTATGTCCACGTCCATTCTGGTTTCCAAGATGAAAAAAGAAGCAGCAGCAAGATCCATAGAGCTTAACATCGAAGCCATCCCCGAAAGTACCATTAAGGAAGAGCTGGAAGGCATTAAAGATTCTGTAATTGCTATTTTGCTTGGTCCTCAAGTACGGATGCGTAAAAAGCCGGTTGCCGAAATTGCAGCTCCCTATGGCATCCCGGTGGATGTCATTGATACGATTGCTTACGGTAGAGCAAACGGTGCCGCCGTGCTGGATCAAGCCTTGAAGCTGGCTGGCGAATTATAATGAACATGTAGACATTTTTCGACGAATAGCAAAAGGCGGCAGTCTCCCATCAGGAGGCTGCCGCCTTTTTTATCCTTTTTTAGTTAAATCGTCCCATATCAACAATAGCGGATTTCATATTGCGCCGCAGGAATCACTTCATCCAGATAAGCTTCTTAAATTCCCTTTATACACAAAGAAAAGAGGCTGCCCCCAGCCCCTTCCTGAATCGCACGCTCTCCCGCTACATGCCTTCATTGCCTGAGCCAATACTGCTCACATACGTCTCCTTCAATCCAGCAGAGATGCCATATAGCGGCTCCCATCGAAGCCAATGTCTCGCGACTGCGTTGCTAAGACAGCTATGGTGAATGTCTCCCGCCCGGGTAGCTGAATACACGGGGCGAACGGACGAACCGTGCAGCTTTAGCAAATCGTAGGCCAGCCGATTGATGGACGTGGTTCGTCCCGTACTCACATGTACCGTACGTTGATCCGCTGCACGTATAGCCGCCATATTGGCTCTGACTACATCCTTGACGTACACAAAATCGCGGGTTTGTGTTCCGTCGCCGTGAATGAGCAAGGGGCTTCCTTTTTTCAGCCGATCCATAAAAAGAGCAACTACACCGCCCTCTCCCTTCGCCGCCTGACCGGGACCATACACATTGCCGTAACGCAAAATCGTGTAATTCATGCCATTTAACCGATGAAAAAGCCGGATATACGATTCTGCGGTCAGCTTGGAAAGCCCGTAGCCCGAAATCGGCTCCACGGGATCGTCTTCCTGAATACATTGCTTTTGCAGTTCACCGTATACGCCGGATGTGGACGCAAATATCAGCTTGGATACACCGACTTCATGACAAGCCTGCAACAGACGAATCGTCCCCATCACATTCACATCTGCGTCCTCGTCTGGTCGATGGATGGATTGCTGGACATCGGCCTGTGCCGCCAAGTGAAACACAATATCCGGGCTTTCCCGAATGAGCAGCGTCCGGGTCTCGGAGCTGCGGATATCCGCCATATGCATGACCGCGCGCGGGTCCACATTTGCGACATTCCCGGTCGTCAGATTATCCAGCACATGCACTTTCATGCCCGAATCGGCGAGCGCACGCACCAGATGAGAGCCGATAAATCCGGCTCCCCCGGTGACCAAAGCCTTCACTAGCGTACCCTCCTTTTGAACCGAAGCAAGTTTTCTTCCCTTCCCATCATATTATGCGGCGCTCAACAGCTTGGCGCAGGCACAAGCACAGACACCAAAGACAATCTAAGACGTTCCAGATGCTCAGATGTGCAGCCTGACGTTTTCCAGCATATAGCGCCACATCTCATCCTGTCCGCTCCAAATATCCTCTGGCGGCAGCGACACTGAAACCAGCAGCAAACGGGACGCAAGCGCAGATTTCTCCAATAGACGTGCGATTCGGCGATCAAGCGTCGTTTTGAATGCAGGATAGGAAATCAGTTGCTCCGATGTATTCAGGCTAACCCTGCAATCGCTCAAGCACGCCGTACTCCCCTTTCCGAAGATAGGGACATTCCCTGAAAAAGCGTACGCCAGTGCGGATCACTTTTATAATTCCATACATCGGCAAAAGACATTTCCACCGCGCATACATTTGGAAGCTGCCAGTCGACCTCAGTCAGTTCTGTTACATCGGAACAGTTCACAATGAGCAGTCGAAATTCATGCGCCACCATGTCGGACAAGATACGCTCCAGTTCCTCCACCTCTTCATAGGTTCCCAGCATACGGACGAACAAGCTGCGCTTCGCCATCTGCATTTTTGCAAAAAAACGCTCGATACGGCGGTCTATCTTCTCCCTGAACTCTGGATAAGTCGCCAAATCTGCGGACGTATTGCGTTCCTGCGGGAAATCATGTACTGAGATCACGTTATAAGTAATATCTCTGACCATATAGTTCAGTTGGCTCGTACCAACGACACTTAAATTAGGTAAATCCATAAACCCGGCAAACCGGTTTTCAAGCAAGCGGTTCACATCGGACAGCGTATCAGACATCATCCAGTCCAGCACCCCGGCAAATGGCCGCAGGCGGTTCTTTTCCAATTGAATGGAAGGCGTGCAGTTTTGCCCCAGACTGAAGACCGCATCATATTCCCCTGCCAGCTGTGCAAGTCTCATAGCCGTTCCTCCTTTTTTAACGCAATCCGTTCCTCAGACCGCAGGTTGTTCCACTTTACATTACATGCACAGCTCTGCTAAAAGGGTTGGACCTCGGCGCGTATTTTGTCAAAAAAGGCGTACAACTATCCAGTCCAGACACGGCCATTTTTCATATGATATAAGGCTGGTAACCTAACGGAATTCAAGGAGGCTTCATCATATGTCCGTGTTTCTTTTATCTGCTGATCATCACCTCGCTTATCACAGCGCGAGTATACAGGGCTGCCATGTGACCCTGTTCAATCGTGAAAAGAGACCTGTCGATGTAATGTTGGAAATAGGAAATGATAGCGGCGTTTTCCGACGTCAGCTACTTAGCCTGAGCACTTCTCCCCAAGCCGGGTCTGTCGTACAGCTCAAGGACATGGAAACAGCCCAAAATCCTTTTTACCTGCGGGTGGTCACAAATATATGCAATCCAGAAACGTTTTTTATTTTGGCTGAATTTGTAGAGGACGGGAACGTGGTCGCTATGCGTACAGCCAGTCATTTTACCGTGACGCCCTAATACACGGACAGGAGAGGAAGAAAGTATGCTAAAATATTCGGTACAAAACAAAGCCGAAGCAGGCACACATGCGCTGCCTTTTCAGGTCACGGAACAGGAGAGCGTGCTATCTACGTTGATCATTCCTGTGAGTGAGTCTGAAGGACGTATTGTCATTGAAGCCTCTTTGGCATGGGAAAACCCACTGCTCAACTGGGATATCGGAGAGCTGGATATCCGGCTGCGTCGCAACGACGGGCAGGGTCCCGTGCTGGACTGGTTGCAGGATTCCTGCTATCAGGAGGGTTTTGCCGAGCTAAGGTATGAGGAAACTGTGGAACAGACAGCGTCATATGTATATTGCCTGACCGTGCAATCGGCTGACCGTCGGGCCGTTGTCACCGGTCCACTCGTGATCCAAGGCTCGGTCTACGAAGATTCAGTGGATGAAAACCTGGACGAAACATGATCTGTAATCGCCCAAAAGGCAGGCTGGGAATCACGCTCCGGCCTGCCTTTTAGACTTGCTTCAAATATAATGAAACAGTCGAATATTTATATGCATTACGGACGTTCCGGTTCAGAATGACGACCGTCACTCTCATCGCGTAGCTTGTTTCAGACGTTCCAGTATGTCCGCGTCCGGTAGCTTATAATGTTCTGGTAAAGAGGTGTTAATCCGATTCCATATTTCATAATCCACCTCCAGATCCGGGTGCGATTGCTCGATTTCAAAAATACGGTTGTACAAGTCTCCAACTACTGGAAAAGTCATGATCCCCCTCCTCCTATCGAATCAATGTACTTGCTTGAGCGCTTGCGCGTAAATATTCACGAGTCGTGCAATCATGACATCCAGAGACCATTGCGTGGTTCCCCATACTTTGGCTCGGTTCCCCATAGCAATACGCACATCATCCTGAGCCAGTAAATGTTGCAAATGAACTGCTAGCACCTCCACATCGCCAACCGGGGAGACCAGCCCAGTATGTTCATGCTCCACCATTTCCGGGAGCCCACCTGCGTCCGATACCACTGCCGGAAGCCCCAAAACCTGCGCCTCCATAACCGAAAATGGCTGATTATCTTGTATACTCGGATGAACAAAAATATCCGCCAGTTGCAGGAGGGCAGGCACATCCTCACGATGCCCGAGAAAAACCACCTCTTCCCTCAGCCCCAACTCCTCAGCCTGTGTTTGAAGTTCTTCCCTTTTGTCTCCCTCTCCGACAATCCAGCATACCCAATCTGTGCACCGATCTTTCAGCAAACCAAGAGCACTCATTAAGTAGTGCAGCCCTTTGATATATACCAGCCGTGATGGACAAATTATGACCTTTTTCCCCGCGGGTCGTATCATGTCCGTTCCCTTCGCATGGACTTCCCAGAAGCGTTCGGTATCCAAGCCATATTGGAAGGTGGCAATCTGTTGCTCAGGCACTTCAAAATCACGAACGAGCGTCTGTTTCATCCACTCCGTAGACGTAATTGTAATATTAGCGGATATAGCGCCATAGTGCTCCAGCGCCCAATAATATTTCCACATCAACGACTCGCGATAGCCCTCTTCCTGCTCTAGTTCCATCGCCATCATGACTTCGCGGGCCAGCGAGCCGTGAATATTGGCCACGAGTGCGCTATCCTTACGTTTGACCCGGCTTAGGGCACGTGTCGCAATGACATCCTGTGTATGAATGACATCGTATTGTTCAACTCCAAAATACGCCGCCGCCAGTTCCATGCAGTATCGGTCTTTTTCCACCGTCTGCACCCAGGAGTCCTGATGTAATACAGGTACAGCCGTCTCATTCAACTTCGTGTTCAGCATGGGCAACAACTGCTCCTTCAGCAGCTCCCTATTCTCAAAAACAATATGGTATTTGGGTATATCCGGTCCGTTGCCCATCAAATCCACGGTGTGACCCAGCAGTTCCAGCCGTCGTTTAATTTGCAGCATAAACGGCCACACACCTCCCAAATGAGGGATCGGCCAGTAGGTAGCCAACAAAATTTTCACAACAGCCTCACCTCCCCCTGTCTCGTACGCTAAGCTACATTCCGTTACTTCCGTAAATTTGCTGAGAGCCCGATAGTGCATCTATCCATACCGCAAAGAAACCGTTATTTGGTGACAACCGAAACTGGGCTATTCCCGTTAGGATTATAGGAACTATTGGTTACCCTGCTGTTCGTAAAGGTTTGCCCTCCATCCGCAGATTCAGCCACCACAATATTGGAACCTATCCAATTGACAGCTTCACTAGGCTCAAATTTAGGCAAGCCACCTGAGCTGGATGTAACCTAAAAATGGGCTCACTAAAAGCACTCTGTTAAATTTTATGCGCAGACTCCTGACAAGCATACAAGCTTTCCATTCAGTAGATTCATAGTATGGGAGCATCCCAATAGGGACGATCCAATATTCTGTTTTCGAGAGGATGATTGTTTTGGCTTTTACAACCGGTTATATGACGAACACCAGAGATTTTGGCACCGCCTGTTCCAATATCGTTGTGAATGTGGTCAATGAGGATACAGTAAATCCAGCAACCGTAACGGTACAAGTTTTCTTTTCGCTCGTGCCAGATACCAAGATACCGTTGTATGTGTCAGCGATTAGCGTACCTGCAAACTCCATTGCCCGACGTACCTTTTTTGTACAAGGCGTACTTGCCTATGAGGTACAATATGATGTGGTCGCTACTGTTCCAGCCAATGTCGTTCTTTCCAACTTTGGATTGGACCAGTTCGGCAATGTTGTACAGGAGCATCGTGTCCTTCAGTCAGAATTGACCACGATTGCCGCGCTGTCCCCTGTTAGTTAAAAGCGACCCTGTTCCAGCGCCTGATGCAGCCTATGGGTGTAATAAACGTAATTCCATTCCGGCGGTACAGCGATGACTTCCCGTCCGCTGCCTATGGTGGAATGATCATCTGTGTAATAGGAAAAGGCATGGGTATCCCGCAGGGAACGCAGTAAATCGGTCAGGTACAGCAGATCTGTCACGGCGATATAAGGTTTGACACCGTAGCATACAACAAAGTGAGTCACCGTTTCCCCAATCGCCTGAACCAATGCTTCCTCGACGGAATAATGTGGTCTCGGCGTTATGATTAGCCGAGGATCGAGCATCATCGGCAGGAAGGAAGAGGCGCCCTGTTCAGGCGTAAGATCCAGCAACCGCACCAAGCAATTGCTGTAATGCTGCTCCAGCAATTGATCCAGCAACGGCTCAGCCTGAGTCATATCCGTGACGGGCATCAAAATGGTCATTTCAAGCGGGATACCCCGGCGCGCTCTCGCCTCATGCTTGGCAACCTGAAATGCGTGCCGCCAGCGTCGATGCTCCTTCTGGCTGTGCAAGCTGGCCGATACACTAAAAGCAGAATTCACCCGGTAATCCATAAGGACCTCCGGGATGAATTTCATACTGCACGTCTCGGTCAGTCGCAGCCAGTAGTCATAATCCTCCACGGGTTGCAACCGATAGCCGCCGATCTGACGGGCATATTGGCTTTTGTACATAAATGAAACCCCGACGATGCTGGCATTGAGCAATTCCTCATGCGGCTGGCTCTGATACCGGATCAGCGCTTGTTGATGTTGCTCGTCATACAACGGGCTTCCTGAACCATCAATCTGGCGGAAAGTGGAGAACACAAGGCCGAGCGAATCCGGCCCCTGCATCAGCTCCTGTCTCAATCGTTCAATAAAGGATGAATTATAAACATTGTCACTGGATACCCAGGTTATATATGTGATCGCAGGATCTTTCAACAACTCATCGAACCCCCTATTGAGGGCATGGGATACTCCTTTGTTCTCGGGAAGTGTAATCAACTGAACGCGCGGGTCCCCCCCTACTGCATAGAGCGCCGGTCCCACCATTTCCGGTGCTCCGTCAATAACGATGATGAAACGGAACGCTCCGTAGCTCTGAGCCAGTACGGACGAAATCGCGGCTTGTAGATAACCGAAATCCTGTTTGTACAGCGGCATCACAATACCTGTATCTACCATATCAATCCCCCCTGACAGACTTCCAGCTTTATGAGGATAAACCGTTCAACAGCTGATTGAAGCGATCTTTGTAACGTGCCTGGGTGATGTTGTATTCCTGTTCAACGGCAGGCCAATGCTTTTTTGTCCCCATTTCGTCATGCCAGCGATAGTTAACCAACGCTTCGTTCAGAAAAAGGAAAGGGTAGCCCGCCAACATGACTCGATACCACATATCCAGGTCATGGGTGTACGGCAGCAATTCATCGAACAGACCGATATGCGCAAACAATTCCTTTTTGAACATGACGGTGCACCCATTTACCGGGTTGCCTTGCTGAAAAAAATGGAAAAACTCCGGTATGGACGGAAATACGGCTGCCGCCTGCGGGTTCGTGATTTGGCTGTATTGATTGATAAGATTAAAATTGGTGTGAGAGATATATGCCCCCTGTTCCACCATAAAGGATACCTGATTGTTAATTTTGTCCTTGTGATAGATATCATCTGAGCTGAGCCACGCAATATATTCGCCGCTGGCATGACGGATGCCGTGATTCAGTGCGCTGGCTGTTCCGCCATTGGATTTGCCCAAATAATATATATATGGAAGATAGGGCTGAAGCATTTCAGTATGTGTCGTGGAACCGTCATCGACGACAATAATTTCAAGCGGACCATAGGTTTGCTCCAATGCGCTTTGCACAGCCTGATCCACGTATCCACAGTTATAAAATGGAATGACGATCGTTACACTCGGTCTCATATCGTTCCTTCCTTTCCGGCTCGGCGGTATCGAATCAAATCCTCCAGCGATTGCCCCAGCTGTATAATCGGCCTCCACCCCATGTCCTCCAGCTCCTTTGCCCGGTATGCATCTGTAGACGCTGGCTCTACCGTATCCCCCCATTGGAGGGCGACAGGTGTCTTTGCCAGTGCAACCATACGTTCCACGATGTCACCCAGTTCCACGATGCGACCTGTACAGACCGGGTAAACCTGCCCCGGCACACCTTGCTCCAGCAGCACACCGTATGCGCGAACGGCATCACGTACATCGAGAAAATCACGCCGCGCATGCCGGGAGGATACCCGGAACGGTGCAGTTGCAGGTAAAGCCTCAGGAGTTGATTCGCTTGCCAACTCCTTGTACGTGCGCTCCGTACGGATGATATGACCCGCCAGCAATGCGCAAAAGCCGGTGGAGGGACCTGGGCCAATCAGATTGCAAGGCTCCGCCAGCATGACGGATTGGCCAAACAACGCGCCCCAGGAGAGCGCGACTGCCTCTTGAAGGCTTTTGCTGAGACTGTACGGATGCGATGGATGATACGGGGCCTGCAAAGCTGCTTTCAGCCGGGAACCTGCCACGACAATCCGGGCTGTGGGGAAAGGGCGCAGCGCATCCAGCAGATACAACGTGGACAGCACATTCGATTCCATATAGAGCAGCGGGCTTTGCCATGATTCGGGCACCGAATTTTTTCCACCCAGATGAAGCACATAATCCGGTGCAATCTGGCCGATCACTTCGCGAAGACGCTCCTTGTCGAGCAAATCGCATACATAAGACGTGATGTAAAAGCTGGTGCCGGAATCTGCGCCGGCGTTCTCATCACCGTTAAACTGCAAGATCAGCTCCCGAGCGGAAGCAGCCGTGCGGGTCAGCGCCGCTACCTCCCAGCCGAGCTTTGCAAAATGGCGGCAGGCGTGTATCCCGGTATAGCCCGCCGCTCCAGTAATTACAATGACGGGCCGACGTTGTTCCGCTGTGCTTCTGTCCATTCCAGCAGCTCCTTCAGCATAATGCTGTAGTGAGGAACATCGTAGAGCAAATCGGCCCGGGTAGAACGAAGTGTCCGGTCTTGCACCGGCTCATCCTTCGGCACGATCCGAATGTCCTCCCTCTTCCAGATGTCCTTGAACAACAGCAATAGATCATACTTGCTGATCGGTTCAGGATGAACCAGATGAATGAGTCCATCCAGCGGCTCATTCATCAACACCCGTATAGCCTTAGCCAGCTCCAGTGTTGTAACCCCGTTCCAAAAGACGCGACGATATCCGTCAACGTCCCCACTCTGCTGCAAGAACCAGTTCAGCAGACCAATGCCCCCCGGCCGGATTTCCGGGCCGATAATGGAGGTGCGAATCGTCAGATGTCCCGGTGCCTTCACTTCTCCGAGTATTTTCGTCAATGCATAGGCGCTTGTCCCGTCAGGCTGATCCGTCTCTTCATATAGACCTGGCATCCGCTTTCCTTCAAATACGCAATCCGTGCTGATATGAATGAAACGGGCACCGATGCTATCCGCCGTCCGCTGGAGAAGGTGCGGCAGCAGACCGTTAATTTGATATGCTGTAACCTGATCCTTTCCGGCATACTGGTTCAGCACACCCACCGCATTAATAATGATGTCAGGCCGCACGCTCCGCACCAGCTGCTCCACCCTAAAACTGTCGTTCACATCCAGCAGCAGCCCCCCTTTATTCTTGGGATCACGCGTGGTGTAGAACACGTTATATCCGCCCTGCTTTTGAAAGTAATCGACCAGCACATGGCCTGCCATGCCGTTACCGCCCAAAATAAGAAGCTTCATTTAATGAACCCTCCACTCTGGAGAATCCTCCGTATCTCCTCTTTGGACATCAGATTGAACTCTGAGCTAAAGCTGCTGAACGACACTGGAGGGCATTGCTTATATCGATCCTTTAGTTGAGGAATATTCAGCGTTGGCAGAATGATTAAATATTGCTCGTCGTATACGACCGTCGTCAGACTCTCAAAGTCGCTCATTAAAATCTCATGAATTTTCTCGCCAGGACGGACACCTTTTTCCACGATTTCTACATTTTCCACGCCCGAATCCTCGATAAGCACCTCGGCCAGATCCAAAATGCGGCAGGTTGGCATGGTCATGATAAATATTTCCCCACCGATACTTTCCACCGAGGCTTTGAACAGAAGGCTGATCGCATCCCGCAAAGTCAGAAAAAAACGGGTCATGTTCATATCCGTGATCGAAACGGTACCCTTTTGGCGAATCTGGCTTTGAAAGAGATGCACCACGCTTCCGTTCGTGCCCAATACGTTACCGCCACGCACCGTCACAAATCGTGTATCGCTATTCAGCAGATTGGCGTAGACGATCAGCTTTTCACCAATCGCCTTGGTCATGCCATAAAAATTGGATGGATTCGCAGCCTTGTCAGTAGAGATATAAATGACTTTCTTGACCTGATTGATGACAGCGGCTTCGATCACATTTTGGGTGCCTACCACGTTCGTTTTTAGTGCTTCATAAGGCTGGTCTTCACATACAGGTACGTGTTTGAGGGCCGCCAAATGAAATACATAGTCCACACCCTGACAGGCGGTAACCAGTGCATCCTTATCCCGAATATCCCCGATGCAGAAGCTAAGTCGTTCATCCTCAAACTGCCTGTTCATTGCCACCTGACTCGATTCTCCGCGCGAAAAGATAATGACCTCTTTGGGGTTACGCGGCAGTAACTGGGTAACCAGCTCATGCCCCCAGGAGCCGGTACCGCCGGTAACCAAGATACGTTGGTTTTCAAACATGCCGTTTCCCTCCAAGCAGAAATTTGACTACCTTATCTGACACATCCTCCGCCAGATAACCTGCGGGACACTGCCACTTATGCTTCATCCCGGTCATTAAGGCTACCGCGTTCGCTATAACCTCTCCATCCAGCCCGGACACGATATTGCTGCCGCAATCTACGGTTTCCGGCCGTTCCGTCGTCCGGCGCATCGTGACCGTCGGCACACCCATGATGCAGCATTCCTCCTGTACGGTGCCGCTGTCCGTCAAAGCGCAGCGGGCATGCCGCTCTAGCAGTACGAAGTCAAAAAAACCGAGCGGCTCATGGAATTCCACCAGCGGATCAAGCTGGATCGGCGGATGGCTCGCGATACGAGCGGCGGTGCGGGGATGAATACTACAAATGACCCGCTGTCCGGACTGCTGTGCTACCCGATTCAGACCATCCAGAATAGCCAGCAAATGTGGCGGATGGTCGACATTTTCGGCTCTGTGGGCAGTTACTAGGAAATATTGCCCCTGCGACAGTCCCAACTTTTTCAAAATGTCACTGCCGGACACCTTTTTCTCGTAATGCTGCATCACTTCATAAATCGGGTTTCCGGTCAATATAATTCGTTGACTCGGAAAGCCTTCCCGTATTAGATGCTGCTTGCTTTGCTCCGTATACGGCATATTAATCGTAGAAATCGCGTCAATGACGCGGCGATTCTTCTCTTCCGGTACATCCAGATCGTAGCAGCGGTTACCCGCCTCCATATGCACGACCGGATAGCCCATACGTTCCGCAAGCAAGGCGCACAGGGCGCTGTTCGTATCACCGAGCAGCAGCACATGATCCGGGCGCTCCTTGTTTAAAATATCCTCCATCTGCGAGTACATGGCAGACAACTGTTTGCCCAGCGTTCCCGCCTTCTCCTGAAGCACATAATCCGGGGCACGCAGCCCCAGTTCACGGAAGAATTGCCCGCTCAGGCTTTCCGTGTAATTTTGGCCCGTATGCACAAGCACATGCTGATCCGCATAGCGATCCAGCTTTGGAATGATCAGGCTGAGCCGTATAATTTCCGGTCTTGTGCCGAGCACGGTCAATATTTTCATTGTGTTGGAACCCACCTTTGCTGTCGTTGTTTCATTAAACCGTGGAGTTCAATGAGTGAGATAGCCATCCAGCAAGCTGTCTGTACTCCAGCTAAACATTCACCTCAACGATCCGGCGTGCTTTCACCCGGACCGTTGTTTTTTGTGGCGTCCAGCCTTGAGCGTTAGCCGCTTCCGCTTGTGCGGATGCAGACGCCTCGACACAGGCTTGAGCTTGAGTTTTCGTTTGAGCTTCCGCTTCAACCTGTGTTTCTGTCTGGACTTGGATTTCGGCAGAAGCCCTGACAGCGGAAACCCGTGAATGCGATAGCTCCTGCTGCTGGCGTTGCTCTTACCCTTGCGCTTGCACGTTCTGCTATGCTTGCGGGCCGCTGGCCATTTCGCTCGAATGCCACGCTTGCCATGATGCAGGTCTGGCTGTGACTCCGGCTGTGGCTCCGGTACAGGAGGGGGTGGCTGTGGCAAGCCCGGAATGGCCGCATACTCGATAGGTGGCAGACTAAGCAGAGGCAGTTGGCAAACCACCGATTCGGGAAATTCTCGAATGGTGCTGGTACATACCTCCGGTATAGCGGTGACCTGACGTAGCCCTTCGCCTTCCCTCGTCCATACAGGTCCGCCTGGCTGTTGAATTAACGGAAACCAATGCGGATGGTGGCACACCCATTGACTAACCATGAGATGTAAGTTGCCTCGATAGGAATCAGATCCGTATACACGTGTAGCCGCGCTGTAGTTCCGTATACCAATCCGTTCCACTTCCTTGGGATGATTGAGCAGATAGCCCACCTTTTCCGCCAGCATATCGCTGTTTCCCGGCTCTACCAAAAACTCAGTATTTCCAGTCGCCTCCATCAGCTCCACAAGTCCGCCCTGGGCAAAGGCCACAACCGGCTTGCCGTAAACCAGCCCCTCCAGTGCCGTCAGACCAAAGCCTTCCTCCACCATGCTCGGGATGACAACTATATCCATCGCGCTATATGCGGTGGATACAGATTCCTCAAATGAGCTGAACTGGAATCGCCGGCTGTAACGGGATTTGCGGATTAAAGAAACGCATTTCACGTAATATGCCGAATCCACCGAGCTGCCGATGATCCAGAAGCGGCAGCTCGAATTCGTTTCACACAGCTTCAGAGCCATTTGAACAAAAGGCAACAGTCCTTTGGGTTCGTAGATAAAGGAAGAAATATAACCAATACAAATATGTGCTTCCTTCAACCCCAGCTTTTCACGTTTGCGTTTCCGTTGCAGCACATGCTCTTTGTGAGGTGGCATATCCATATCCCGACAAGGAGACAACACCGTATGCGAACGTGTCAGCCCCGCCCCGTGCAAAGGCCGCAAGACGGCTTGCGAAATACCGATGACCCATCGGCTATAACGCTCGATGATGGAGACCGAGACAGGTGTATGCTCATTCTGGTTAATGACTTCGGTTATTTTCCAGACCACCGGAATATTCAACTCATGGGAAGCCATCGCGGGCATGACGTTCACACAGGTATTGACCAGCACCACATCGGGACGCTTTTGCTGTAGCAACTGAAGCAACGGTGCGTACGAAGCATGGTTTCGCAAATTCTCCACATCTTGCGCCAATCCCTCATACGGGGTATACATGCCGTGCAGCATGGGCATGTTCTGAATTTGGACGGTAATCCCGCGCTTGCGGGCAATCGTGGTCAGCCGCCCTTCACCGGGCGTCACCAGAATGCAGTCGAAGTACGTACGAATGTCTACACAAAATTGCAATAACAGCTTCTCCGCTCCCGTAATGCTGCGGACATTGCTGACATGGCTGAATAGCATCATTTTCGGTTTGATCGGAGTTCACCTCCTTTAAAATAGCAACCATCGGGCGTATGAAACGAATTATGGAAATACGATCGACAGCATCTGGTCAATCCGGTGACCATACGTGTGCTCACGCAGTGTCCGTTCCAGGGCACGCAAGGCAATCCCACGGCGTTCCTTTTCGTGCGTCAAATAAAACTCAATCTTCTCCAGCAGCTCCTGTTGGGAACTGTACGTCTCGATCTCTTCTCCCGGTTTGTAAAAACGAGCCAGATCATCCCGTGTGTCGGTCAGTTGCAAGGTACCGCAGGCAGAAATTTCGAACGTGCGCGGATTCGGCGACGCCCCCGGAATTTTCAAAGCATTGTTATTCACTGAATCATCCTGATGCGAACGATGAAGATTAATGACAATTTTGCTGCCATTATACGTATCATTCGTCTCGCCCGGAGACATCCAGCGGCCTATCTCGATTTTGTCTCCGTACGCTTGATAATCAGGGAGACGATCCCACCAAATTCCGTTGATTTTAATATTACGAGCCATGAGCTGCGGCATAATCGGATTAAAGAAATAGATGCGATTCCAGTAGGCCGAACCGGTAAACCCGATTTCACGCCGTACAGAAGCGGGAGAGCTAAGCGGGAAATATTGATTCAGAAATGCCGCAAAGGGCAAGTAATGTACAGATGAGCAGCCAAGCTGACGGTACATTTCAATGCAATTCAGCTCTAGCGTGAACACATGGTCATAATGCGGGACAATTCGGACCGTCGTGTCCGTATAATAGGGATCATCCGTTAGCCAAATGGCGGTCGGAATACCCAACTGACGCACCGCTTCCACCTGTTCCAGTGGAAGGTCCATCCCATCCAGCGCCAGCACCAGATTCGGATGGAGCTGAGCAGCAATATCACCTACGGGCTGACGCGGGTCGGTTACAGTAACCTGAGCCGTCATACTTTGCAATGTGGTAATAACCGCTTCATCCAGCGGAGAATAGGGAAGACCTTTACCGGAGACTACATACAGTACATGGATTTGTCGAATAGGAAAAACCGCCTTCGTCCGGGTAAGAATCGCATTGGCGCGTCCGCGCAAATAGCCTTCGTCGTAACCGTCACTGATTCCCGCAGCTCTCCCCTTTTCCCAGGAAGCTGTGGCCGGGTCAAACGGTCCTGTCGTAGATATCGTCATCACTTTCACTCCTCACTGTTTTTGGTGTTTACTTTAGGCCATCGCCTTGTCCAGCAATTCTTCCATACGATTCGTGTACAGATGCTTTTGCATGGTGGTGTGCAGCCCGCGCCAAGCCATGCGTTCACGTTCCCGGTCATGCTTGAGATAGAAGTCCAGCTTGACCTTCAACTCCTCTACTCCACCAAAGGTTTCAATGTCATAGCCCGGTCGGTAATAGCGGCTCAGATCCTTCCGAATGTCCGTCATCTGGAGCGTGCCACAGGCAGCAATTTCGTAGGTCCGGGGATTAATGGACTCCGCTGACAGCTGATGTGTATTCCGGTTATCCAGTCCGGGGTCCGTCGGACGATGCAGATTGATAACAATTTTGGAGCCGTTATAATATTTGGCTGTTTCCTCCGGCTCCATGAAGATTGGACGGATAAATCGTTCCAGCACATCTCGACGGGTCAGCCGCTCCCAGCTTCCACCCACGATCAGCACCCTTTTATCCGCTAAAAAAGGAGCGAGGTGGTCAAACAGTTTTACGCGGTTCCAGAAGGCATTCCCGATGAAGCAAATGTCATGCTGGTGCTCCCGTTCCACCCGCCGGGGATAAAAGATCCGGGCTGACACAGCAAGCGGCAAATAGTGTACCTGTGCCACTCCCTGATCCCGATAAAACGGCAGGCATGACATCTCGTGCGTAAATACAACATCGTAGGATTGGCAGATCAACGCCGTATCCTCCGTAAAGTAGGGATCATCTACAAACCATATGGCCGTCCGAATACCCAAGCCCCGTATTTGCTTCACCTGCTCCAGATGATCCGATGGAAAAACATGCAGCCCATTCATGACCAGCACGAGCTCAGGTCGGTGGGCCTCGGCGTCAGCCAGCATCGTGGCAGGAGTACCGATGACGAATTCACTGCATATTTGGCTTAATGCCTCTTGTACCCCTGTGTCTATTGCGGGGAAGCCTTGGGGAATATACAGCACTTTCAAATGGCGAACAGCAGGCTCCTTGGCCACGACCTGTGACAGAGCAGCCGTGCACCCCCCCATTCTGCGTCCTTCCCGGTAGCCACATTGATAGGCTTCGCGTTCATTCCCGCTTCGTTGATCGTTCACATCCTTCACCCTGTCCTGTTGTAGGATAAACTTCTGTCACTCCTAAACTATATGCGGAGGGGTCAAACGCATCATGGACGACTGCCACTGCCCGGACAAAATTGGCGTTTGCCCGTCCACCTGTCAAACAACAAATAACCCCAAAGCTGTTAGCTTCGGGGGATCAGCGACAATAGATGATGTTCACGGTTTACTGGGCCTTATATGCGACTTGGTGTCCTTCTTCGTAGCCTTTGGCAAAGCCTGAATTGAAACCCTCGTTATAGGCAGCATCATATCCCTGCTGGAATGCCTGTGGATCATGCTCCAGCACAACAGGCTCGGGCTGTGGAGGATTCTCCGCAGCAGGGACTGTCGCCGGGGTGGGCTGAGGTTTTTTATGCCGACGCAGATGAGGACGTCTTCTGCGGGCGGAGTGAAGCCCTCTTTTACGCCGTCTTAAAGCAAGCAGACGTTTTCTTCTCAGCTTTAATCTTCGGATGCTCAAACGCCGGATGCTTTTGCGTCTTCTGCGGGCTTTTCCCCGCGTGCCGCGTTCCCACCTTATTCTCATGCTCATTCCTCCTTAGTTTCCTCGTCGTTATTTCGTTTTTGGAACAGGTAGCTGGAGCCACGGCTGAGTCGGTTTTCCATACACCAGCCGTCTTAATGGGATGCCTGCCAACATCTGCGTGATTTCCCCCTGGTAGTTGCTGAGTATACGAATGGTTTCCTCCAGACGGGTAGCGGACATATCCGCATGGGGCGTCAAATCCGCAAGACTGCTCAGCATCCGGGCAACGGCGTGCTGGCTGGCAGCAATGGACTCCATCATATCCAGCTTGATCTCACGTTCGCGCCTCATGCTCATTAGCTCATATCCCCCGGTCCCATTCCTCCCATCATCCCTTCCATTCCGCCACCCTGCTGCTCATCCTGATCCAGTAATGCCTTGAGATTACTGCACAGTCCGGTTTGAAGCCGGGTTAAACCCTCCAGCATTTCCACCATCTGCTCATGAATTTCCAAAGGCCGTCCTAATTGTTCTTCATCCGTGTCAAATGCGTGAGGCTCCAGATGATTCAGCGCCCAATTACGCATTTTTTCGGCTTCTACCGCCTTGGCCTCCAGGATCATGGACACATTCCATTGCATTTTGGAAGCTGCGTCCAGCATATGAATCATTGCTTGTTCCCTACTCATGTGTTCACTCCCTGCCCTCGGTTGGTACGTTACTCCTCATCCGGGTATGCCGTCTCTTTCACGATACGAACGAGCATTTCAGCCATTGCTTCCTGAAGATCGGCAATACCGTTCAAGTAGGCAATAATGCTTTTGTTTACTTGTCCCGAGCTGTCGAGAATGCCCGGAATTCCATCAAAACGCGGCTCTTCATCCGGCAGTTCATGTATGATCTGCGACATGCGCACGACCACCCGCCGTTCCGCATCCAACAGCCTTGACATCTGCTGATGCGAGTGCGAAATATGAATCAGCAAATCATCTACCTGGTTATGCATAAGCCCCTCCTTTATGTGCTCCGCCGTGCGGAACGCACGAATTGCCTACGGGCTTTCCGCTACTATAGCGTATGCCGCAACGAGTAGTCGGTTCCGCCTAAAAGCGCCTATTCCGATCATTACAAATGCCCGTGCAGCACAGGTGGCGCAATAATGGGGTGCTCCTCCGCCAAATCCGACAAATCTCCGGGGGACACCAACCGAATCCGGTAATCGGCCGCCAGCCAGCTCATGGCGGCATAGGGGGTAAGGAACGGCCTTTTCCAGCCGTTCCCGATTTGATACAGTTGCCCGCCTACGACATAAAGGACCTCAATCCATCGCATGCGTTGAGCCGGGATATGAAGTGTAGACAGCGTGGGCATATTCTCCAGTTCCGGGGCTGCCAGCACTGGAAGCGGCTCCTCTGACACAAGAGATGCAGAAGGTGAGGACGTAGAAGATGCGGGAGGCGAAATCCCGCTTACAGGATCATAATCGCCGGGAATCGTAACCTCCGGCTTTGGCACCAACGGAAGCGCCAGCAGATCAAGCTGGGACACCCTGACCGGGGCAACGTCTTCGCCTCCTGCACTCCTGGCACTATGCAGAAGCCGCCTTCTCCCCGGCTCCAGACGATATATTGCACCAGACGGTCCCTGAACGAGCGCTCCAATGGGATAAAAGGTTGCCGCTGACACGTGTCTGGCCAGGGTTGGCGATATCTGGCTTTCCAGCTCTGTTGTACCGAATTTCAGGCTGTGGAGCAGCTTATCCGCATCCCCCCATTTTTGTACAAAAAAGGATCGGTTCTGGCTGCTTTCCTCCATCAAACCGCCTTCTCCGGTCGTCTGGGGAGAGGCATAAGCCGTATCCCGATCACTTTCCGTGCAATGAATAAAAGCATTTCCCGCAATGGCTAGACGTTTCCCCAACAAGCGTACACGCAGCAGCCAATCTGCATCTGCTTCCTGACCGCTGTGACAGCCTTCGTCCCAGTATCCCGTCTTTTCCAGCGTCTCTCTGCTCAGCAGTAAACAAAATCCAGCCAGGCTTTTGGTTTCCTGCCATGCGCCCGGATTGGAAACATTATAAGAAATAGCGAAAAGACGTGCTTCATTTTCGTTCGTATAAGGTACCTCAATCTGTTGCTCTCCGAACGGACCGTTCGTTACAGGTCCGACGACACCGATACGTGGATCACTGTGCAAGCACTCCAGTAGTCGATCCAGCCAGGCTGTCGTTACCAGTGCATTTGGATCCAGCACCACAATGGTCGTGCCTTTCGCCATCATCAGCCCCTGATTCAAGCTGCCCGTCAAATGAGTATCTTTTTTTAACAACGCATAACGCACAGCGATGCTTTTACGAAGCAGATAGGTGCGTGTCCCGTCCGTTGAGCCACAATCCACCACAATTATTTCATGTGGCTGGCTTGTATTTTCCTCAATACGATGAATACATGTACGAAGCCGATGAAGCTGATTATAGGACGGAATGATAATACTGACGCCTTCAAAAACCTTGCCGAACGAAGCCTGACCCAATCTGCTGCCCTGCTCCCGACCCCTTTTATATCCCGCCCAATAACCTTTCTTACTGAGCCGCTTGCTGTGTTTCCTTCTTATACTCAGGCGTTTCATGCCGTTCACTCCTCCGGGTGGCATTATGCCCATAATATATGCCTGGCCCGGCCGGATGGTGTATCGCTGAGATCAGGGCAGAAGCCCTTTCATTTTTACCCCGGCTTCCTGAAGGGAAACGAAGGTCCCCGCATCGCTCCAATACCGCCGCAAAATATCGTATTCAAGCTTGCCCTCAGCCGCATAACAGTTGTTAACATCCGTGATTTCAAGCTCACCACGCGCCGAAGGCGTAATTTGCCGGATCTTATCGAACACGGCGGTATCGTACATGTAGATGCCGGTTACACAATATCTAGACTGGGGGTGCTGCGGCTTTTCTTCAATTCGCGCAATGCTCTCCGGCCGCTCGGGATCAAACACAGGTACTCCGTAGCGATGGGCATCCGCCACCTTTTTTAACAATACTCTGGCGCTTCCCGAAGGCTGCTGCCCGAACCGTTCAATAACAGGCCCCAGATCTTCCTTGAACAAATTGTCACCCAGCAAAACAGTGAATTTTTCCCCTGGCTCCATGTAGCTTTTCGCCAGTTCGAGTGCTTCCGCAATCCCGCCCGCATTTTCCTGAATCCGGTACGTCAGTTGGACACCATAATTGCTGCCGCTGCCCAGAAAATCGGTGTACAGCCCGGCCGATTGTTTGCCAATAATAAGAAGCATATCGGTAATCCCCGCCTGTTGCAGTCTTTCGATACCATACACGATCATGGGATACTTGCCGACCGGAAGCAGATGCTTGTTGAGTAATGAAGTCAACGGATGAAGACGCGATCCGGTTCCTCCTGCGAGAATAACCCCTTTCATATCTTCCTTCCTCCTTCGACAGCATGTTCGGTGCCTAAAGCCCCATCGTTTCCAGTCTCGATAAACGCTCTGGGGTCTACGTTCCATTTGTCCATAAACAAACGATAATTCCGCTCAATCAACTGTTCGACCCAGGCAGATTCCGAGCGTGAAAAGCTCGCATTGCCCTGGTGATAGACAAAACAGTCGCTGCACATCAGCAGTTTGTAGCCATGTACACGTGCGCGCAGACAATAATCGTCATCCTCATAATGTCCTGGGTTAAACCGTTCATCCAACAATCCGATCCGTTCCATCAGCTCACGTCGGAACAACAGACAAAAACCAACCAGCCGCTTGACCTCATACCATCTGGACGGATTACTTGCATTATTCTGCTCTGCAAACTGGAGGCAGCTATCCAGATCCCCTGCTAATCCGTCAATCTGCTGAATACCGCTGGCATAATTCGTCACCGGTCCTACCAGTCCCACTGTGCTTTCGCTTCGCAATGCAATCAGCATATTGGATAACCATCCCCGTGTAACCGTCACATCATTGTTCAAAATAAGGAGCTGATCACCCGAAGCCAGCCGAAACCCTTGATTACAAGCTGCAGGAAAACCCCGGTTTTCAGGGAGACGGATGCTAATCAGCCGCTCAGCTTCACAAAAATCATCCGTTCCATCATTTGAAGCGTTGTCTGCAATAATAATTTCATAAGGCACATCTGTCGTATGTGTCCGAATTGCCTCAATACACGGCTTGAGCAGGTGCAAACCGTTATAGGTCGGAATAATAATGCTCGTCAGACTCATCGTGCATTCCTCCCTTTGGCGACGTCGGCCCGTGTTGGAACAGGTCCCAACGGGAAAGCTCCGGCTACCTGAAACACCGCAGCCAGTGCCTCCGCATGATCACCGACGATCAATTGCTCCATGGCATTCCCTTTGCCGGTATTGATAGTCCGCTTGCGGTTTGTTCCAATGACGTCTACGGCATGTACTGCCGTCACCTTCAACCCGTGCAGTACCGCCATAGCATGAGCTTTCGGCGGAACAGCGAGCATAGCCGGACCGAGCAGCTCCAGCGTACGTCGTGATAACGCGTGCGGCACAGCGGTCAAGGAGCCTGCTCCCAGATCCGGCCTGCGCAGCACGCGGTTCAGGAAACCTTTGCACCGGGTCACGCTGTCCTGCCGGAAGTAAGGTGGCAAATGCCTGCTCAAATTATTAAGTGCCACATCCGTTCCTTGATCCACTGCATAGAGGAACGGCAGCAAGTCAACCGCAGGAATCGGCAGATCCCCGTCCACGAACAATACGATTTCAGCCTGCGTCATACGTGCGCCTACCGCCCGTCCGACATCATGCCCGAGCCGAGCCGGCACGCTGACGAGAGTCACACCCGGATGATGCTTCGCTACTTTAGAACGCGTGCCATCCGTGCAACCGTTCAATACGACGATGATGTCCGTAAGAGGCAGCTTTTCCAACTCGCTCAGCACCTCGCCAATCGTAGATTCCTCGTTGCAGGCGCTGACCACTGCGGCGGCTGTCCCCTGCAGCAGCGTATCCCCGGGCAATGCCCGTACCTCCCGCGGATTTGCTGCGGTCATTTTCCCCCGCCGGGGCGCGAGTTTCCTCACCCTGCGGCTATCCATCATAGTCGTCGTTCCATGTCTTCGCTGTGCACGTCGTATGCCCCGGCTTCGGTCATCACGCCTCCCTTTTCGATACGCTCTGTTCACGGCCTCACCTCGTTTCTGATCCGTTTGCGCTTCAAATCCGTATATCCTGCACGCGTTCCCAAATGTGATGTAAGCCAGGCAATCGCGTCAAGATGATCCTGTACAACCACATCCACAAGCGGGTCCCTACCGTTCATTTTTTTACGGGTTGCATTCACTTTACCCACGGCTATTCCACGAACAGTCACCACCCGCAAGCCGGAGGTGATCGTCATGGCCTGAAATAACGGAGGTTTTTCCAAGGACTTTAGACCTATTTCATTTAAGGCCTTTCGACTTATGGCATGCGGAATTCCAGTCATGGATGCCCCTCCTAAATCAGCACGGTTCGACAAAATATTCAATACATGCTTTGCTTCAACCACAGGATGCACCGATGTACGGTCTACTGGCCCATGATAATCATTCAGTGCAATATCCGCTCCCGCACATACGGCTTGTATGAATGGCTTGAGTCTGACGCAGGGAATAACGATATCACCATCCAGAAAAAGCAGTACCTGCCCGGAAGCCGCTTCCGCTCCAATACGGCGACCAATATCATGCCCCAATGGCTGCGAAAAGGAAAGCACTCGCGCGCCCGCCGCTTTTGCCGCCTCGGCCGTCCTGTCGCTTGATCCGTTTTCGACCACGATGACTTCGGTGTGTGGATGAACATGGCGTGCCTCACGGACAACAGCCCTGATCGTTTTTTGCTCATTCATAGCCGGAATGATGACGGATACCAGCAATTTTCCCGTCGAAGACGAACCGGGTGGCCGTTCTTCACCTGTCTGTGCTTCTACTTCTGTGCCTGGTCCCCTTCTTGTTAAAGGGTACGGGGTGATATGCACGGATGGCGTTCGTACAGGCAGCCACACCTTTGAGTAGGGATTATTAGCACTGGAATGCCGCCTGCGATGAGCCTTGAATCCAAATCTTGTCTGCTTCCTCATGCTCCCGCCTCACCTCCCTTGCTGCTGTATGGATAGACAGCATGATTAGGACAGTTCAACATAACCTATGCGTTCTAAAACCCGTGTGTAACGGCAAGCGTGGAGTCTTTTCGACAAAGCAATTTTCGACTTTATTTTACAAAACTTATTAATCCTATTGAATAAATCAGTTATTAGGGTCTAAAGAATCATTTTGGATAAATTTATGACATACATCTTCTCGTTCGTCATTCTCTGTGCTAATATCAGAGCCAGATGATGGAAGTTCAAAAAATTTACATTTGTTTTTTTTGCATAAGACATTTTATTTCCATTATCTGGATTCATTTCGCTTTCACTGCTTTCACTTATACGACAGGAAAGGAGGAGTTTGTCACCTTTTCAGGCTGTACGCTTCACATGCAGTACCCTCTTTTCACACACGCTTCATGAAAGACACTTCGGCTTTTCTTCTTCACGTTCCATTTTCTTCATGTTCCAGACGACAACACGACCTGCATAAACGGCGTAATGCCTATTTCTTAACAGGATGGTCTTCATCCTGACATTAACCGGGGAGAGTGAATTTTTAATGAAAAAAGTATGGGTTTCGCTTCTTGGAGGAGCTATGTTATTAGGGTCGGTAGCGTCTGGTGCATCTGCGGAAAGTTCCGTTTCGGAGCCAAATCAGCTTACGCCAACCTTCCACGCCGAGCAATGGAAGGCCCCTTCATCGTTATCGGGTGACGACATTGTATGGAGTTATTTGAATCGACAAAAGAAAACGTTGCTAGGTGCGGACAGCACCAGTGTCCGTGATCAATTTCGCATTATTGATCGCACGAGCGACAAATCCGGTGTAAGTCATTATCGGCTGAAACAGTATGTGAACGGGATTCCCGTATATGGAGCTGAACAGACGATTCATGTGGACAAGTCTGGTGAAGTTACTTCTTATCTGGGGGCCGTGATTACTGAGGATCAGCAACAAGAAGCTACAGAAGGTACAACTCCGAAAATCAGCGCTACCGAGGCCGTCTATACCGCGTATGAGGAAGCCGCTACACGGATTCAAGCCCTCCCTTCCTTCGACGATACGATCTCTAAAGATGCTAAGGAGCAAGGCAGTGTAAGTAAAGACACTTACGCAGAAGCTTCTAACAACGAGCAAACAACCTCTATTGATAAGGACAAGCTAAGTCTTGAAAAAGCAGCTGATTTGAAGGACAGCAAAATTGAAGCTGTAGAAGCACAAAGCTCCATCGCTAAAATCGCCAATTTACAACCTGAAGTAGACCCCAAAGCTGAGCTGTACTTCTATCCTACTGGCGATACGACGCGTCTGGTTTATGTAACAGAAGTTAATATTTTGGAGCCTGCGCCGCTGCGTACACGCTACATCATTGATGCCAATGATGGCAAGATCGTATTCCAGTATGACATTATTAATGAAGCGACGGGCACAGGTAAAGGTGTGCTTGGTGATACCAAGTCGTTCAACACTACGCAGTCCGGAAGCAGCTATCAGTTAAAAGACACAACACGCGGTAACGGAATCGTGACCTACACGGCCTCCAATCGTCAGACCATTCCAGGTACGCTCCTGACGGATGCCGATAACGTATGGAATGATCCAGCCGGCGTAGATGCTCATGCTTATGCGGCCAAAACATATGATTACTATAAGGACAAATTCGGACGCAACAGTATTGATGGACGTGGCCTGCAACTCCGTTCGACGGTCCATTACGGCAGCCGCTACAACAACGCCTTCTGGAACGGCTCCCAAATGACTTATGGAGACGGGGATGGTACCACATTTATCGCTTTCAGTGGTGATCCCGATGTAGTTGGTCATGAACTCACGCACGGTGTTACAGAGTATACTTCGAATTTGGATTATTACGGGGAATCTGGTGCGTTGAACGAGTCCTTCTCGGACATCATCGGCAATGACATCCAGCGTAAAAACTGGCTTGTAGGCGATGATATTTATACGCCAAGCATTGCAGGTGATGCTCTGCGCTCTATGTCCAACCCTACCCTGTACGATCAACCAGATCACTATTCCAACTTGTATAAAGGCAGCTCGGATAACGGTGGCGTTCATACCAACAGCGGCATTATTAATAAAGCATATTATCTGTTGGCACAAGGCGGTACCTTCCATAACGTAACTGTAAGTGGAATTGGTCGCGACGCAGCTGTCCAAATTTACTATAGTGCCTTTACGAACTACCTGACTTCTACTTCCAACTTCTCCAATACACGTGCTGCTGTGGTGCAAGCCGCAAAAGACCTCTACGGTGCGAATTCAGCGCAAGCAACCGCAGCCGCCAAATCTTTTGACGCTGTAGGAGTTAACTAAATCATAATTGCAATCCCTCTTATTCATCCTCGTCCATAGACCCTTGTCGTTGTGCAGCTGTCATCCAACTCAGCTCATAAAATGGACGAAAAAATAGGGGTGCAGTGTACAAGTCTGCACCCCTTCCCCCCTTATGTATATAGCGTCCCCCAGCGGGACGCTCTTTCGTATTATCAGATTAGCAGCGTATGCTCTAAAACCAGTGTGTTATGGCCATTGCCATTGCGGAGTCATTAACACTTCAACAAGACTATTTTCGATCAATTTCGACTAAATAAGACAAATACAATCTAAATAAGGGTCTTTAGCCTCATTTTGGAGTAATTTGTAATATACATCTTCTCGTCCTACATTCTCTGTGCTAAGATCAGAGCCAAGACGATGTAAACACAAAAAAATAAATTTTGTTTTTTTGCATAAGTTTATTTTTTTCATGGTCTTCACGTTTTAAAAAAAGCAACAAGACCTACATACATGGCGCCATGCCTAAAAACAAAACAGGATGCACATCATCCTGACCTAAATTTGGGGAGAGTGAGTTTTTAATGAAAAAAGTATGGGTTTCACTTCTTGGAGGAGCTATGCTATTAGGGGCTGTAGCCCCCGGGGCCTCAGCAGCGGAGAATTCTGTTCCCGATCCTACTCAGCTTACACCAACCTTTCACGCAGAACAATGGAAGGCTCCTTCATCCGTATCGGGTGACAATATTGTATGGAGTTATTTGAATCGACAAAAGAAAACGCTGCTAGGTGCGGACAGCACCAGTGTCCGTGATCAATTTCGCATTATTGATCGCACGAGCGACAAATCCGGTGTAAACCATTATCGATTGAAGCAGTATGTAAACGGGGTTCCCGTGTATGGAGCCGAGCAGACCATCCATGTGAATAAGTCCGGTAAAGTCACCTCTTATCTGGGTGCCGTCATTTCGGAGGATCAGCAGCAAGACGCCACTGAAGATACCACTCCACAAATTAGCGCTACCCAGGCTGTCTATACCGCGTATGAAGAAGCCGCTACACGGATTCAATCCTACCCTTTTGTCACCGATAACGTTACTGAGGGTAGTCAGGATCAAGGCAGTGTAAGTAAAGACACTTATGCGGAAGCATCTAACAACGAAATATCTACCTCTATTGATAAAACCAATCTTAGTCTGGAGCATGCAGATGAGCTGAAGAACAGCCCCATTGAAGCAGTCGCAACAGAACAAAGTTCCATTGCCAAAATCGCCAATCTGGAGCCAAGTGTAGAACCTAATGCAGAACTGTACATCTATCCTGACGGTGAGACCACACGGCTGGTTTATGTGACTGAGGTTAATATTCTGGAGCCTGCACCTTTGCGTACACGCTACTTTATTGATGCCAAAAACGGAAAAATCGTATTCCAGTATGACATCCTCAACTACGCAACGGGCACCGGCCGCGGCGTGAATGGTGAAACGAAATCGTTCACGACTACAGCTTCCGGCAACGGATATCAGTTGAGAGACACGACACGCAGTAACGGGATCGTAACCTACACCGCTGCCAACCGTCAGACGACACCGGGTACGATTTTGACGGATGCGGATAATGTATGGGATGATCCGGCGGCTGTTGATGCCCATGCCTACGCTATTAGAACCTACGATTATTATAAGAAAAAATTCGGACGCGACAGCATCGATGGACGTGGCATGCAAATCCGTTCGACCGTCCATTACGGCAAAAAATATAACAACGCCTTCTGGAACGGCTCTCAAATGACATACGGCGACGGCGACGGCAAATCATTCACCTTTTTCAGCGGTGATCCCGATGTCGTGGGGCATGAACTCACCCACGGTGTCACAGAGTTCACCTCCAATCTGGAATATTACGGTGAATCCGGTGCGCTGAATGAAGCCTTCTCAGATATTATTGGTAATGATATGGATGGCAGCAACTGGCTCCTTGGCGATGGCATTTATACGCCTAACATTCCAGGCGACGCTCTGCGCTCTCTATCCGACCCTACAAAATATGGCCAGCCGGATCACTATTCCAATTTTTACCCGGACCCTAACAATGATGATGAAGGCGGAGTCCATACAAATAGCGGTATTATCAACAAAGCCTATTATTTGCTGGCACAAGGCGGTACGTCCCATGGTGTTACGGTTAGTGGTATCGGACGCGAAGCGGCTGTATTCATCTACTATAATACCTTTACGAACTATCTGACCTCTACTTCCAACTTCTCTAACGCACGCGCGGCTGTTATTCAGGCAGCCAAGGATTTCTATGGTGCTGATTCGCTAGCAGTAACCAGTGCTATTCAATCCTTTGATGCTGTAGGAATCAAGTAAATCATATGCCGTATTTCTCGTAATTACTCCTCATTCAGTAGACAGAAGCCTGTTGTGTGGCAATCATCTAATCCTACTCATAAGCGGACAAAAAATAGGGGGGCAGTGTAAGTCTGCACCCCTTCCTCCTTGAGTCTAGGGCGTCCCGTTCTACGGGATGCCTCTTTTTTTCGATTTATTTCGACGATATATGACAAACAAATTAATATTTTGGGACTATTGAATCATTTTGGAGTTATTTGTAAAATAATTCTTCTCGTTCGACAATCTCTGTGCTAATATCAGAGCCGAGAAGATAGAATTGCAAAAGATTAAACCTCATTTTTTTGCATATGGAAATTTCTTTCCATCCTCTTCGTAGTTCTATCCATAATCTTCAAGCTTCAAAAAGGAACAACCAGACCTACATACATGGCGCAATGCTATTCAAACAGGATGATTTTCATCCTGACATGAACTTGGGAGAGTGAGTATTTAATGAAAAAAGTATGGGTTTCACTTCTTGGAGGGGCTATGCTCTTAGGCTCTGTAGTACCTGGGGCAT
Organism: Paenibacillus terrae HPL-003; assembly: GCF_000235585.1. Classification (GTDB taxonomy): domain Bacteria; phylum Bacillota; class Bacilli; order Paenibacillales; family Paenibacillaceae; genus Paenibacillus; species Paenibacillus terrae_B. Next base: position 229,752 of record NC_016641.1, read on the forward strand.
CCGCAGCGGCAGCGGAGAATTCTCTTCCCGATCCCACTCAGTTTACGCCAACATTTCAAACCGTAAACTGGAAGTCTCCTTCATCGGTATCAGGTGACAACCTGATCTGGAGCTTTTTGAATCGACAACAGAAAACATTAATGAGTATGGACAACACCAACAGCGGTACCAGTATCCGTGAGCAATTTCGGATCGTGGATCGAACCAGTGATAAATTCGGTACGCAACATTATCGCCTAAAACAGTATGTGGACGGAATCCCCGTATTTGGAGCTGAACAGACCATCCATGTGAATAAGGCTGGTAAAATTACTTCTTATCTGGGAGCTGTCATTTCAGAAGATCAGCAAGCCGACGCTAAAGAAAATACAACTCCAAAAATCAGCGCTACTGAGGCCGTATATACTGCGTATGAAGATGCAGCTACACGCGTTCAATCCCTCTCTTCCTCTGCTAATAACGTTTCTGAACCATCCGAGGACGTTAGCAGTGTAAGTAAAGACACCTACGCAGAAGCATCTAACAACGAAGGATATTCCTCTATTGACAAGGATAAGCTGGAGCTGGAAAAAGAAGCTGAACTGAAAAATAGTAAATTGGAAGCGGTAGAGCCTGCATCTGCACCTATCGCCAAAATCGCCAATCTGGAACCCAACGTGGACCCTAAGGCAGAGTTATACATCTATCCCGATGGAGACACAACACGTCTGGTTTATGTAACAGAAGTTAATATTTTGCAGCCTACTTTACTGCGCACACGTTACTTTATTGATGCCAATGACGGCAAAATCGTGTTCAAGTATGACATCCTTAATGAAGTAATTGGTACAGGTCGTGGTGTATTCGGGGATACCAAAACGTTCGAAACAACGGCTTCCGGTAAAAAGTACCAATTGAAGGATGCGACTCGTGGTAAAGGTATTTTAACTTACAATGTTCACAATACCGAGACGCTTCCAGGCACTCTTTATACAAGTACAGATAACGTATGGAAAGATCCGGCTGCGGTGGATGCCCATGCTTATGCCATTCGCACCTATGATTATTATAAAGAAAAATTTGGACGCGACAGCATCGACGGACATGGCATGGCTATTGCCTCGGCAGTCCATTATGGGGAAAAGAACTACAATAATGCCCACTGGGGCGGCACCCATATGCTATACGGAGACGGTGACGGCACGCTATTCGCCCCTTTCAGCAGCGACCTTGAAATTGTTGCTCACGAGTTGACTCACGGCGTGACCGAGCATTCATCCGGGCTGGTGTATTTCGCTGAATCTGGTGCTCTGAGTGAAAGCATCTCAGATATTATCGGTAACGACATTGAGCGTACCAACTGGGATTTTGGCAAGGTCGCTTATACACCAAAAATTAAGGGTGACGCCATCCGCTCCCTTTCTGATCCTGTCAAATACGGTCAGGTAGATCACTACAGCAATTTTTATCCTGACCCGAATAACGAGGATTATGGTGGGACCCATATTAATAGCGGTATTATTAATAAAGCCTACTATCTACTGGCACAGGGCGGCACTTTCCATGGTGTCAAGGTGGATGGAATCGGACGTGATGCCGCCGTATATATTTACTTTAATGCCTTTACTAATTACCTGACCTCCACCTCTAACTTCTCTACCGCACGCGCTGCTGTTATTCAAGCAGCCAAGGACAGCTATGGTGAAAATTCAATAGCAGTCATTTCTGCCATGAAGTCCTTTGACGCTGTAGGTGTGAAATAAGTTGAGTTATCCTCATCCATGGATAGAAGCTATGATAAGCAATCTTCTGGCTCTACTTAGGATGTACAAAAAGAGGGCGATATTACCATTACAAGTGTGCCCTCTTCCCCCTCATGTATACGGCGTTCCTTCATTGGGACGCCTTTTTCTTGTTGTATGCAAATTTGCAATCCTGTGCAGGGGTCTTTTAATCGTGCCCGATTGCAATCCACAGAATCCAACCTTCACAAACCGAACCTGCGTGACTGCGTTCCACAGTGAACACCGCTGAATCTCTCTGACATTTCGTAACAGATACGATTACCCCAGGTATGCTCGCATTACCTGTGATTGCATAACGCACGTCCTGGAATGGCTGCTCAAACACAATGTTCACATCATCCCTGTCCGCTTCTGCGGGAATGTAAAAAGGAATGCTGCCAAACCGTGTGGAGGCCACTCTTGAATTAAATGTATGCTCACGGAGAAGCCCGTCATCATAAGTCACGGTAAGCGGAGGTTCGTCATCCGAAAAAACAGCAGCAGGCTTGTCAGCGGACAACGCTACCCGCTGCTGCTTGGGACGATGCCTGCCTTCAGCAATGTGGATACTGGTAATGGAGCAATCCAGCAACGAATCCTCCTCTGACTGACCTCTGTACGCTATAGACGATATGCCTTCTTCTGTATTATGTTCCATATCTGCCTCAGGCACAGACAGCAGCAGTACAGACGCCCGGTTCATGAGCATGGCTTCCTCCAGTGTCTTGGGAAGCTTATGCTTCCGCCATGCTGCTTCATCCATAGTGCTAGGATCATGAGCTGAAGCTTGGGTATCTATGACTGACTTTACTGCCGTTTCTCGCTGGACCGGTTTGCCGTTGCCGGATGAGGAAGACGTTTTATTTTTGTCTATACGAGGGGAGGGAACCGCGTTGGAAAGGTTACGCCGCGCTGTTCTTTTATCCTTACTATTATGGTTCATACGATGGTTCATCATGACCGCTCCTTTGGCACAGGAGTGAACCAGCGGTCGCTCCGCTTCATTCACCCGGCTGGTAATCATGGCTAATGCCTATATATTAGCCTATGCTCACAGTTGGGCTCATGTCACTACATTACGCTATCCAGCATGATTTTCGCCCAGCGCTGTGCTGAATGCTGCCATAAAAATCGTTTTCGCACCTCGTTAAGCCCGGCCTCTCCCATTCGCCGCCGCAATTCAGGCTGCTGAAGCAGTCCGATGACGGCAGCAGCTATTTCCTGCTCCCCCTGAGATGGCGAAACAAGCCAGCCCGTCTCCCCATGCCGTACAATCTCCGGAATGCCACCTGTATGGGAAGCAACTACAGGTACGCCTGCGGCCATCGCTTCCAGATTGACCAGCCCGAAGGCCTCATTTCTCACCGAAGGAACAACGGTCACATCGGCCAACTGATATAGCGAGGCCAATGCAGGATGGGGAACATAGTCGAGAAACTCGACGTGCTTTCCCATCCTGAGCTTACGCGTCTGCCGATGCAGCGACACCGAGTAAGGCGTGAGACGGTCCTGCCCATAATAGGCGCTGCCCGCAATGAGCAGCAGGACATCCGGGCAGGTACGGACGATGCGCGGCAGGGCCTTGAGTAGCCGATGAACGCCCTTACCCGGCACCAGCCTGCCCGCGTAGAGTATGATGCGGCGGCCTGCCCAGCCGAAATCGTTCAGCCGTGCTGCTCTGACCGCTTCTGCCGCAGGTGTCCAGCGCGGTAGGAAATCGCCAGGATGAATGCCCAGCTCATTTATAGCGATGCGTTGCCTGACAGCATCAGAGCTGTCAGCGGCCACGGCTGTCCTCATGTAGGCGCTGTTCACGATGATCCGCTCCATCGGCAACAGCAGTCGATCCACTGCCCTCCGTTTAAGATACGGCTCCCGGATAAAAGTGGTCGAATGCAAAGTCAGCACGACCCGGCTATCGGGCAAAGCGTTGTGGATCGCATATGCCGCAGCCGGGCGGTTGTGTACATCCACCACCGCAGGTGACCATCTTTTCAGGTCAGCAATCACCTCGGGAATATAACTTGGCCCCTGCTTATAACGTATGCAGGGCACCCCGTCCACATCGGCGTTATCCGGTACCTCTTCTCCCCGTATGCCATATATCTGTACCTGAAGCTTATCGCTGGCTAGCGGTACCATATGGGCAATAACCCGCTCCACCGAGCTGCTGCGGGGCGAAGGTATAACAAAAGAGCCCGGTGTAATCACTGCTACCTTCGGCCTCTGCATCAGCCCTGCACCTTCTTTCCTCTTTGATTCAAGCTCTCTTTCTGCAAATTCTCTTCAACACTCATGGTGTATCATATCGTCTCCTTGCCTGAAAGGTGCCTGGCTCCTCACTTTGGGCAAGCAGCAAGGCTACCGTCCATGCCTGACCGATCTTTGATACATATGATGGACTAGAACCACTGAATTGTCAGTTGGAGTCACAACAAGGAAGGGCGGACATACCCATGCTGCATGTCGGCGTCATGCTCAACCCGGCAGCGTACCGGGGCATCCCCGCCATGAGGACTGGATATGAATCACTCGCCAATTACGTGGACGCCGGGTTGAGCCATGAGCTAATCCCCTGCTTTCTTCGTTTGGAGGAAATTCATATACCGACCGGAACATGCCGGGCTTTTGTTAAACACGGTAACGGCTATCAGCAGATGACTCTCCCGTTGCCACGGGTCATCCACAATCGGACTCTCTATCGGCAAAACGAAAACGCCAGTGAAATCAACAGACTGGTGCAGAACGGAATTTATATTTTTAATGAACAAAACCGTTTCCGTAAGGACCACATACATGCGATATTGCAGCAAGACCCTCTGCTGCACCTCCATCTTCCGCGAACGCTTCAAGGCAACCTGGCTTCCATTCGTACTTTGATGGAGCAGACCGGAGATGTCGTCATCAAGCCAAGCAGCGGGAGCATCGGCAGAGGAATTATGCGCCTGAGACATTCCCGTGGTGACTGGACTTTACAATGCGCACATCCCGCTGTACCCGATCGCTGGACCACACTGCGCCTGCACGCCGGAGAACTGCCTTCATTTCTGCACAAGCGGCTGTTGCATAATCCTCATATCGTGCAGGAAACCTTACCGCTCGCTATGTATAACAACCGCCCTTTTGATATTCGCGTGACAGTTCAACGCGGATATGGCGGCTTTTGGAGCGTTACGGGCATGTTTGCCAAAATTGCTCCCTCCCACACCTTCGTTTCCAATGTGGCGCAGGGTGGCTCAGCCCGTTTCTTGCCAGAGGTGCTGTCACAGGTACAAACGGCTCAGCCAATGAACACAGCCCGTCTGATGAAAGAATTGGAGAGGCTCGCGTTGCAAATCGTCCATAGGCTGGCACAAAACCTTCCCCGGCTCGCCGATGTCGGTCTGGACCTGGGCATTACGCAAGAAGGCGAGATTGTTTTTATCGAATGCAACGGTCGCGATCAGCGCTACGGATTCAGCCAGGCGGGCATGAACAATGTCTGGAAAGAAACGTACACTCAGCCGATGGCTTACGCACGTTGGCTTCTCGAACGGATGACCCCGGCGGACACCGCCCGTTCACTCGACCGTCCACTGTATTGATTTACGTCACATTCTGTGTCAATATAGTTCAGAGCGGCCGGACATGTTCCGGCCAAGACGGCTCGGAAATGAACAAGGGGGATCTGAAATGGCAAAACAGTGGCTGCGGCTCATGACTGAGCTATCATCGCGCAAGTGGGTGTGCCGGGTTGTGGGTTCCTTCGCGCAAAGTGGTGCAAGCCGACTTTTTATCCCCACCTTTATACGTACGTACCAGATCCAGACGCATGAGGCTGAACAGGAATGGAGGGAATACCGTTCCCTGAACGCCTATTTTACACGCAAATTAAAAGCGGGCATGCGCCCGATTGATACGAACACTGAGGTGATGACCAGTCCAGTGGATGCGCGGATTACGTTCACTGGCCCAATTACGTCCGGCACTATTTTGAATGTCAAAGGTCAGGACTATACGCTGGATGAGTTGCTTAACCGTTCGCCGCGTCTTGAGAAATACACGCACGGCTATGCCTTTGTGCTGTATCTCAGCCCGACCGATTATCATCGGATTCATGCGCCGGTATCCGGTACACTGGTGGAGAAGGAGCATTTGCGCGGCAAGGTATATCCGGTGAATGACTTCGGCTTACAGCACATGAGAGCGGTTCTGAGCCGCAATGAACGGCAGATTACGTACATTGCCCATGAATACGGCGAGGTGGCGGTCGTCAAGGTTGGCGCGATGAATGTAAGCAGCATCAAATACACCGATGATGATGCTGTCTCATGGGAAAAAGGCGAGGATCTCGCATATTTCGAATTTGGATCAACCGTCGTTTTGCTGACCGAAAACGGCACATTTGATCCTGACCCTGTACTGAAGTTGGGAGATGTAGTAAGAATGGGGCAGCGTCTCGGCTGCTTCCGGCACGATCCCAAAGCGTAAGCGAGTTCGCTGTTACAGCCTGACAACAACACATATGAAAAAGGACCCGGCAGCATTGCAGGTCCTTTTTTGTGTTTATCTTTTTATTCGTTATGGAAATATGCTCAGAACCACACGTTCATTTCCCACCTCTGGTTGATAGCGTCGCCGGGAAGCTGAAAATACTCCATATCCCTCTCTCTGCTAAATCCCCTGACTTCACAAGCTTAGAGAAGACTACCCATTATGGCTGAATCTGAAACAGCCTGTCCACCCGCTCATTCCTTCACCTGATCTCGGACGGACTTTTCCCCGTGTACTGCTTGAATTGGCGGCTGAAGAAAAAAATATCGCGGTATCCCAAAGCCTCTGCCACCTCAGTCACATTCATTCCGGCATGCAGCAACAGATGCTGTGCGCGCTCAATTCGCATGCTGATGATATGAGATTGAGCGGAAACACCCAGCAACTCCTTGAATTTGATTGAAAAATAGCGCGGTGACAGCCCTGCCCGTGCCGCCAAATCCTCGACACGATGAGGAAGCCCCGGATGCTGGCGCACATAATTGGCCGTTTCCCGGATGACCTCGGTGAGCTGATGGCTGGCCGGCTGTTCCTGCGGCTCCTTGCGGTCGGCACGCAGCAAATGTATCATGAGCTGCTTCAGGATTAGCCTGCCCTCCTCCTCGGCCCCGTAAGCACGTTCCAGGCGCAGACGGACGTACCTGGCAAGCATATGCTCCACCTCAATCGTTTCCTCCAGCATACGATAGCTTGCAGGGATGATCTCCGGCTGCTCAGTAAGATCAAAATGAATATAGGTAAGTATTAGCGGCTTTTGCGGGTTATGTGTGGCACGGGTATCATCCCCCGGCTTGAACAGGAAGCAGCTTCCTTTGCTTACCGGATAGGACTCTCCGTTCAATACAACCGTTCCTTCACCGCTCCATACATAAAATAAATCATAGTTTGGCATCGGCCTTTCGCGCACCTGCCATTTCCAGCCCGGCTCGCACACAATTTTGGCAAAGGCGGACAACAGGATGAACGATGACGCAGACGTATCCAGCAAAATCTGCACCTCCTTATGCTATTCTTTCGTTGTCCCAGATCCCGTTAAATTATAATATAAGCGCAGAACAGCCATTACGCAAAAATAAAGCGTTTTTCTTTTTCAGGGACGCTTTTGCGTGACGCTTACCGTGTGTAATGCTATAATATGTAATCAAAATGACTTGGAAGGATGAAACCGGAATGAATCCACTGGCAGCGCAGTTAAACCGCAACATTCAGGCAGGCAACGAGCATGTATATGAAATGCTTTCTCTTTTAGGTAAAGAGATTTATTTCCCAAAAGAAGGGATTTTAAGTCAATCCGCTGAGGCGGGGAAACTTGCTAAAAAGTACAACGCTACAATTGGTATTGCTACCGAGGGTAGCGGTCCCATGCATTTGGAGGTCATTCAGGAGAAGCTGTCTGCATACAGCCCCAAGGACCTGTACCCTTATGCGCCTCCTGCGGGCAAGCCCGAACTGCGTAGTGTATGGCGGGAAAAAATGCTGAAGGAAAACCCGTCGCTCGCTGGAAAAAGCTACGGCCTACCTGTGGTTACGAACGCGCTGACTCATGGTTTGAGCATCGTTGCCGACCTGTTTACGGATGAAGGGGATGCTGTCATTTATCCGGACAAAAACTGGGAAAATTATGAGCTGACCTTCGGTATTCGCCGTCATGGACGATTGGTGAATTTCCCGTTGTTCACAGAGGACCAACGTTTTAATAGTGAGGGGTTACGTGAAGCGCTGCTAGCGCAGAAGGAATACGGCAAAGCCATCGTTGTGCTGAACTTCCCGAACAACCCGACTGGCTATACACCGGGAATCGAAGAGGGCAAAGCGATTGTTGCTGCCATTCAGGAAGCAGCAGAAGCAGGCATCAATGTTGTAGTTGTGACGGATGACGCTTATTTTGGCCTGTTCTTCGAGGATTCGCTGCATGAATCGCTATTCGGCCAGTTGGCTGGACTTCATCCAAGAATTTTACCAGTCAAAATTGACGGAGCTACCAAAGAAGAATTCGTGTGGGGCTTCCGTGTCGGATTTATTACCTTTGCTTCGGAACATCAGGATGTACTGAGCGCACTGGAGCAAAAAACATTGGGAATCATTCGGGCAACAATTTCCAGCGGCCCTCACCCGTCGCAAACCTTCGTACTGGATGCTCTCAAATCACCGGATTTTCAGCAACAGAAGGAAGAAAAGTTCCAAATCATGAAAGGCCGGGCCAACAAGGTCAAGGCGTTACTTGATAGCGGAAAATACGGAGATGTATGGAGTTACTATCCTTTCAACTCGGGTTATTTCATGTGTCTCAAGCTGAACGGCTTGTCCGCCGAACAACTGCGCACACATCTGCTGGAGCAATATGGGGTGGGAACGATTGCACTAGGTGAGCATGATCTCCGTATCGCATTCTCCTGTATCGAGGAAGAATATCTGGAAGACTTGTACGACATTGTTTATCGTGGTGTGCAAGACTTATTGAACGCCTAATCTAATCGGTCGGTATTAACTGGTTAGACTTATAGCTGGATTAAGCGGTGTGCCGGATGTTGCGGCATACCGTTTTTTTTATATCCCCTGTTGAACGATTCATTCACAACTCGAAGCACTTATCCCTCAGCAGCCAGCAAAGATTGTTGTGCCATCGGCAGCAAAATGATAACCTCCGTACCCGCTCCCGGCTCGCTCTCATACCGTATACTGCCGTTCATCGCTTCAATCATGCGAAAAGAGACTGCTGTTCCCAGCCCTGTCCCTACTTCTTTGGTCGAAAAAAACAAAGTGCCTACCCGTTCCAGATGTTCCGGGCTCATGCCTTTTCCAGTATCCTTGATATTCAGACATGCCTTCTCTTCCTGAACTGCCAGCTTTATGTATACCTTGCCTCCATCTTCCGCAGCCTCAATCGCATTTTTCGTGATATGAATTAGCGTCTGCAACAGTTGATTACGATCCGTATGTAGATATATTTCATTCCTCAGCTCCGTCTGCATTCTTACGCCTTGCTTGGCCGCCATCGGTTTCAGGAGCAGAACAATCTGTTGAACCATACCGGACAGATCCATCAGCTCCGTCTTCCCAATCTGCGGCTTGGATAAATTCAAATAGTCGCTAATGATTCTTTCAGCCCGATCCACCTCCGCCAGCGCCAACGCCATATATCTGCGGTTTTTTCCTTCCAGCCCTGACTGGGCCATTTGCAGGAACCCCTTTACTACCGTCAACGGATTACGAACTTCGTGAGCCATGGAAGCGGCCAGTTCCCCTAACGTATTGAGACGTTCAGCATATTTGATCTTTTTTCTCATCTCTTCCCGTTCGAGACTAAACTCCATCCAGCAAGAGGCAGCTCCGATATTTAGAAATTGAATTATAGCAAACCAAAGAACCCCCCTGATCAGCTCGACTTCATCCTCATCCAGTCTGCCGTTGGCCCAGGAATGCATCATAAGAATAACCAGCATGATCACATTCATCCACACACTCATGAGCAAGTTTATCAACACCCGGGCCAGCATGCCTTTGAGATGCATAAATTTTTTTCTCACCAAGAGAGGTACGAGATAACATAACAGCATGCTAATCAGCCCCACCCCGATGGAATCAGGTCCAACATAAATGCGGGCCATCATCATGAGTGTTATATTCACCAGTCCTGCTCCGGGACCAAAATATAAAACGGAGAGGATCAGCGGAACATATCGGAGATCCCAAAACAAGCCGTACCAGCTATACGAGAAAATAAGACAAAGCACAGAAGAGATACCCAGCACCCCTCCCATGAGCAATGGGGTCTGTTTCATATGTCGATAATCCGATAAAGCGCTGTACACCAGCAAGGGTACAAAAACCAGAAATATATTCACGAGCAGCTTGTCTGCCAGCATCTCGTCGTTCCCACTTTCCAAGTAATAATGATTATATACTTCTTCTATTCTCGACAAAACGTGGCTTTTCCTCTCTATTCCCCCATATCCGCTGAAAAAAACAAGGCGCTCCGGCAATCCACCTCCACATTGGCCCACGCAATCCGAAAACCCGCTTCATAATATACGGTGTATCCTACAACACAATGACTGAGAGGAGAATGAGCATGGGAGCAGAAGAAACAAGAGGCGGTTACGGTGGTTACGGTGGTTTCGGCGCATTCACAAGCACAGGAACGATTCTGGTGCTGTTCATTTTGTTAGTAATCATCAGCAAAACGATTTTCATCTAAGCAGGCGGACATCTGCGCCCACAGCTACAAATAGCAGCATCCTCACAAAAAAAGGTTATTCCGCAAACAGCCCTTGCTGCTTGCAGAATAACCTTTGCTTTAACCATACAGGATTAAACTTCTTCCTCATCTTGACCGTCCAGACGCCATTTCTTCGCCTGAGCGCCTCGTACCAGGTATACCACCAGCACTCCACCAGCCAGTGTAAGCAGCGTGGAGATCAGCCCCTCAGTTCCTCTCAACAAAAAAGGAAGCCACAGGACGACCGCAACTGGCAACAGCAGCCGGACAACAAAGTCCAGGAAAGACGCACGGCGGGTATGTGCAGGAAGCGGATAGAGCTGAAGCCATAGCGAATCCTTGTGGTACTGCCTTAGCGAAGTAATCTGTACGCCGATCAGGAATATAAAAAATAAATACACAGCAATACCGATCCAGCTCGTATGCGTGATCCATATAATCAACAGGCCGAGGATACCCAGCCGTATCACCATCCCCACAGGCTCTGTGCGCACAAAGGTCTTGAACAGCAGGTAGCGATAAGCTCCCTTTTTGTCCCACGGTATGTTACCACCCAACCAGGACAACCAGCGACGCGGAGTCACTCTCTGCGTAAGGGCCGGCACATCAACAAACCAGCCCAAAGTACGCATCACACGTGCAGCCTGAACTCCCTCTGTACGAATCAGGTTTTCCCATGCCACCAGCAGTTTGACCGGAAAACGCAGGACAAGCACGTACACCACACCCACCAGTATGATAAACGGCAAGCTGCGCAGCGGAGGCTGCCACAGCCATGCGGCTACCAGCAGCACTGCCAGCGCCCAGCGAAGCAGACGATACCCCATATTCGCGCTGCGCGATACCATCCGCAGCTCCTGCCAGCCGCCATAGCTGAACAGCAGCTTCAGCAGCACGAACAGCAGTATGGTCAGCAGCAGCGGCTTAGGCGCAGTGTCGCTACGGATATACAGCGGCCACGCGATCACAAGCAGCAACAGCAGGCCGAATATTTTATACACCACGCCACGGATACGGCTGGACTTAAAATATTGGTGCATCGCATGCTCCTGCGGGCGCAGGAAGACGATATCGGCTTCATTCAAATATGTACGGAAGCTCACATGAGCGACCGGAACGGCTACCATGAGCATAATCCAGCGGATGGGCAAATCCGGCGGGATATGCATAATCAGCGACGTGTACCACGCGGCAAAGGCAATCAGCGCAAAGCCGAAGACGACCGCCAGACCGCTCTGAATGACATAACCGAGATAAGGCAGCACTTGTCCCCAGAACGCAACACGTCTTTCTTTATGCAAACGTTGCAAATCCATGCTCATTCCCTGCCCTGTACCAGCTCATAAAATGCATCTTCCAGCGGCATGCCCGGCTTACCCGCCTGTGCTGTCACTTCGTCCAGCGTGCCCTGTGCAATGATGGCACCCTGATGAAGCACAATGAAACGATCACAATAATTTTCAATCGTGGACAAAATATGAGAACTAAGTAAAATGGACGAGCCCGAGCGCTTCATTTCCAGCATAAAATCAAGCAGAGAACGAATACCGAGCGGGTCCAGACCCAAAAATGGCTCATCAATGACATACAGTGGCGGCCCCGCCAAAAATGCGCACATAATCATCACTTTCTGGCGCATCCCTTTGGAGAGATGCATCGACATGCTTCCGCTCTTATCCCGCATACGGAACAAGTCCAGCATTTGGTCACTACGGGTGCGGAAATTAGCTTCACTGACTCCATACGCTCTGGCGGTGAATTCCATATGCTCCATCACGGTCATTTCGGGATACAATTCTGGAGACTCGGGTACAAAAGCAATGGCTCCCTGATACTGCTCGGGATTTTCCGTCTGCTTATGTCCCTGTACGCGGATTTCTCCCGCCTGTGGTGTCATCAGACCCAAAATATGCTTCATCGTCGTACTTTTCCCGGCTCCGTTTAGACCGATCAGCCCCACCATTTCGCCCGGCTTCACATCCAGAGAAATCTGGTGCAGCACCGGGCGCTTGGCGCTGTATCCGCCTGTCAGTCCATTAATTTGCAATACAGGCTGTTGTTCCATGGCTCCCCCTCTTCTCACTTATCCGTTCGGCTTTGACCTTTTTCCTTCAGCCATCTTGGCGCTCCCTTGTTTTTACGATCACGCTCGCGCTGCGCTTTCCCTGCTTTGGACAAAGCCGCTCCTTTGCTCTTGCCTGAAGCCGAGCCATTTGCCACAGTTCTGCCAGGACGTCCATTCTCACCGCGGGCAGATGCCTTGCGGCTTTCCACTGGTGCTCCGTCGGAAGTAGATCTGGCTTCGGATGGCCTTACAGGCGCACGCTTGGCATCCACCGGACGCGGTACGACAACCCGGCCTCCGTGCAACGCACGCTCCGCAATGTCGATGCCCAGTTCACGAGAAAATTTACGCATGATGAATGTTTCACGGTCGGTAACAACCGACGCAACCAGTCCTTTACGCCCCATGCGTCCAGTGCGTCCCGCACGGTGAACATAAGCCTGACTGTCCGTAGCCGGATCAAAATGGATCACCATTTCCAGTCCCTCAATATCCAGACCACGAGCTGCCACATCGGAAGCAATCAGCACCTTGAGCTTGTCCGCACGAAACTGGGCCAGCACGTTAGTACGTGTAACTTTGTCCGCATCGCCATATAGGGATGCTGTAGTCAGTCCCATATGCTTGAGCTTGGCCTCAATCTCCCCGATGGCATTGGTTGTATTGACGAACACCAGTGCTTTTCTCGGATTAAAATGACGCACCAATCGGCGCAGCATGTCTTCCTTATCCCGTTCTTCGGATACAAAGTAATAGTGTTCCAAACCGCTGGCCGTCTTCTGGTCGGGATCAATCCCGATTTCCACGTAATCCTGCATTTCCCGCTTGGCCAGCGCTTGAATTTCGTCGTTCAGCGTTGCGGACAAAAATACTAACTGACGGTCACGCTGGGCGGTGCCCAAGATGTTCGTGACATCGCCTGCTCCGCCGAGCTGGAACATCTGATCCACCTCGTCGATGACGATGGTTGTAATGTTGTGCATTTTCAGCTTCTTGGAAGCGATGAGTTCCCGTACACGTCCCGGTGTGCCAACCACAAGCTGCGGATGGTCCTTTAGCTTCTCGATCTGGCGATTGACTGCCGCTCCACCGATCAGGCCGAGCACACGGATGCCGCGATGCTCCCCATAACGCCGGCCTTCGCGTACAATTTGCATCGCCAGCTCCTGACTGGGAGCTAGGATCAGCTTTTGCGTAGCCTTTTTCTGCGGGTCAATGGCTTGCAGCAGCGGCAGCAAATAAGCCAGCGTCTTCCCTGTGCCAGTCTGCGAACGCGCCAATACATGCCTACCCTTGATCATTTCTGGTATAGCCTGCGCCTGAACAGGCGAAGGCTGCGTAATCTCATGCTCGGCCAGCTTGGTCAACAGGTCTTGTTCAACACCGAGCGATTCAAAATTCAATGTCATGAAAAGGTCCAACCCCTATACGTAAATTCGTTACTCTCCATTATATGCGAAAACCGCCCTGCAACCAAATGCAGATATTTAGTCCCACCTCCCTTTAACGCGAAATGGCAAAAAAAGATGTCCCTCCACCATCACATGGTTTGCGGGACATCCTTTATTTTTTGTTCATCACGCCATGGCCCAGCCTGTCGGTTAGTCTGGGAGCAAGCTGGTACAGCTTGAGAAAAGGAGATATCCACCGTGGCAGATTAACCTCCTCCTTGCGAAGCTCCATCGCTCTCACGATGTGCTGTGCCACCTTGTCCGGCTTTAGCATAAACCAGCTTACATTACGAACATATCCGCCCGAAGGATCAGCGAGGTCAAAAAACGGCGTGTCAATCGGTCCGGGGTTAATCGTTGTTATCGTAACTCCGCTCCCGCGCAGCTCCTGTCGAAGCGCATTGCTGAACCCTAGCAGCGCATGCTTCGTTGCTGTGTAGGAGGACGATTTAGCTGTCCCGATTTTGCCGGCCATGGATGCCACATTGACGATCTGTCCCGTACCTCGCGCTGTCATCTGCGGCAGAAACGCCTTGATACAGCGGACAGCGCCCAAATAGTTCACATCCATCATTTGCTCGAACTCCGTCAGGTCTGTTTCATGAAAATACTCAAACTTCCCGTAACCTGCGTTGTTGAGCAAAATATCGACCCGTCCGTACTGCTCCAGCACCTGGGCAGCCACGGCCTCTACCTGCTCCTGACGAGTGACATCCAGAGGGATCAGCTCATGCCTGCCGCTAATTCCCGCCGACACTTGTTCCAGCCGTTCCTGCGAACGAGCCGTCAAAATAGGTATCGCACCCTTTTCGCTCAGCAACCGTGCGCAAAGGGCACCAATTCCACTGGATGCGCCTGTAATGACAACCACCTTGTTTTGCAATGTACTCATGGCCATCCCTCCATATTAAAGAAACCTGCTTCTTTAATATTAAGAGATCATCACCTGAATATCCAGCTCACCAATTCCTTCCATTGTAAGCGGAATATAAAGGGCACGCTGAGGTACGAAGGAGGTCAAGTTTTCCGACTTCATGACCTGCGGAGGCGTAATGTCAACTACAATCCCCTGATTGGACAAAATCGTGCTGGCACTACCGCTGATCATATTGCCCAATTCCGAAATAGCGCTTTTGCCCATCTCATCAATTTCAGTCAAAACGAATCCGCCCATCATCGCCGACACCATGCGCAACGCTACCTGTTCATTCAGACCGAACACAATATTTCCGCTAAGCTGTCCGGTCATCCCGATCATAATCCAAATATGGTCTTCCACCAGCTCGACATTTTTCACACCGAGATCGCCGGGTGAGGGAGAGATTTGGATCAATTGTTCAATGACCCGCCGCGCCGACTCCAAAAAAGGATTTATCACTTCTGCCTTCACGATCATTGCGCCCCTTTACGATGGGCTTTTAGACACACAACAAAAGTCCCATTTTAATTAGAATTTTATTTTTCAAAATGATGCACAACGAATCAACCTGCAATAAAATGCTCTCTCTATCACTTATCGACAGCTATCCGGCAATTTTTTATAGCCGAATCACAAAAAATGTGAATAATGTCCTATTCCCTCGCTTTCCATCGAATTCAAATGGGTTACTTTTGATGCATAGCAGGACTTTAGTCTTTATTTTCCAATATACCATACTTCACGGTGTTCTGCTTCGATTCATTGCCCTTCACGCTCGAATAACCTATAATTTAATGAAATAAGCATAACGATGGTTTTACATATGCACATGTGGATTTGTGAAAAATCCTCAGGCTGTACTGCTGCGACAGAATTAAGAAAAGAGAGGAGGAACTTCATGAACATCAGTCAACTTGAAACACTTATCATGATTTCCAAAACAATGAGCTTCCGCAAAGCCGGAGAACTTCTCAATTTGACGCAGCCGGCGGTATCCGCCCAAATCAAAAGTTTGGAGGACGAGTTCAAGACCATTCTGATCGACCGTAACCAACCCGTCACCCTGACCGACCGAGGGGCTGTTTTTTTGGAACATGCTGAGCGGATCTTGAGTGTTGTCGAGGAACTGCGGCAGAAATTGTACGATCTGAACGAAACGCCACAGGGTCATATTGCACTGGGCACTACGACGTCCATCGCCATTCAAATTTTACCGCGAGTACTTTCCTACTTTCAGGATCAATTCCCACTCATCAAAACCTCCATTCAATCCATGGCTTCCTCCATGATTTATCAGCAGGTGGAGAACGGGCTTATTGATGTTGGCATCGGTTACTTGATCGAGCGTAATCCAAATTTGAGCACTTCGATTTTGTATTACGATTCCTTTGAGCTTGTCGTATCGCCCACTCATCCATTGGCCTCCCAACCGCATGCAACCATTGAAGCCCTTCGGGAAATTCCACTTATTCTGCTCTCACCCGATACGGTAGGACGAAAATTCGTGGATGATGTATTTAAAAAACACCAAATTGTGCCTCATGTCGTGATTGAGTTGTCCAGCAGCGAGGAAGTCAAACGGATGGTCGAGATTAATCTTGGCGCTGCCATTATCTCCAGGCTGTCAGTCACTCCTGAGCTACGCGCGGGTACGTTGAAAATGATTCAGATTACCGAGCTGGAGGTTAGCCATCCGGTAGGGGTCATTTACAAATCCGGCCGATATCTGAATTCTGCCATGCAGCAGTTTCTAAGCGATTTAAAAGGTATGCCGGAGACCAATTTTATCAGTTCTGAATAACGCACTCCGCTATGAACACCCTACGAAATACAAACCTTGATTACGAAAGGACGACATCCTATGAAATTTGATCTGCACACCCATCATTTCCGCTGCGGTCATGCAGACGGTAATATTCGGGATTATATCGAAGCTGGCATTCAGTCCGGTTTACAGGCTATTGGTATTTCGGACCATTCCCCCTACTTATGCAGCGAGCAGGATCAGGCTTTTCCAAAAATTTATATGGCGAAATCGCAGCTTGCCGAGTATGTAGAAGAGGTACAGCAGCTACAGAAGGAATACGAAGGCCGTATTGACGTGCTGCTCGGATTAGAAACGGATTATTTCCCTGATTTTGCAGAACTGTACCGTTCCACCCTGGCCCCTTATCCGTTCGACTACCTTATTGGGTCGATCCACAATGTTGAGGGAGACAGCATTTTTAACCGTAACCGTTGGAACGAAGTAAGTGATGCTCGCAAAATTGAAGTCAAGCAAGCTTACTATTCGCTCATTCAGGAATCTGCGCGGAGTGGTATGTTTCAGATTTTGGGTCATATCGACGCCATGAAGGGGAATTTCCCTGCTTTCTCAGATATTCCTGCCGATGAAGCGATTGATGAAACCTTGAAAGTGATTGCAGAATCCGGTGTAGCGATTGAAATTAACACTTCAGGTAAAACCAAGCTCAGTGGCGGTTGGTACCCGTCCGTTCCTATTTTAGAAAGAGCGCATCATTTTGGCGTAGAGGTCACTTTTGGTTCAGATGCCCATAAACCTGCTCGAGTAGGCGATGATTGGGACGAAGTGAAGGCGATGTTGAAGGATATTGGCTTCCGCGAATGGGTTTATTTTAAACAAAAACGTAAAATTGCGGTGCCGCTTTAAAATTTGTTTAGGCGGGAATCGCCGCTCTGCAAATGATTTGATCTTACGGTCGCTGTTGCAATGGGATTCTTGGGAATTGTATATTATAAGATAAGAGTCCCGTTAGGTTTATGCTTTCCGAAGTAGCTTTCTTCGGAAAGCCTTCAGGCGAACGCTAGTGCTTCTCCAGATACAAATCCTTCGTTCCGCTACCACCCGCCTTAAACCATACGATTCTATTATTTTTAATATTATTTATATTTTACGACATCTATGTGTGAGGAGAATTACATATGTATCTGGAAGACCCGATGGACAAGATTAAAAAGCTGAAACATGATATCACGCGTTTTATGCTGATCTATAAATTTGCGCTCGACGAGATGGAAACCAAGATTGAAATATTAAAGCAGGAATTTCAGGCGTTGCACGATTATAGCCCTATTGAGCACACCAAATCGCGTCTAAAATCCCCTGAGAGCATCATGAACAAAATGCTTCGTAAAAAAAGCGAGTTTTCCCTTGCTGCCGTCAAGGATCATATTAAAGATATCGCGGGACTGCGCATTACCTGCTCTTTTATTTCTGACATCTATGATGTTAGCAACATGCTTCAGAGACAGAATGACTTGAAGGTGCTGGAAATCAAGGATTACATCAAAAATCCCAAACCAAATGGCTACCAAAGTCTGCATCTGCTGATCCAGGTTCCTGTATTCATGTCAGACTGTCAGGAGTTGGTCTGCGTGGAGGTACAGATTCGAACGATTGCGATGGATTTCTGGGCCAGTCTGGAGCATAAAATCTTTTATAAATACAACCAGTCCGTTCCCGAAAGCCTGACACGCGAATTAAAAAATGCGGCAGATTCAGCCAATGCGCTCGATCTCCAAATGGAACGGCTGCATCGTGAAATCAAGGAGATTAAAGACGCCAGAGCTGAAGAAGACTCTATGGAAGAGATTCGGAAGATTATCATTAATAATCAGCAATTTACGGTGCCAGCCAACTTTCTGAAGCTACTTGTGGAGTAACAGCCTTCGATGGTGATCCACCGCTAAGAGAATAATTTGATCTTACGATCGCTGTTGCAACGGGATTCTCAGGATTGTATAACCCCTATCAAGGATAGAATCCCATTGCAGAGGCGAACGCTTGCACTTCTCCAGATTCAAATCCTCCGCTCTGCTGCCAACCACCTCGCATAACTTACTTCGTTTTTTTATGTTCATTAACTCACAGTTATTTAAAAAGATTAAACCATTTTTTAGACCTCTATAAAATTCGAATCTCAATAAGCATCTGTAGGCTGATCCAATCGCCTGTAAGTGTCTTTAGAAACAGTTTGCCGTTAATTAATCTTCCTGTTCTGTACATACACACTCCTCCTTTGTAAAACAGTTAATAACCGGATACATAGCAGTCGACTTCGTCCTCAGCCCTCTCAACCGCTTGAATCAAAGTCATTTCAGGTGCCTCCTGTTTATATTGAATGGCCTTCTCACGCGTACCTCCTGCCCCTGCCCACTCCCAATACAGATGAATGTCTACGGACTCCAGAAAATATACAGATAATGCTTCAACAGGATTTGCGGCATACAACTCCGTAAATTCCTCGTCTGTAAGCTGATGCTGCCGAAGATACTCACCTTTCATATTGCAGAGTAGATTAAAAGTGTCTTGTTCGTTAATATAAATAGAACGGGCAATGAATTCATTGCGCCTTTCAACCGAGTTCAGTATGATTTGCATAGCGTTACGGATGTACTCATCTTCGGGACTGATATGAAACATTTGAATGAGATCGTTCGTTGTCAATTTGGGGTTAAACGGGGCTGGCTCTATGATTCGTGTCCACACATTAGTCTTTCCTTTCTCAAACACTTCAATAGCGTCTGAGACATTATAGCCAATCGTTTGCCATTTACGGTTCAAAGCATCGATGATGTGATAATAATGTATCTCTTGGTCATCGCTTCCCACTTCTTGCGGCCAAACTGCTTCCATGCGAACAATGTCCAGAATGTGTTGTTTGTTGAGTTTGTTTCCTAGTGTAGTCATATGTATTTCCCCCGATTCTTTTTGGTAAAATGGCAATAGTAAAGCCAAGGATATGATTCATATCCCCTTGTTAAAACGACTAATTATACGTTTAAGCGGTTATTGTATATAAGACAATATTAACCGCTCATGCGTATAATGTAAATATCTTATTTTCATATTTCAAGTTAGGAGATAAATCTAAGATGGAACTGATCATAAAACTTAAAGACGTTATGAAAGAAAGAGGCATCACTCAGTTACAATTAGCAAAAATGGCAAATGTCCGGCAAGCTGCAATATCGGAATTATGCAGAAATGCTCGGGAAGAAGTGAATTTAGCAATGCTAACAAGGATCGCCATCGCTTTAGACATTAAGGACATATCAGATTTAATGCAATTCGATGAGACAGAGTAGAAAAATTCTATAGGGATAACTGGAAGGATTAGGTCGTGTCTGAAAACTCTTCATTGAGTCAATTTGAAAATGGCAGCTACGTATACAAACGCCAAGAATGACTTGGCCAACTTGTCGTAACGAGTAGCCACACGGCGAAAGTGTTTGATTTTATTGAAAAAGCACTCCACTAAGTGGCGTTCTTTGTAACGATACCAATCGACTTTCCAAGGGTTTTGACTATTCGCTTTAGGCGGGATGGTGTAGGATGCCTGCTTAGCTGTAATCCAATTCCGAATCGCTTGTGAGCCATAGGCTTTGTCGCCAAGAATATGACTTCCTGTAATATCAAGCTTCTGAAGTAAATCGATCGCTGGAACAGAATCATAGACTTGACCACCCGTCAGAAGAAAAGCGAGGGGATTTCCTAATCCATCGACGACCGTGTGAAGTTTGGTTGTCTTTCCGCCACGACTGACGCCGATGTGTTGATTCACTTCGTGTCCTTCAACGTTTTTTTAGCACCGGCACTATGTTGATGGGCTTTGACCGATGTAGAATCAATGCTCAAGTTTTCAAAGTCAGGTTCGATCTGGAGAGATTGGAAGATAGTGACAAGCAGTCCGGTATCTCGCCACTTGCAAAAGCGACTGTAGACCGTTTTCCATGAACCATAGCGTTCCTCCGGTAGATCACGCCAGGCAGCACCACTTCGAGCGATCCATAGAAAAGCGTTAAACATGGTTCGTTCACTTAATTTTGACGGACGTCCTGTTTTGTAGGGTGGAAACATGCCCTTAATTTGATCCCACTGTTCATCGCTTATTTCGTACCGTCTTTGAATCATCTTGACGCTCCATTCGTTTTTCTCAAATCTTACCATGTTATTTAGTTTTCAGACACATCCTAGATAAAACTCCATGTTTTTTTGGACAGACGACCGAATTTAGAGAGCGTAAAATATATTGTGTAAATAGAAAAAGGAAGACCTTTTCTAGTAGAATTGAGTTACCACACAACAATTCAGAGAGAGGTCTTCCCTATGAATCATTTTACAACAGATTTAGTTCAGGCTCTAGTCATAAAACAGGATATTACGGAAGTATTTCGCAGCCATTTAGAGTCTGCCATGAATCATCTGCTCGAAACCGAGCTTACGGCATTTCTATATAAGTTGAACTAAAGATTAGAAAACTATGGTAAGGAATTCGCTACTGCATGTCGAAGTAATAAAGTAACAACTTTAGACAGGCAGGGGAATCGCATGGAACATTCAGCATCATTTCAAGAGATCCAAACCGCGATGAAGCAAGCAAAAGATCGTCGGATGTTTGAACGCTATCAGACGCTGTATTTGTATCTACAAGGAACAGAAGTCGAGCAAATTGCTCATATCATTAACCGAAGCCCCAAAACCGTAAAAGGGTACATTCAAGCATATGACACACGCGGGCTTTCCGGACTGCAAATGAATCATTCGCCAGGAGCACCTGTCCGATTAACGAAAGAACAACTGGAAAAGTTAAAACAAACGATCGTGGACTCCGTTCCACATGATGTAGGCTTTACCGCGCGTCACAATTGGACACTGGAGATCATTGCAGCCTTCATCAAAAGGGAGTTTGGTCAGACGTATTCGCTTCGGGGTATCTCTAAAATGATGCATCGTCAAGGGCTAAGTTATACCAGCCAACCTATACCTTGGCAGCGGCGGACGAAAAAAAGCAACGAATTTTTTCGGAAGTCACGTTTCCAAATTTAAAAAAAGATACATGACGGCAAAAATCGACCATGTATTATTTGAAGACGAATCCATGATTCGCGATTACCAAGCCATTCAAAAAACGTGGTTTCTTCGTGGCAAGCAGCGTATCATTCAAACTACAGGTAAACATCGGGGTGTCAAACTGCTGGCTACCGTCGACTATGTGACAGGCAGGATCGTATGGCAGGAAGATGAGTATTATACAGCCGAAACATTTTTGATCTTTTTGAAAAAAGTGTTAACCGAATATCCGACAGGTAAAATTGCGATGATCCTGGACAATGCGCGAATTCACCATGCAAAGCTGCTGGCATCGTTCCTAAACGAGATGAAGGATCGACTTGAACTTGTATTTTTGCCTCCCTATAGCCCCGAACTGAATGCAGTCGAAGGGTTGTGGAAATGGCTTAAATCCGATGTGATTAACAACGTCTTTTACCACACGGTCGCTGAAATTCGTACCAGCGTACAACGGTTTATGGAAGAGATTATGAAAGTACCTTTGATGATCGTTGACCGTCTTTGTGTCAGGTTCTAGCTGGTTGTTTCTTTAGTTCAATTTATATAGATTATGAAAAATATGACCGTGCTGGCGTGAATTCAGGTAACTCTCGTAACGGATCGTACACCCGTACGCTTCATACCGAGTATGGCGACTTGCAGCTCACTATGCCTCGGGATCGGAATGGAGAGTTTAAACAGCAGACTGTAGCCCCGTATAAACGTTCCAACGACACCTTGGAATCCTTCGTCATTCACCTGTTTCAAAAGGGCGTCACCATAACGGAAATCGCTGACCTCATCGAGAAAATGTATGGTCATCACTATACGCCTCAAACGGTATCCAACATGACCAAAGTGATGACCCAGCATGTCGATGCATTTATGAAACGCCCCTTGGAAAAGCACTATGTCTGCGTCTATATCGATGCGACATACATCCCCGTAAAGCGTGAAACGGTAGCCAAGGAAGCCGTTTATATTGCCGTGGGCATTCGTGAAGATGGCTCCAAAGAGGTGCTTACGTACGCTATTGCACCGACCGAATCGGCGTATATTTGGAAAGAACTGCTTCAGGAAATCAAACAGCGTGGCACAGAACAGATCCTCCTCTTTATCTCGGATGGACTAACAGGTATTGTGAATGCAATCCAGGAGGTTTATCCTCAAGCGAAGTACCAGACCTGCTGTGTTCATTTATCTCGTAACATCGCCCATAAAGTTCGTGTGACGGATCGAGCAGAGATCTGTGAGGACTTCAAATCTGTGTATCGCGCTGAGGATGAAAAAGCAGGTAGAACCGCCCTGACCACCTTCTGTGACAAGTGGAAAACCAGCTACCCCAAAGTGGTTCAATCGCTGAAAGAAAATCCCTATATCTTTACGTTTTACAGCTTTCCTAAATCGGTCTGGAGAAGCCTGTATTCAACGAATCTGATCGAATCGTTTAACAAGCAAATCAAGAAATACACGAACCGAAAAGAACAATTCCCCCATGAAGAAGCATTAGAAAAGTTCTTGGTTTCCCAGTTTGAAAGCTACAACCAACGTTTTGCTACCCGTTGTCATAATGGCTTCGATCAAGCACGTGCAGAACTGCTAGCCATGTTCACCACAAAAGAGTAACGCCAATCTACATAAGAAAAGGTTATTTCATTTACACAAAAATCTTGACGCTGCCCCCGATAGTTGAAGATAATATATAAGCTAGAGTTCTCTAACGTACCGTAAAGATATGTATGTGTCATTATCTGAATTAGCGTAGCTTTCTTGTTCATGTAAAAATGAAAATCCCTTTGCTTCATAAAAAGGAATCCCTTTTTTATTTCCTTTTTGAACGGATACATATTGCTTTATTGCCCCTGAATTCTTTTGCTGCTCAGATATAGCATGTAATATCTTAGAGCCAATTCCTTCACCTCTTCTATCAGGTTTGAGATACAGGACAAATAATTCTGTGTTTTTTCATCGAGCATTCCACCTGCTCCTGCACCTATAACATTATCATCTTCAATAGCAACGAAGTACCCTCCCCAGTTCTTATTTACAATTGTAACTTCTTTAAGTATGCGATCGTAGTTATAAAAATCACGAATAATTCTATCAGTGTATTCTTTAGAGTAAATTTCCCTATACGTGGCTCTGTAACCTAAAGTACATACATCAATAATTCCGTCAATATGCTTCAAATCTGCTTTTTCGAGTGTAAAGAAATGGATTAAGTTTTTTGTTAAGAAAGACCTTCGTTAGAAGAGGGTCTTTTTTGTTTCTAATCTAATATGTGTGCTAGACAGCATTCCGGGTATTAAAGCAAAAATAAAAAACAGGCAGTCACCTGTTTTAAACTTTCGGTTCATAACCTTGATGAACTGTCCAGTGTAATAACTCTTTCGTGTTACGGTTTAATTTCTTCGCTAGCATAGATGCTTCAGAGAAATTAATAAAGGTTTTATCAATGCTGTTGTATAACCTTGAAAATTCTTAAGTAAAAAGTTGTCACTGAAACTAAGCTTATGAATAGAATTCCATGTAAAGGATCAAGCAATTTGACACAGGCATTCCAACTTAGTAGTGCATAAGTCCTGTAAAAAGAATCATGAGTTTCTTTGTGCCAACTTCTTTCTTTTTTTAAAAATTGACCGGTTTACAAAGTTTTAAGGCTTATTAGACCTCAGTTGACAAATTTCGATATTATGGTACTATGATATTAGGATTGTAACCCCTCAGGGGCATTACCTGTTTATTAGGTGTGCCTTGAGGGGTTATTTTGCGTTCTCTGAGTACACAGAAGCACCAAAAAATGAAATTACAACAATTGAGAAGGTGGAGACTATGTTTAAACTGTTCAATAAAGCCAAAAATGAAGATAAGAGTATAAAGGCGCCTGTAGATGGTAAGTGCATTGATTTATCAGAAGTGAGTGATAAGGTCTTTGCCAAAAGAATGATGGGGGAAGGTGTAGCTTTTGTTTTTGAAGGAGACGTGATTTACTCTCCTTGTTCAGGAATTGTTGATACTATTGCAAAAACTTCTCACGCAATTGCTGTAAAAAATACGGACGGTGTAGAGGTGCTCATTCACATTGGCATGAATACGGTCTCTTTAAAAGGACAAGGATTTGATGTGCTTGTTAAAGAGAATCAAAAAGTGGAACTAGGAGAACCTTTAGTTAAAATTGATCGCCCTTTCATTGAAGAGAATTCAATTGATTTAACGACACCTATGATAATTACAAATGGAGATAATTACAATTTATCAATAAAAAATATATCTGAATTTGTTACCAAAAGCGAATCGGAAATCATACATTACGAAAAAAAGTAACCAGATAAAGTCGAGGCAACAAGTTTAATGTTAAAGGAGTCTTACTATGAAAGTTGTTAAAAAGATTAATAACAACGTTGCCATATGTATTGATAACAACAATCAGGAACTTGTGGTATTCGGAAAAGGTATAGGTTTTAAGCCAATGCCATATGAACTCGATGATTTGAGCTTGATTGATCGGACATTTTATGGGGTTGATCCGCGTTATCTAAACTTATTCAATTTTGTTCCTGAATCCATCTTTCAACTAACTGCAAGGATAGTTGATCTGGCTAAAAATAAGATTGAATATAATCTAAATCCAAATATTACATTTACTCTCGCTGATCACATCAATTTTGCAATTGAACGGGCACAAAAAAAAGTTAACATAAAATCCCCCTTACAATCTAGTGTGGAACGGCTTTATCCACTAGAAACTGAAATTGGAAAAGCAGCTGTTCAACTAATTGAAAAGGAAATGAAGATTGCACTGCCTAGTGGGGAAGCTTCAAGTATAGCTGTTCACTTCATAAATGCTCAATCAGCTTTTAATGCAAAGAAAGCTAAATACAATGAACAAACTATGGATGACATCATTAGAATAATTGAAGATCATTTCCAAATCGAGATAAACACGGAAGATTTCAATTATATACGATTTGTTACTCACTTAAAGACACTATTGACTAAAAAAGGGGAACAACTAGAAGCAACAGATGAATATAAGATCACTTATGAAGAATTAAAAAAACAATTTTCTGAATTTTCAAATTGTGTGGATAAAATAAAACAATATTTCATTGAACAACATAATTGGAAACTTAACGAAGAAGAGTCGTTGTATCTAATTCTACATGTAAGTCGCTTGTGTAATCGAGAAAGGCATGGTCATTAGTTTTTCAATTGATTACTGACAGGAATTAATGAAGATCATAAGGAGCGTGCGGCAACAATGTCTAAAAAGAATTATGATGAGCTTGCTGATCAAGTACTAGCCAATATCGGCGGAAAAGATAATATAAGCTATTCTACTCATTGTGTAACAAGGTTACGATTCAATCTTAAAGATCAGAGTTTGGCCAATGAAGAAGAAATTGAAAAAATCTCTGGGGTAATAGGAGCGCAGTGGCAAGGTGACCAATTCCAAATTGTTATTGGTCAGACGGTAGGTGATGCTTATAAAGCGATCTCTGAAAAAGCAGGTTTCACTCAAGATAATGCTCAAGACGATTCACAGGAAGAAAAAGGAACTACACGTTCAAAAAAGAAATTTAGCTTGAATGCAATACTCGATGGACTTGCTGGGAGTATCGCGCCAGTAATCCCGATTTTAATTGGTGGCGGATTAATAAAGGTATTGGTTTTGCTGTTGACAAATATGGGTCTTTTATCTGCTGAAAGCGCTACACTTACAATATTAAATCTTGTAGGTAATGCTGCATTCTATTTCTTACCCGTATTTGTTGGAGCAAGTGCTGCTCGAAAATTTAATACTAGCGCTCCTTTAGGAATGTTATTTGGTGCTATCCTAATTGATCCGACGTTTGTATCCAAAGTAGCTAATAACGAAGCGTTAAGTTTTATTGGAATCCCAGTAACCCTGGCTTCATACGGAAACACTGTATTTCCAATAATCATGATCGTTTTCATAATGTCATATGTTGAGAGATTCTTTAGTAGGATTTCACCAACAAGCCTGAAAGCACTTTTTGTTCCAGTGGCAGTAATACTTGTAATGACACCTATCGCATTGTGTATAGTGGGACCACTAGGTGTTATTGTAGGTGATTATATCACTACAGGCATTATCTTTTTGTATGACAAAGTCGGGTTCCTTGGAGTAGCAATTATGGCTTCGCTGTTCCCTCTACTGGTACTAACAGGTATGCATACAACATTGGCCCCTTATCTTGTTCAAATGATGGCTTCTGTGAAGTATGAACCTCTTGTAATTATTGGAAGTATCATCACAAACTTCAGTATAGGCGCAGCATGTATTGCGATTGCATTAAGAGCGAAAGGAAAAACGCTCAAATCGACTTCAGCCTCTTGCGCAGTAACTTCTATGGCCGGCGGTGTTTCCGAACCAGCATTGTTTGGAGTGGTGTTGAAGTTAAGGAAACCATTATATGCCGTCCTTATAGGTAATTTTATTGGCGGGATTTATGCAGGTCTCACCAAAGTATACGCATATGCTTTTGTTGGAAGTGGTGGAATCTTTGGAATCCCTGCGTTAGCAGGTCCTGACGCAAGCAATATTATCAATGGTATTATCGCTATAGCCTTATCCATTATTTCTACTTTTTTAATCACATTAATTTGGGGTTTTGAAGAAAAAAAGTAGGATAAACTGAGCCGTGGTAACACTCAAATTTATAATACATTAATAATTTTAATGAAAGAGGGTAATTACATGACATTTTCTAATGATTTTATGTGGGGCGGAGCAACAGCAGCTAACCAAGTTGAAGGAGCTTGGAATGTTGGAGGTAAAGGTCCCTCTACACAAGACCATATAGCTCAAGGATCAAGAGAAGTTATTCGGAAATATACGGAAAATATTGAAGAAGGAATTATTTATCCTTCACATGAAGCTGTAGATTTCTACCATCATTATAAAGAAGATATCGCCATGTTTGCTGAGATGGGATTCAAGATCTACAGAATGTCCATTGCTTGGACTAGAATCTTTCCTAACGGTGATGATGCTGAGCCCAATAAAGAAGGTATTGAATTTTACCGTTCCGTTTTCCAAGAACTTAAAAAGTATGGAATTGAGCCACTTGTCACGTTGTCCCACTATGAAATGCCTTACAACCTTGCTATAAAGTATGATGGATGGGCAGACAGAAAATGTATTGATTTTTACCTTAAATACAGCGAAACAGTATTCCGTGAGTACAAAGGGCTTGTGAAATATTGGCTCACATTTAACGAAATTAACTCGCTATCACTTTCAACAGGTGGATATTTTAACGGGGGAATTATGTCTATTGCTGGTGGCTTCGGACCTATGGAATATCCGAATGAAACAGCGGAACATATCAGCAGACGTTATACTGCACTTCACCATCAATTTATTGCGAGTGCAAAAGCTGTAAACCTTGCACATGAAATTGACAGTAACTATCAAGTTGGTTGTATGATTGCAGGTTTAACTTCTTATCCTTATACGCCAAACCCGGATGATATGCTCGCTGCACAAAAACAAAAACGGGAACAACTCTTCTTCGCTGGTGATATACATGTAAAAGGAGAGTATCCTTATTACATGAAACGTTATTTTAAAGAAAACGGAATTAATATCACAATGGAATCGGGAGACGCGGATGTCCTTAAATCAGGAACTGTTGACTTCTTTACATTCAGCTACTACTCCACAGGCTGTATTAGTACTGATCCTGAAGCTGAAAAAACAGGAGGAAATCTGATTTTTGGAGTCAAAAACCCGTATCTCGACACAAGTGATTGGGGCTGGCAAATTGATCCAAAAGGATTAAGATACTTCTTAAATGAATTTTATGACAGATACCGACTTCCAATTATTATCACTGAAAATGGTTTGGGAGCAGATGACACATTAGAAGCTGATGGAAGTGTGCATGACCCATATAGAATCGAATATATGCGTCAACACTTTCAACAGATGGAAGAAGCTATTAAGGATGGCGTAGACCTTATTGGTTATACTGCTTGGGGTTGTATTGATATTGTAAGTCTGAGTACAGGTGAAATGAAGAAAAGATATGGTATGATCTACGTTGATAAAGATGAAAAAGGAAACGGGTCACTCAAAAGATACCGCAAAGATTCTTTCTATTGGTACAAAAAAGTGATTGAATCTAACGGTGAGGATCTCAGTTAAAATCAACACAATTAATTTAGGGCTGACGAGTTAATCGTCAGCCCTTTTTAGTCACACTATGAAATAATTAATTCTAACAGTGCGTCATCAGCACAAAGTGCGTTGAAAAAATTAGGAACTTATGGTTAGTTGTTTTTTTATTATTAAGGCGTTGATACGATTGGAATATATATTGGTAAGTTGTTCGCACATATATTGGGCTGAATACTCGAATCCAGAGCGGATCCAATATTTAATTACACCTAATGTAGCATTTACTTGGTCTGTTGATCCATTAATTTTTCTTACCAAAGAAAACATAAGGTCAACCCCTAATATAGCTTTGAGTTAGCTTTACTTTCATTCTCTCATGGGGTGTTGGAGAATGATACCAAAACTTTTATGATTCAGGTAATCCATCAAAGGGACATAACCGCCAAAAATCATAAACACAATAATGATAAATTGAAATAGATTTATCTTTTTCATGCGGAACCCTCT
The DNA here is from genome assembly GCF_000235585.1 of Paenibacillus terrae HPL-003. GTDB lineage: Bacteria > Bacillota > Bacilli > Paenibacillales > Paenibacillaceae > Paenibacillus > Paenibacillus terrae_B. The sequence goes on from NC_016641.1 coordinate 259,209, forward strand.
CTTGTACTATTATTATGCTAAAATAATCCTTTCATCGTTTCGTATCCTTTGAGATCGTTATTCCGTTTACCTTAATAAAACCAATCCCTTAAGGAGTGATTAACAAATGAGAAAGATACTTGTATTAGGTGGAACGCGCTTTTTTGGCAAAAGGCTGGTAGAACGTCTGCTGGAAGATTCCGAGAATAACGTTACGATCCTCACGAGAGGTCAAACAAGCGATTCGTTCGGTGACCGCGTCCAACGGATTATTGCAGATCGTAACGATGCGGAAGCGTTGGCTGAGGCGGTAGGTGAGCAGGTTTGGGATATTGTCTACGATAATATTTGCTTTTCTCCAGATGAAGCTAGAGAAGCGTGCCGCATTTTAGATGCTAAAGCCGAACGATATATTCTGACCTCCAGCTTATCCGTCTACGATCCAAGTCCAGAAGTGCTGACCGAGAGTGTCTTCGACCCTCATGCTTACCCGGTTCGCAAAGGCAGACAGGACAATTTTACATATCAGGAGGCTAAACGGCAGGCAGAAGCGGTTTTCATGCAACAAGCTACGTTCCCGGTTGCCGCTGTTCGTTTTCCGATTGTATTAGGAACAGATGATTATACGAGAAGACTTCATTTTCATATTGAGCATGTTCGTGATGGAATCGAAATCGGCATACCGAATCCGGCAGCGCACATCTCGTTTATCCGTTCGGATGAAGCCGCAGATTTTCTGCTTTGGCTTGGTCAATCTCATTTGACAGGACCCGTAAATGCTTGCTCCGACGGTACTGTGAAGATTGGAGAACTCATTTCCACCATTGAGCAGGTAACTGGAAAACAAGCCGTAATTCAAGAAAGAACAGCGGACGAGCATATGTCTCCATTCGGTATTACACAATCGTGGTATATGGATACGACCAAAGCCCAGTCAGATGGGTACTCGTTCCTTTCCCTGACCGAATGGCTTCCCGAGCTGATAACCAGCCTGAACCGTTCCTATGAATCATAAAAGTAACTTGTAAATCGCAAGTAGCTACCATAGAAACAAGGCAAAAAAAGAGGACCCGAAGCTTCGGGTCCCAGCAACATATATTATTCAAAAGGGGGTCATGTCTGTATTGTACCCGTCCTGTGTTAGAGTTGTTTTGCAGTTATATTTCATCTCTGTAACAAAATATTCCACTACCATTTCTATTCATAATCCCCTTGGGTAATCGAGAACACCAGTACACTCGGCACCTCTCCTGAATGATCATAGGCATGGATGGTGCGCAGCAGGCGCATCTTATTTTTGATCAGCACGCGCACGGAAGCTTGATTATCCTCTTGGCAACGACCTTCGATCCGGCTGAGCTTTAAAGACCCAAAACCGAATCTCAGCATTTCTTCCACGACCTCTGTAGCCAGCCCCTGCCCCCAGAAAGGACGATCCAGGATATAGCCCAACTGCGCCTCCCCCGCATTTTCATTCCATTGCTGGAAAGATGCGATACCGAGCAGCGGCGAGTGGCTGAGCTCATGTAGTTTATTGAGTTTATTGAGTTTATTGAGTTTGCCGGGTTCGTTGTTTGCTCCTGTATTTCCCCCGTGCCATTCCACCGCAAAATGCAGGGAATCCAGTGAATCAGCAGATACTTTAATTTGCGCTACCAAACGCCGCATCCGCGCATCGACTGGCTTGCGAATCCGGTTCACATACCGAATAACCAATGGATCTGACAGCATACGTTCCAGCTTCGGGTAATCCTCCGCTTTTAGCTGGCGCAACCGGACACGGTCGGTATAAAGCTCCGGTAGCCCTGACCCTGAACGAAGCATTTCTCTGGTCAGCACAATGATCCCTCCTGCGGATGGATTGGCTTTTTGCAGCGAATAGGTTGCACACTCAATCCAGGTCCTGAATTCCCCGGTAAATGCCTGTGCGCAACTCACGGATATAATACGGCAAAGACGGTACGTCTGCTTCCTCTGCCTGTTTTACCGCCAGCTCTATATCATAAGGTACACGTACAAACTGGATGGAAAAGGGTGTAGGACTCTCTTCTCCCATGTTCCCCTCCAAAATGCAGTAGGAAGCCTGAGTTACATCCAGCGGATTGCCAACACTGCCGACATTAAAAAGCGTTTTGCCCTGAAAGTGCTGTATAAAGGCATTATGCACATCTCCATACCCCACGACATCCGGGGCAAAAGCGACTTTTCCACTTTCCTCGGCTAACGGGTCGAACATGGCGAGTCTTTTCTCCGGCTCATCCCATGGCTGCACGCGATGATATACACTTTGCGGCGAAGCATGCACCAGACGAATACGACGTCCGCTCATCCTGAAATCATGATGAAACGGCAACTCTGCCAAATACTGTAGCCGTTCTGTGCCCAGGCGCTCGGCTTGCCAGCTAAAATTGAGATCATCCGTAATGTTAACCAGCTCATCCCAATTGCCACGCACGACCACCTCGCAATGTTGACGGACAGCCTCCAGAACCTCACACGGGCTAGGACCTTTGCCGATCAGATCGCCCAAACAAAACACACGACTAATCCCTCGGGAAGCAATATCCTCCAGCACCGCCTCGCAGGCAGGCCAATTGCCATGTATATCTGAAATGACAGCAATACGATCCATCTGAATATCACTCCTTTGTCCGAAGCAGCTACATACTACACTAAATCCTTTTTATGTAGTTACAAGCCCATACTGATGAAGATAAATATATAATAGCCTATTGACCAGATTTCAGTGTAATGACACTCAGCTCCGGCCTGCACAGCACACGAATCGGCAGTTGGGTCATACCAATGCCTCTGCTGACATACAGCGGCATCCTATCGGTCCCTACATGAAATAATCCCTGAATGTATTTGCGTCCACCTGGAGGCGGCATCGGCGCTCCGATGACAGGCAAGCGCACCTGTCCTCCATGCGTATGTCCCGACAGTTGAAGATCAAAGGACATTCTGGCCGCCACATCCGCATAATCCGGCTCATGCATAAGCAGCAGCTTGCACATCTCATCAGGTAGTCCGTGGATGGCACGCCGTGGATTGGGTTTGCCCATAATGTCATCCTCTAAACCGACAATTGCCATTCGCTGTCCTGCTCGCTCCACTATCGCGTGTTCATTTCTCAGCAACGTATACCCGGTTTTCGGATATAGCTCCTGTACCCCGGCTGGTAAGCCTCTATAATCGTGATTGCCAAGAATGGCGAATTTGCCGAGTGTGGCGTGCATAGAGGCCATGACCGGAACAGCAGCTTTCATAGATACGGCATAATCATCCACAATATCACCTGTAAAACAAAGCAAATCCGGCTCCAGTCCTGCAATCCGGTCCGCAAGCTCCCGCAGATCCTGCTCATCCATGTGAAAGCCCAAATGTACATCACTAAAATGCACCACCCTGATGCCGTCAAAAGCCAACGGCAGACGAGGCAAAGCTAGTGTGAAACGTGTAATCTCCAAATGATTCGGCTCCCATAAGGAAGCGTATCCTCCGGTCAAAAGCGCGGTTCCGGCTGTCGCTAAAGCGGCTTTTTTCAAAAAACGGCGGCGCGAAGGATTGGCTGGCTCATTTGAAATGGAACGCCGCGAAGAACCGGGAGGGATAGCGGCTTCATCGTGTGGACGATCCTGACTCTCGCGGCGGGTTTGCGGCGTCTTCTCCATATGCTTGCCCCCTTGCTATCTATTCAATTATTGTACAGTTTAGATATCTCATGATTCAAATGTTCAAATATCTCACGGTTTGCGCCCTCTAGCGGTTGGTGGCTAACCATCGTTCTGCATAGTCTACCAAATCGCGCTGCCTCGCTAAAAAACAGGAGGCCTCTCCAATGTTGACCCGTGTAAAGCACGCAGGGCAATCCCGTTCAAAATCATGGCCCAGCTGCTCAAAATCATCTGAGGTAATATTAAAATCCTGAAAAGCGACCCACACCTTGGCTCCATCCACCATCATAGGGGCTTGATGCGTGATTTTTTCACGTCCGTGATACGCCGTTCGATATTCCGCCAAATGCAAAGACGTATTACTGTCATGTCCACAGCCCAGCAGTAGCACGTAGGCATCTGCCTCGTACAGCTTCGCCAGCGGTGAATGCTCACCCAGCCCAAAGTCGGGCTGATGATCTTCCAGCAAGCCTGAAGCTGCTGGCCCACGTGCCGCCAGGGAAACGTGCGGATGCCCGCTACGCTCTGTTCCCGGCAGACCGCGGAACGTTTCTACAATGACACCCATGCCCCCGGTCAGCGTCCAGACCGGATCATAAGCGGGTATTTCCTGACGTACAAGCTCCCACCATGACTCATCCAGAGGCGGGTTCATCCAGCTTGACGGATCAGTCAAGTCATGAGATTGTGTTGGCATGACCAGCGTCCCTTCCGGGCCAATCACTTCCGTTAACGCTGCCAAAATAGCGGAAGCCCCACCTGGAACAAAACGCCTGAAGCTGCGCATCGACGAGTGGACAAGCAACGTCATGCCTTTCCGGACCCCCAGCTCCTTTAAACCCTTTATTACATCCGCCCCGGTGACGGGTCGATTCGTTATCGGTTGTACAGTCATCTGTTCAACCTCCTTTTCTCCAAAAACGATACACAATACCATAATTATACCATAAATGCTGCTCCACTCTCCTCCCTCCATGGTAAATCCTATCTGTCCTAAGCATAAAAAACAGGCTTTCTCCTGTTCAGGGAAAAAGCCTGTTTTTGTATAAAGCATTCACGGACTAGTGCTATACAGTCAACCAGCGCTTGAACATATGCTTGGTCGTTTGCTTGTTCATTTCGGCAATGGAGGTTGTCAACGGAATGCCTTTCGGGCAGGAACGTACACAGTTTTGTGAGTTACCGCAACCCTCCAGCCCGTCGTCCGTCATCAACGCATCCAGACGTTCTTCCTGATTCATTTCCCCTGTCGGGTGGCTGTTGAACAGGCGAACCTGAGATATCGCCGCAGGTCCAATGAATGTCGTTTTCTCGTTAACATTCGGGCAAGCCTCCAGGCAGACACCACAAGTCATGCACTTGGACAGCTCATACGCCCATTGACGCTTCTTCTCTGCCATTCTGGGGCCGGGGCCCAGATCGTAGGTGCCGTCAATCGGAATCCACGCTTTGACCTTCTTGAGCGCGTTAAACATCCGGCTGCGGTCAATGACCAAATCCCGCACAACCGGGAACGTGCTCATCGGCGCAATGGTAATCGGCTGCTCCAGCTTATCGACGAGCGCTGCACAAGCCTGACGAGGCTTGCCATTAATCACCATGGAGCAGGCTCCGCATACTTCCTCCAGACAGTTCGACTCCCAGCATACCGGGGCTGTCTCTTTACCATGACTGTCCACCGGGTTACGCTGAATCTCCATCAATGCACTGATTACATTCATCCCTGGTCGATAAGCCAACTCAAATTCTTCCGTATATGGATTCGCATTAGGTTCATCCTGACGGGTCACAACGAACTTCACGGTTTTATCCGATTTCACTGCTTGCTCCGACATCTAATACACTCCCTTCTGTATCTTCCTTTTACTTGTTCTTGGAGTAATCCCGAATACGCGGCTTAATCAACGAAACATCTACCGCTTCATACGAGATTTGCGGTCCTTCCGGTGTCCAGTCCGCAATCGTCGTTTTCAGGAAATCCTCATCGTTCCGGTCCGGGAAGTCAGGTTTGTAGTGGGCCCCACGGCTTTCGTTGCGCAGCAGCGCCCCTTTAGTCATCGCTTCGGCCAGCTCCATCATATTCCACAGCTGACGTGTGAACGCCGCACCCGCATTGTTCCAGCGCGAAGCATCATTGATGTTAATGTTGGAATAACGCTCCTTCAGCTCCTTGATCTTGTGGATCGTAGCTTCCAGCTTGTCATTATAGCGAACCACAGTCATGTTGTTCGTCATCCACTCGCCCAGCTCTTTATGAAGGACATAGGCATTTTCTTTCCCGTCCATATGCAAAATACGCTCATACTTCTCTGTCTGCTGGTTGACCGCCGCATCGAACACGGAGGAAGCTACATCCTGCGCGGATTTTTTCAAGCCTTTAATGTATTCCACAGCCTTTGGTCCAGCAACCATGCCGCCATAAATAGCTGACAGCAACGAGTTTGCACCCAAACGATTCGCTCCGTGATACTGGAATTCACATTCCCCGGCGGCAAACAGCCCCGGAATATTCGTCATCTGATTGTAATCGACCCACATGCCGCCCATCGAATAATGCACAGCCGGGAAGATTTTCATCGGTATTTTACGCGGATCATCACCGACGAATTTTTCATAAATTTCAATAATACCGCCCAGCTTCACGTCCAGCTCTTTCGGGTCCTTATGGGACAGATCGAGGTACACCATGTTCTCGCCATTAATGCCGAGCCCCTCATCGACGCATACACTGAATATTTCACGTGTCGCAATATCACGAGGGACCAGATTTCCATAAGCCGGATACTTTTCTTCGAGGAAATACCACGGCTTGCCATCCTTGTACGTCCAAATACGGCCGCCTTCTCCCCGTGCCGACTCGGACATCAGACGCAGCTTGTCATCCCCAGGAATAGCCGTCGGATGAATCTGGATAAACTCGCCGTTGGCATAGCGTACGCCCTGCTGATATACCGCCCCGGCAGCCGTGCCGGTATTAATCACGGAATTCGTGGTTTTGCCGAAAATAATGCCAGGACCGCCTGATGCCAAAATAACCGCATCTGCTGCAAAAGTCTTCACTTCCATCGTGCGCAAATCCTGCGCACAGATGCCGCGACAGATACTCTCATCATCCAGTACAGCCTGTAAAAATTCCCAGTTTTCATACTTGGTCACCAAGCCCTCGGATTCCCAGCGCCGTACCTGTTCATCAAGTGCGTACAGAAGCTGCTGCCCTGTCGTCGCCCCAGCAAAGGCGGTCCGATGATGCTGCGTACCCCCGAAGCGGCGGAAATCCAGCAGTCCTTCCGGTGTCCGGTTAAACATGACACCCATACGGTCCATGAGATGGATAATCCCCGGAGCCGCTTCGCACATCGCTTTTACCGGAGGCTGATTTGCCAGAAAATCCCCGCCATATACTGAATCGTCAAAGTGAATCCAGGGCGAGTCGCCTTCACCCTTCGTATTCACCGCGCCGTTGATGCCGCCTTGAGCACAAACGGAGTGGGACCTTTTGACCGGAACCAAAGAAAATAAATGAACGTGAACTCCTGCCTCTGCCGCCTTGATCGTAGCCATTAGACCCGCAAGACCGCCGCCCACGACAATAATGTTGGATGCTGCCATTTCTGCTCACTCCTTTTTTTCAGGATTTTAGCCAAATCCCCTTTTACCATTGAAAATTGAATCTGCAAACGATATATTGCAAACACGTATAGTGTTCATTTTTTACAGTAGCTGTTGAATAGCACTGCTTTGTAGCAATGCGGTTGCTGTTTCCTGAAATTCCGCGCTGCGGAATGCTAACAGGGAAGCGATGAAGCCGATGGATACAACCACGAACAAGGTCATGCAGATATAGGAGGACACTTTTTGTGCACGTGGCCCCACCGTAATCCCCCAACTGACCATAAAAGCCCATAGTCCGTTTGCAAAATGAAATGATGCCGAAACAACACTGATTAAATAAAGGATAAAATAAACCGGATTCGTCACAATGCCATGCATCACACCGCCTAGCTGCTCATGTGTTACATGACCCAGAGCCACCTGAAAACGTGTATCATATACGTGCCAGATAATGAATACGAACGTAATCACACCGGAAATGCGCTGAAACAGAAAGCGCCAGTTACGCGAATAGCCAAAATTTTTGACATTCGGATCAGCCTGATAAGCGATATACAAGCCATAGATTCCATGGAACAGCAATGGCAAGTAAATAAATAACGTTTCAAGCACAATAACAAGCGGTAGACCATTCAGGAAGGCCACGCTGCGATTGAATCCTTCCTTGCCGCCCTCCACCGCTGTGAAGTTGGTCACCAAATGCTCTACAAAAAACAGAGCCAGCGGGATGACGCCAAGAAGCGAGTGCAGCTTTCTGGAATAAAATCCTCTCATCTAGGTAATGCTCCCTTCTCCCAAAAATAGCGTTTTCAATAGTAATATAACATATAAAATGACAGTTCCCGACAGGAAATGTCCAACAAGGTGTTCCTTAAAAGGGAAAACAAAAGTGTGAACATCTTGTGTCGCTTTCATGTTACTCCTTTTCGGCTTATAATGGAATTGCAATATACGTATTAATTGTTATGTCTTTTTTGCATATAGAGAGGATGTGGATGATTTGTTTGAGGATTTGAACGCTTTTGCCGTCATTGTTGAGCAATCCAGCCTGAATAAAGCCTCTAAGCTGCTTAATCTGTCCCAGCCGGCCCTGTCCCGCAAAATTGCCAAGCTGGAGGAAGAGCTGGGTGTAAACCTCTTTGATCGGCGGGGCAAACGACTCGAAATTACGTCGACAGGCCGATTTGTATATACATTCGCGCTGGAGCAACGGCAACGACAGCTCCGGTTTTTGCAAAAGCTGTCCCAGCACAAAAACGAAGCCCAGAGCATGCTTACACTGGGTGCGAGTCTGACGACACTCCAAACGACGCTGCCTACCCTTGTCGAAGCTTTTATGAGCAAGCATCCCCAAACCGAGCTGAAACTACTCACGGGCAAAACCCATGAAATCGTCGCTTTTGTACGCGACAAAAAAGCAGACGCCGGTATTGTCGGGTCTGCCATTCATGAGGCCGGACTGCGTTGCATTCCGCTGTTTGACGATCATTTGGAGCTAGTCGTTCCGATCGGACATGAATTAACGATTAAGACGGGAACGGCCTCGATGAAAGACCTGCAAGGACTGCCGATGATTATTTTTTCCAAGGGAACCTGGTATCGCAGTCTTACGGATGACCTGTTCCAGCGCAGCGGCATCATGCCGGATATCCGTATGGAAATCGACTCGTTCGAGGCGATTGTGCGCCTGCTGCCGACCTGCAAGGCTTCCGCATTGCTGCCCAAATCCTACTTGCGCAGCGAGCTGCTACGTGATAATGGGCTAACGGCGCTGTACTTGCCTGATTTGAAGGAGACACGGCGCACCACCTCCCTGATCTACTCGGAGACGACCGATCTGGGGCCGACAGCACGGCGCTGGATCAGCGAGACACGTGCATCGTTTGCAGGCTATCGTATGGTATAGCATTCAAGAACGGTACGAGAATGGACTTGCATACTCTTTTTACCGAATCAGCTTTCCTCAGTAATGTTAACGACCTCGTCCTCGAAGCGGCCGATATTATCATTGGAGCCGATGATGACCATAATATCGTCCGCTTTTAGCCGATCCATCGCTGTTGGTGCAATCAGGATACCATTCGCCGTATGAAGCGCCACGATGCTGCAACCAAAGCGGGTGCGGGCATTCAGCTCAGATAGTGTTTTGCCATGCAGACATGCAGGGACGTTGAGTTCCACAATACTGTATTCCTTGGACAGCTCCAAATAATCAAGTAAATTAGGCGTGACCAGTTGATGCGCGACTCGTATCCCCATATCCCGCTCGGGATAAATAACCCGGTCCACACCAAGCTTTTCCAACGCCCGTCCGTGCAGCACAGAAATCGCTTTGGCAACAACTTTGCTCACACCCAGCTCCTTTAGCAAAATGGCAGCCAGAATGCTGACCTGAATATCAGCACCAATCGCAACAATGCCGCAATCGAAATTGCGAATGCCCAGTGATCGTAGTGAATCCTCATCTGTAGCGTCCGCCACAACGGTATGCGTCAACAGCTCACTCATACTGTCCACAACGTCCTCATTCCGGTCGATGCCAAGCACCTCGCACCCCATATCTACCAATTGCAAAGCCAGGCTTGAGCCAAATCGTCCCAAACCAATAACTACAAACTGCTGCGTTTTCATATCTACTCGAAAACTCCCTTATCCTATAATCATTTTGCCTTCCGGATGACGATATAATTCCTTACCCTTTTTCGGAGTCATTGCATAAGCGAGCGTGAGCGGACCCAATCTGCCCGCAAACATCGTCAGGGTAATGACCAGCTTGCCTATAACCGTCAAATCAGGTGTAAGCCCCATGGACAATCCCACCGTCCCAAATGCAGACACCGTCTCGAACAATATCATCAGAAAATGATGATCCTCGGTTGCCGACAAAATCATCGTCACGCCAATCACAAACAGCAGCCCCAACAGTGTAATGGTCAAAGCCTTGTAAATTCGTCCCTGCGCAAGCCGGTATTTGAACAGCACAATATCCTCCCGACCTCGCAGCATCGAAATCACGGCTCCAATGAGCAGCGCAAACGTTGTCGTCTTAATACCGCCTCCAGTAGAGCCAGGAGAAGCACCGATAAACATCAATATAACGATGAAAAACTGTGTGGCCTGCCGCAAGCCAGCAATATCTAACGTATTGGCACCTGCGGTGCGCGGTGTTACCGATTGGAATAAAGATCCCAGCAGCTTTCCACCCCAATCCAGCGAGCCCAATGTCTTCGGATTGGTAAACTCGAATACAAAGATGACGAGCGTGCCAACTACAATCAGGGCAGCCGTCATGCTGAGTACCACCTTGGTATGCAAGGACAGTCTCTTGCGCTTACGGTATTCTACCAGGTCCGACATCACCACAAAGCCGATACCACCCGAAATAATCAGAAACATAGCTGTAAAATTAACAATTGGATCATACACATAACCTGTCAGGCTGCGAAAGTGACCGAATAAATCAAAGCCTGCATTGTTAAACATGGAAATCGCATGCCAGATTCCAAAATAAATCGCCCTGCCTACAGGCATATCAAAGGACCAGCGAATCGAGAATATCGTGGCGCATACGCCCTCGATGATTAGCGAGTACAGCAACACCCTACGGATCAATCCGACAATTCCCTCAACCGAAGTCTGATTCATCGCTTCCTGCAAAATCAGTCGCTCCCGCAAGGAAATGCGGCGCTTGAACACCAGCGCAATCAAAGTAGCCATCGTCATAAAGCCGAGACCACCAATCTGAATCAGCGCAGCGATAACCACCTGACCAAAGGTGGTAAAGAAGGTACCGGTATCCTTAACGACAAGACCTGTTACACAGGTTGCGGAGGCAGCTGTAAACAAAGCATCTATAAATGCAAGCGGCTTTCCCGTTGTATTGGAAATCGGCAGCATTAACAACAAGCTGCCTATAAGAATGATGATGGCAAAGCCCGCAACGAATATCTGCGGTGGAGAAAGCCGAAGCCATCTTGCATTGGGATTCATCTATTTATCACTGCTCCTACTTAGTGAATTATGAGCATGGAGATCGCTCCGGGTACAGATTGTTCTTACGATTGCTGTTACCCCCCTCCGCTACAACCAGCCATAAAATCACCAATCTCTTTTCAGTTTCTTTAGTCCGTTTCTTTTAGAGAAAACAGAAAAGTATCCGCAAAGCGGGATACTTATACCCTTGAATACTCACCACATTTATGAAACGTTGGGTGACTTTAAGGCGGGCAGCAGCGTAGCGGTCCATTTGAATCTGGAGAAGCGTTAGCGCTCGCCTTTGTCTCTGAATTTTAACCTTATAAGGGTTTATCTAATCCAATAAAATTCAGAGACAACAGCGACCGGAAGATCAAATGGAGCGCGAAGCGGACTTAACTCAGCAACGTTTTAATCGCACAAAAAAAGACACCGGAAGACCGAGTGCCTGACTTGGTTCCTGCTCACAGCCTACGAGGTTAGCTGACGGATTCGGGCAGCACAGTATGCCCTATTCACACTTCCGGTCCGGGACCGGCTGTGAAATTCACCCCAGTAACATGGTTCCCCCGTTTTCCTATGGAAATTCGGCTCAAATGTATATCGTTACCTATGTATTTCATATGCATTGCCTCAAGATTATAATCCTTCTGTATGCAGAGCACAAAACCGATTTTGTCGAAATAACGTTAAATTAGCGGTAATTTGAGAATAGGCCACCTTTAATCGCAACTTATCTTATTTTATTGAAACTTTAGAGTGCTTTCACTCCATTTTCATGAATATCGTAGGTCTGTTGGCGGGAACCTGTGCAGTATGATATCTTTAATGGATGTTCTTATTTACAGATTAAGGAGGAAACTCATGAATCCTATCGGGAAACCGGTCGTGCTCACGGCCAACTTCAAAAGATTAGGCTTACTGGGCGCGATTGGCCTGATTTGCTTTTTTGTCTTTCAATTGCTTATTCCCTCATTTAGTAATCCGAATCCGGAGGCGCTGGCGAATGCCAAGGTCATCAGCAAGCAGGAAGCAGTCTTACACGCGCTAGATTTCGCCCGCTCTGAGCTGGGCTATACCGAATTACGATCTAAGGAGCCTCTGGTGACCTATCAGGCCGAAACGGACCTGTACGGTTATTTATCCAGAGAAAAGCTGCTTCAACAGTATGACCGTACATGGAAAAAAAGTTATCCTTACGAAACCTTCCGGGTCGATTTACCTGAACCTTCTTCGAAGAGCAAGTTGCAAATTCATGTGGATTTGTCCACTGGCAAAGTCGTTAGCTTTAAACGAATGACCTCCAGCACCAGTTACACACAAGCTGATATTTCTACGGATGAGCAAGCACGTAGCAGGCTTGTACGTGCAGCCGAGGGAGACATGACGCTGGATGCAAAGGAGCAGGCAGCGGTAGCTTGGGTGAAACGCTTTGGCTTTAATCCGTCGGACTTGAAGCTCGCGACAACCGAAGGCGAGGGTGGATTGAAGTATACCGTGAACGATAAGAAAATCGGTTCCTCGGTGCTTACACTGGCTTTTACTTTTGAAGACGGGGATGTTCGCTCGTTTACACAAAGCTTTTCTGCCCCATCGTCCTATACGGATTATGTCAAAAAACAAACGTACTGGGCAAACTGGATGACCTACGCGGGTTATGCCTTATTAAGCATGGTCTTGGGCATACTTGCCATCGTATACGCCTCACTCACACGACGCCACACTTCCTTTGTACGCGGCATTGTTCTGTCCATTGTATATTTTGCTGCCAGTATGGCAGGGACATTTAACATGCTTCCTATACTGCAAGCAGAAGCAGGCGGCCAGGGAGCGCTTATATTTCTTATGATTTTGCAAGTCGTGGTTTCCTTTGTAATGGCTGTAGCGATCTACTTCTCCTTGGTCGGCGGTGACGGGCTGATGCGCAAGGTTGGACTGAATGCATGGCCACGCGCCAAAGAGCCAGGCTATGGGCTGTATGTGCTTCGCAGTATGTACATTGGCTACTTGTGGGCCTTTATTTTACTTGGGGTACAATCCATTTTGTTCTTTGTATTGGAGCGCACACTTAATACGTTCTCCACAACAGATGCCACACAGTCTCCTTACAACATGGCTTATCCATGGCTACTGCCGATTATGGCTTGGATGGCAGGTATTGGAGAGGAAGCCGTATACCGTCTGTTTGGTATTCCAATGGTGAAAAAAATAGTGAGAAATACTTTTGTTGCCTGTCTGATCACCACGTTGATTTGGGCACTGGGGCACACACTGTATCCGATCTATCCAGTCATTTCCAGACCGATTGAGCTGACCTTCCTTGGGTTGCTGTTCAGTTTTGTGTTTCTGCGTTACGGCTTTATTGCCGCCATGTTCAGCCACATTATTTTTGACAGCATTCTGATGGGACTGAGTGTGATAACGTTGGGAAATAGCGTGAACCTGTTCGCAGGTATATTCTGGATCGTGCTCCCTGCCATTGTAGCCTATATCATGTATTGGTTTAGTCCAAAGAAGCCAAATCGAGTCATGTTTGAGCCCATAAGAAAAGAAGAGCCGTATTCTACGACTCTTCCTCCCGAAGGGCAGCTATAATCTGACGCGCAAGCTTATCACCGATAGAGAGAGGCCGGAAGTCTTCGACGCTGGCCTCTCTTATTTTTTTAAGCGAGCCAAAATGCTTAAGCAGCAGCTTACGCCGCTTCTCGCCAATTCCCGGAATCGAGTCCAAACGAGAGGTTACCATGGATTTGCCCCGTTGCTCTCGATGGAATGTAATGGCGAATCGGTGAACCTCGTCCTGAATCCGTTGCAGCAGGTAAAATTCTTCACTGTTGCGGGCCAGTGTGACGGCCTCAGGAGAATCCCCCACCAGTAGTTGAGAGGTTCTATGCTTGGCATCCTTCACCAGACCACACACAGGAATGAACAAACCCAGTTCATTCTCCAGCACATCCACAGCGGCCTTAATCTGTCCGCGTCCACCATCGACGACGATCAAATTCGGAGGCTCCAAATTCTCCTTGAGCACACGTTCATATCGACGCCGAATAACCTCACGCATCGTTTCATAATCATCCGGCCCCTGCACTGAACGGATTTTATATTTACGGTACTCCTTCTTGGCCGGCTTGCCATCAATGAACACAATCATTGCCGAGACTGGATCGGACCCCTGTATGTTTGAGTTATCAAACGCCTCCACGCGATGCAGGCTATCCAGCCCAATCGCACGCCCCAGATTGCTTGCAGCCTTGGATGTCCGTTCCTCGTCCCGTTCAATCAGCTTAAACTTCTCATCCAAAGCGACCCGTGCATTTTCCGTAGCCATCCCTGTCATTTGCTTTTTCAGTCCACGCTGAGGAACCAGTACCTTTACATCCAGCCATTCAGCCAGAGCTAGAGCCGCCGTAGCTGGTTCCTCCAGCCCGCCTGACAGTTGGGTTTCTGTATGGTCTCGATCCGTTGCTTCTCCATAAGAAACACGCTCCTCTGCCACTAGCTGTGCATTATCGAGACGCTCGGACGGATGCTCTGCATGCTGCACATCCGGCACTGTCCCTGCTTCTTGTACAGCATCGTAACTGGTCTGTCCGGTTCCCTCGGTTGTTGCAGTGTGAGGAACAACTTCCACCACAGCCGATTGGCCGACATCCCCCTGTTCCGCCTGTTCCATCAGCTTCGGTGTATCCGGTAGCAATATTTCCTGCGGCACCGCCGGGTTATCACTATAATATTGCGTTACATAGGACATAAAATCGCTGTAAGCCTCCCCATAAAAAGGAAACGTAGACATATGCCTTTCGATCATTTTACCTTTACGAACATATAGGATCTGCACACACATCCAGCCCTTATCCACCGAAAATCCGAATACATCGCGGTCCTTCGCATCGGCTGTCGTGATTTTCTGCTTTTCCATCATCGCATCAATGCTGATAATCTGGTCACGCAGCTCCTTGGCACGCTCAAAGTACAGTTCCTCTGCGGCTTCCTGCATTTTACGTTGAAGATCTTTTTTTATTTCCTCATGCCCACCACTCAAAAAAGAACCGATCTCCTGACCAATCTGATCATACGTTTCCTGCTCAACCTCTTTCACACAAGGCCCCAAGCATTGATGCATATGATAATAAAGGCACACTTCCTTCGGCATCACACCACACTTGCGTAACGGGTACATCCGGTCCAGCAGCTTCTTCGTCTGATGTGCCGCGTAAGAATTAGGATAAGGGCCAAAATATTTTGCTTTATCTTTCAGAACGCGCCGGGTCACCTCCAGCTTGGGGTGCTCCTCGTTCGTAATTTTCAAATACGGAAAGGTTTTGTCATCCTTCAACAGTACGTTATAGCGCGGCTGATGCTTTTTAATCAGGTTGCACTCCAGAATGAGCGCCTCCATATTACTGCCCGTAACGATATATTCAAAATCACGGATATCGGAAACCAGTCGCTGCGTCTTGCCGTTATGGCTGCCTGTAAAATAAGAACGGACCCGGTTTTTCAGCACTTTGGCCTTGCCGACATAAATGATGGTGCCCTCGCTGTTCTTCATCAAGTAACAGCCCGATGCATCTGGCAGCAACGCTAATTTGTGTCGTATGTTCTCCAGCGCCTTCTCCTGATTACGCAAGTCCTCCGCATAAGATTCCATTCGCCCGGCCCCTCCTTCCCTTCTTAAATGCCTGCTTGACTACTATATAATATGCAGGAATAATACACAAAAACGCCCCCGGTATTTACAACCGGAGGCATTGACCGTTCATGGCCGCTCCCCAAGCCCCCGCAGGAGCATGGGTCACATGCAATGATTACTGGTGTTTGGTAAGGATGCTTTTCAGCGCTTCTTTGGAGTTCAGACCCACCACTTTATCAACGGGCTGTCCGTCTTTGAAGACGATCAGGGTAGGAATGCTCATAACGCCGAAACGGGAAGCAGACTCTGGATTTTCATCCACGTTCACTTTCGCGATTTTGACGCTGTCGCCAACTTCTGTGGACAGATCCTCCAGAATAGGAGCGATCATTTTGCAAGGACCGCACCATGGCGCCCAAAAATCAACCAAAACGGTTCCTGTGCCTTCGACTTCTGTGTTGAAGGATTGGTCGGACACGTTAACAATTGCCATTGTATGTTCCTCCTTTATAGAAAAGTCAAAATTATTATAACCTGTAATGTCTTTTTCGACACCTTTTAATTATATCACAATAGTTTTTTAATTGTAAGATATCAAAATAGCAAGTTGATTTACAATGACCCTCGCTGATTTTTCCCTTTGACAGTAATGACGTCTACAAAAGGACGAATCCGGTCCATCAAACGCTGCCCCTTGTATAATTCCTCACCGTCCTTGCTCGTAAAGCTCAGATGCTTCTCCAGCCCCTGCAACGAGTAATTTGAAGTATAAAAGGTAGGCTTGCGGTTCATCCGGTAATTCAAAATCGAGCCCATCACATGATCCCGTACCCATGGACTCAAATTTTCGGCTCCAATGTCATCAAATACGAGCAGATCACAATTTTTAAGCATTTCGGTCGTTTCCTTCAGCTTTTGCCCTTCCTGAATCATGGACTTTAAGTCCTCCACAAAATCAGGCATATACACGATCACACCGTTCATCCCGGACAGGGCCAGCTCGTGCAGCAGATACCCCATTAAAAAGGTTTTACCCGTACCAAACGTACCTTCCAGGTAAAGTCCTTTTTTGGATAAGCCCTGGCTTTTCGTTTCTTCGATGTAACGAAATAGCTGTGTGACTGCGGGCATACGTTGTGAGTCCTTACGCGCAATCTCAAGGGCATTATAGCCTTCCAAAAGCGCACGCTCATCCACGTAAAAGCTTTTAATCCGCTGACGCACCCGCTGTTCGTGCTGTGAAGCTACCAGTTTGGCGCAAGGGGTACGGATGTCCACCATTTCGGCTGTACCATTCGGATATTCCACGCCCAGCTTGCAAAAATGTCCCTGAAAATCGTTAGGACACTGTTCGAGACCCGGACAGTTGTCGCAATTCCGACGATCCCGGGTATACTGGAAAAGCATGCTCATGTTTAATCGCAGTTGTGTTTCGTCAATATCGGGATGCGCAGCGCAAAATTCCTGCACCAGCGGATCATTGAGAACCTGATCGGCCACATTGCGCGTGCGCTGGCGAAACGAAGGGTTCTGCATCTGCTGTAGCAAATCGCCCAGTGATTCCAAGAACGCTCCTCCTTTCTAAAATGTGCAGAGTTATGGGGGGGAGAGACGCTTCGCGGATGGATCATTCTTACGATCGCTGTTGCCACCGGATTTTTTCTATTGGAATAGAAAATAAAGGTTAAAATCCGGTGGCAAAGGCGAACGCTACGCTTCTCCAGAACGATTCCATCCGCTCCGCTGCCGACCGCCATAAAGTCGACACATATTTGAATTGGCTTCGCTTAATAAGTTAAGGACTAAAAACCTGACACCTTAAAATCTATCTACACCTTTTTCTGTTTGCCCGATTGCATACGTTCAGCCAGGCGCAGCAGTTCGTCCAGTTCCTCCTCGGATACCGGTTCCTCGGCAGGATGATCCTGTACGATGGGAATGGCTGGCTTGGATGGGCCGCTGTTTTTGGCATACGAACGCGAACGGGCGCTGGAAGGAGAGGCAGCGGACTGCTTGCCTTTTACCTTGGCTTGATCACGTATATATTGAACAGCCTTTTCGTAGGTACTTACCTGCTTTAACAGCATGTTGGAAGCAACGGCCTCGACAAAGTTTCGGTTGATCCGCTGATCGCTTCCTGACACCAGCAGGGACATTAAATAATGGATAAGCACGTTAATTACTTCACCAGGCAGCTTGTAGCTGATATCAATCTTTTCGAATATATCCAGCAGGTTACCTGGAACCGTGCCGGGGAAAAAGGTTTGCAGCAAACGTCGGTAAGGCTCATTGCGCAGCATCATATTATATTGGTGAATGTCGCACTTGGCTGTGAACTGTGGTGGTACCTCCACATAAAATTCCATCTCCACGGCTTGCTCCGCAGGCGGCTCTTCTGGAGTGGCAGCTTCTCTCTGGCGCAAGGCAACCACTTTGGCGGCCTGCACCTGCTGTTCCTCCTGACGTTTCCGATCCTGTCTGGAATGCTGGCTTGCCCGAAGCTGAAGCTCGTCTAGCAACAAATCGCCTGCTTCGGTAAAAATGCCGTCCTCATCCAGCAAGCGGCTGATGTCCTGTACAGATAAGTCAAATTTGCGAACAACGTAATTGACCATGCCTAACTGCTCATGCTCAAAACGGAGACGCTCCACATGCTTGCGATTAACGGATTCACGCGGAAAACGGAGAATGATGTCTGCATAATTCAGCCCTTCCTCCGACTCTGCGGCCAACGCCCCACTATGACGACCCGAAGACACCTCGGACAGCGCCTGCTCCAACTCGTAATCAATGACATGGGTGTTCAACTCAAATAACTCGTAAAACGGAATAGATATATTCTCTTTATTATAGGAAGATTGCGACCATTCCGCAGCTTCGCTGCTCCACAGCGATTCTCGCAGAGAAAGCACTGCAAACTTGCCGATTTTGTCTCTCAACAAAAGTGTAAGATGCTGAGTTCTGAAAAAATCGGCAGGCGCAAGCGGTGGCTGCATCTCATATTCATACATATAGTCGTCCGTTTCCGGTGCATACAGCCTGGACGTCTGCAACAGACCGACAGCCTCCAGCTTGGAGGTCTGTTCAATTAGATACTTGCGTCCCTTCTCACTTGGCTCCAGCCCTAGTGTCAGAAAAAGACGACGCTGCTGCTCCAGCGGCGAATAACCGATCTGTCCGACTGGCACATGCTGGAACAATAGCCGATAGAGGCTGACCGCAAATGCGCCTACCATCGGCTGATAGACGCTTCCCAGCATCAATTCATCCAGTGCGCTCAGGCTGAATTCCCGATAAACGCAGTAGCGGTGGTTCTCAGTATAGTGCAGCAGGTTTTTCATCCGCATTCCAACATTCTTCCTTTCCTGACATAACGGTCTCCAAGATGTTTTTCTATTCTATCATACTTGACCCCAGCTGAGACCAGCAAAATAAGTCCAATTGTCCTCCTTTTTGGCAGCCTCATTCGTCCGTGTTCCCCTTTTTTCGAGAATACTAACTATTTTACGACTTGTGACCTGCATCACGGAAAAAATAAAATTCTTCACATTTCTTTCATTGGTGAAAATCCTTTATTTGGGCTACAATGTAATAGTTAAGCGTCGCATATTTTTCATACGTAGGACATACTTAAAGCACACATGTTTCGGCCATGCCGATGATTATTTACAGATTTGAAAAAGGAGTGACCATTGTGAACCAACATCAACCTCAACACCCCTCATCAACGCCAAATGAAGTAGCATCCACGCTGGAAGGCTGGTATGCACTTCACGATTTTCGATCCATCAACTGGACGGCATGGAAAACAGCAGACGATGAAGAACGCGCCGGGGCGCTGGACGAGCTTCAAGAGTTTATGAAGGAATGGAGCGTTACCGAGGAAGCGGGTCTGGGTAGCTCTGCCATATATACTGTAATCGGACAAAAGGCTGATTTTGTTATGTTACATCTACGCGAAACGCTGGAAGACCTCAATAAACTCGAAAATGAATTTAACAAAACAACCTTTGCCAAATATACTACTAAAAACTACTCTTACGTGAGTGTGGTGGAGTTGAGCAACTATTTGAGCAAGGACGAAGATCCGATGCAAAATCCGCAAATTGTTGCACGTCTGAAGCCTGTTTTAAACAAGGCTCGATATATTTGCTTCTATCCGATGAACAAAAAACGCGATTTGGACGACAACTGGTACATGCTTTCGATGGACGAGCGCCGCACCCTGATGCGCAGTCATGGTTTGATCGGACGCAGCTACGCTGGCAAAGTGAAGCAAATCATTTCCGGTTCCGTCGGCTTTGACGATTGGGAATGGGGGGTTACGCTGTTCTCCGACGACGCCCTTCAATTCAAAAAGCTAATCTACGAAATGCGTTTTGATGAAGTTAGTGCCCGTTACGGTGAATTTGGCTCCTTCTATGTCGGCAGCGTGTTGAATGAAGAAACATTTGAAGACATGTTAAAGCTGTAAAACGTAAATCACCAGAAACATTTTTAAAATAAAACAACCAAGGATTTCGTGAACTCCCGTTTAGGGACAACGGAATCCTTTTTACGTAACTCAAATCCACACAAGATGAGAAAAGGCCCCCTTACGGGCGCCTGAAAAAATCATATTTTATTAGTGTAGCACAGGTTCTTCAACGACTAAAGCAGCATCCTCGCTTTTTGCAAGCTTTCTTTTTTCCAGAGCAATCAGAATAAAGATTAGAAGCAACAAAGCACTTAACAGGATCAAAAATCCTCCCAACTCAGGAATGAAATACTTCAAACTTCCGCCCTTGAATCCCATCCCTCTCAAAAACTTGAAATGCCAGGTTAATGGAAGAATGCTACTTACATACTGCAACGATGGGGGTAGCATAGCTACCGGCAATTGAGCGCCGCTCAGTAAAAAGGAAGGCAGTATAATCAGCATGAGACGTGGGGAAGCTTTTCCCGGATTCGCCGCACTCCATCCCAGAGCCATCGCAAACAAACTCAAAGTAATGGTGTACAGTAGAAATGGAATACTTATCTGCCATACATTCGCTTCAAAACGGAGTCCGCCGATCTGCTTGAGTAAACCAATGGACAGAAAAAAGGATACGCATCCTACTAACGCATACGGTATCACCCTCAGAATCAGACCGTACGAATGCTGCAGCTCTTCTTTTAATCGTCCTTCCTCCCGTAAGCGAGGGACAATCGTCAGCACAGTAGCACCAATCAGCGAAATCATAACTGTATTTATGAACCCCATGACTGAAGTCATTAAAGTAGCATTGGTAGGATTATACAATAGCCGCTGCTGGAGCAGCATATTGGAGGTAAGCCCTGTTACCTGACTGTCACTCATTCCCATCCCCTTTAATCCACCACCAGCCAGCGTCGCATTTTCCGTCGCCACGATTTCAGTCACCGCCGAACGTAGATTTCCTGTGGCCTGGCCCACCGTGTTATCTACATAAAAGCCGATGTTACTCTGCACTCTCTTAAGCCTGTTCTCCTCCAGCCCCGCTGGAAGATAAATAACTGCAAAAAACTTTTCATTATATAAAAGTAAATTCGGGTCGGTATCATTCTCTTGCACATAGCGTACATCAATATACTGCGAAGCATCCAGCTTATTAATAAGCTGTCGGCTGTAGCTGCTATGGTCTAAATCCACTACAGCTACAGAGGCATCGTTAAGCTGGTTATTTTTAAATACAAATCCGAATGCTACGGCTACTACGATAGGAACGAGCAGCATAATAAAAACCATTTTGCCACTGATCAAGAGCTTCCATTCTTCTATAAACGCCTTCATTTCGTCACAACCTCTACCGTCATTCCAGGTAACAATGCAGATGTTCGCTGGACATCTACCCGCACCTGGAAGGAGCTTGTATCCGACAGACCTTTATCCCGACTCATTCTCATATTGGTATACTGTGGAGCAGAGGTGACGTACCTCACTTTCCCCTGAATATCTTTGTCTAAAGCTACAACGTGGGAAGTCACATTGCCTCCTGCTTTAAACTGTGACATGGAATCCTCATCCACATAAATATCATAGTATAGCTGCTTGGTTTCAATAACGACACCCGTTGCACCCGTCGCCACGATTTCTCCCATCTTCGGTATAATACGTGACACTTTGCCGTCTGTGGATGCTTTCAGCACCATACGTCCGCGTTGCAATTCCAAGGTTTTGAGTTGAACGCTTAATGCCTGCTTTTGTTGAGCCAGAAGATCTACATTGTATTCACTATTCTTAACATCTTTTCGCGTTTGCGAGGTCTGGGTTAGTGCTTCCTTGGCCTTTTCTGTTTTGATACGGGCCTGTTCGCGTTCCTCCGCTGTTGCGCCTGCCTCCATTTTTTCCAGAGCGGTTTGCTGCTGGGCGATACTATTTTTAGCAATGTCGGATTGTTTGCTGGCGGAAGTAATCTGGTTATTGGCAATCTCCACCTGATCTCGGGCCGTATCCAGCGCAATTTGGGCAGAATCCAGTTGATTTTTGGCGTTATCCAGGTCCGCCTTGGTTCCAGCTCCGGCATCATACAGAGCTTTGATACGGTTGTAATTGACTTTAGCCAATTCAAGCGCCTGTTGTCTGGAGGTCACTGTCTTTTGCGCAATCTCTGCATTTCTTTTGGCTGTCTCCACTCCTGTCAGAGATGCGTCCAACGATTGCTGGGCCGCTTCAATAGCCAGCTTTTGCTTTTGGATATCCTCCGCACGTGTGCCTTGGTTCAACAGGGATTCTCCCGCTTGCGCAGCCTGAATATCCAGTTGTCCCTGTTTTTCTGAAGTTGAAATTTTTTCCGACTGGTTTTGCAGTCCATCTTTAGCCTGTTTTATTTTCACATCAGCCTGTGCGATATCCGTTTTTAATTTTTCAATTTGCAGATCAAGGTCTACAGGATCAAGAGTCATGAGCACATCGCCTTTTTTCACTTCTTGTTCTTCTTTGACCTCAATGGTGTTTACTCTTCCACCTACACCCTGAAAAGCAGCATTTACGGTATCTGCCGTAAGCAGCGTGTTTTTTTGTGTGGCAGCCATACTCACAGCATCCTTGCCGCTCATAGCCATCAGCGTACCTCCAATACCTAACGCGGCAACAAGTAGAACGTACACGATGATCTTTTTATTCATTAAAATGAACTCTCCTTCATGATGATTTAGCCAATAATCGTTGAAAATGATAGTCCTGAAACTAATGAGATATCTGATAGTACGACGTCTAACTATTAGTGCTGGGAAAAGTAATTATTCCCGTTTTATCCGTTCAAGACCTGAGGATAGCTTCTTTAATAACGTAGCAAAAAGAATATGATCTTCCTGCGTAAATTCATTCATTAAATCAGAAAAAAGCAGAGTAAACTTCGGAATTTTTTCAATCATTAACTGTTTTCCTTCATCAGTCAAGGAGATCGCGATCATACGTCGATCTGTCAGCGTACTTCGCCGGACTATACCATCCCGTTCCAGCTTGTCAATGACACTGGTTGCAGTTGAACGTGTAACCCCTGAAAAATCTGCTAATTCGGACGAGGTTAACGAGCGTTCAAACAAAAACAAAGGCATTAAGATCTTAAGATTTCCGATGGATAACCCATATTCGTTCAATCTGGATGACACACCATTGTACGCTTCATGAGCTGTCTGTATAAAAAGTACTAACGTACTCAACGACTGGGAGTCAACATTCGGGAATTTTTCCAACAATAAATTGATTCTCGCAGGATCAGCCTTGATGTTAAAATCAGAATTCAAAGTGAAGGTCCCCCTCTGTAATTAGTAACCACACTATACGTCGTCGTATAGTTATGTGTCAATACCTTATTTTCTATTGATCTAGACTAAAAAGGCCTCCAAGCTCCTGTTTAGAAGTCGTGGAAACCTTTTCTGCTTGCATCGTTTTTGTATGTGTACTACTCGTTGGTAATTAGAAAAACCGTCCCTTTTTCAGCACCAACGGAATCCCGCCAATGATAAACAGATAGCGGATATCCACAATTTTTTTCAGTTGTGCGGCGATCCAGCCCTTTATTTTGCGACTGCCCACGACCGCGACAGCCTCCCCTTTTCCAAGAGATGCAACTGTGCCTTTGTTGGAAAATACAAACTTGTGTAGCTCCTTTTTACGAAGCGTAGCTGCCAGATTCTTCGCGCAGAGTACCCCTTGCTGCATCGCAATTTGGGCGGTCGGCGGATACGGGCGTCCTTCGGGATTAAACATTAGAGAACTGTCCCCGATAATAAAAATGTCGTCATGGTCCGGTGCGCGTAGAAAATCGTCAATCTTCACCCGTCCGCGCATCACTTCAAATCCGGCTTTCTCGATCAGGCCGTTACCACGAATACCTCCAGTCCATACGACCGTGCAGGCTTCGATTTTCTCACCCTCACCAACGATGACGCCATCTTCAAGACATTCCTTAATTGGAACACCGATGCGGAAGGTAACGCCCTTACGCTTAAGGACATCCATCGCGTATTCTACCAGCTCCGGATCGAAGCCCGGCAATGCCGTAGGAGCCGCCTCGACGTTAATGATTTGAATCCGGTTAAAATCAATATCATAGGCTCTCGCCAATTGTGGCAGACGATCCGCCAGCTCCGCCACGAATTCAATGCCGCTAAAGCCCGCACCTCCGACTACAAAATTCAGCCGTCCGGGGTTTCCGTCATTTTTATACAAAGCAAGCTGGTATTCGATATGCTCACGGATCAAGCGGACCGAGTTAATACTTCGAATCGTAAGCGCGAACTTATCCATCCCCTGAATACCGAAGGTTTCCGGTTCTCCGCCCAACCCGATTACCAGATAATCGAAGGATAGCGATCCATCCTCCAGCACGATTTTTTTCTCCTTCGGTATGATTTCCTTAACCGTCCCTTTGATTAGATCCACCTTGAACTCATCTATCAGCTGCGAAATCGGAATTCGTGAATGCTCAATCGTATCCGTACCTGCTGCAGGCATGTGGAGATGCGTTGTTATATAGTGGTAATCATGGCGGTTAACCAGCGTGACATCCGCCTCGTTGTGCTTGAGCTCCTTTTGCAATTGCTGAGCCGTCAAAATACCGCCATACCCGGCACCCACAATGACAATTTTGGGAATACTGCTCATGCTTCTACCCCTTCCGGTTTACGTAATCAGTAATTATTCACAGCTTTGCTCTTAAAATGACTAATTTATACACGCCGGATTGCCTTCATCAAATATTAATCGCTTAAGCTTTGCAAGCGGAACCTGGCGGTTTATAATGATAAACAGTGAATCATGCGTTCGGCGGCTTTTTTTAACCTCTATGCGGCTGATTCAACATTTAATATCCATTATCCATTATCCATACTATCCATTCGGAGGTGTTTTTAGAGTGACAGCTCAATCCACAGGTGCGGAACTCCGCGATCTGATTATCATCGGAGGCGGTCCAGCCGGTATTTTCGCTGCTTTCTACGGGGGAATGCGGCAGGCATCCGTCACCTTAATTGAAAGTATGCCCCAACTCGGGGGCCAGCTTGCAGCCCTTTATCCTGAAAAATATATTTATGACGTCGCTGGCTTTCCTAAAGTGACTGCACAGGAACTGGTCAACAATCTGGTTCAGCAGATGAACCACTTTAATCCAGAAGTACAGTTAGAAGAGAAAGTCGTATCATTAGAGAAAAAGGAAGAACGCCACTTCATCGTAAAAACAGATAAAGGCGGCGAGTATCACGGTAAAGCGGTCATTATTACCGCTGGCGTGGGTGCTTTCGAGCCGCGCAGACTGGAACTGCCGGGCGCAGATCGTTTTGATAAAACGAACCTGCATTACTTTGTCAGCGACCTGAGCAAATTTGCAGGCCGGAAAGTGCTGATCAGCGGCGGCGGCGACTCTGCGGTAGACTGGGCGCTCATGCTGGAACCGATTGCAGAACAGGTTACATTGATTCACCGCCGCGACAAATTCCGTGCGCATGAACACAGTGTAGAAAACCTCCTCGCTTCCAAAGTAAACGTCGTTACACCAACTGAAATTACAGAGCTGCATGGGGAAGACTCGATTACGAAGGTTACCCTTGCTCATGTAAAAACCAAAGAAACTCAGGAAATCGAAGTGGACGATGTGATCGTTAACTTTGGATTTGTATCCACTCTCGGTCCGATTGCTGAATGGGGAATCGAAATCGAAAGTAACTCCATCGTGGTCGATTCCCGTCAGGAAACGAATATTCCCGGCATTTTCGCCGCTGGGGACATTACAACCTATCCAGGCAAGCTCAAGCTGATTGCTGTCGGCTTCGGTGAAGCGCCTACGGCCGTCAACAACGCCAAGGTTTATGTTGATCCGGACGCCAAGCTGTCCCCGGGTCACAGTAGTAACATGAAACTGTAGTCTATTCTTAGACTATGACAAAAAAGGGTATTTTACTCCAAATTTGAATTATTGGAGTGAAATACCCTTTTCTACGGTGTGCCTATTCGTTGCAGTGATTGTCCGTAAAGTCATTCGAACCCTGAATGGCTTCACAGTCGCAGTACGAGAGCTTGTCCGGTCTAATGAAGGACTACGGCTGTATTCATCTCTAAGTTTCTTTTGTGAATCTCAGCCAGCAACAGTGCAATGAAGTCACATTCAAGTTTAAGCTCGATTGCCATCTGATAGGAATCCAAAAGCATTTCATCCGTCAGCATAGCCATCCTCGACACAACCTTTCCTTTTATTTCAAAATCTATTCTATCAAAATACCAAAAACGGAACAAGCGTTCTGTTATCCACAGCATGTTGTGGAAATCCTGTGTATAAATTGTTGGTAAGTGTCGTTAAGCCATATATGCGACAGGGGATAATGTGGACAATACTTATACACAGGATTTTGACGCTTGTAAATAAAAAAAATATTTTTATAGTTTACACATATAGATTATATTTACAACCCCCTAAATTGAATTTTATGGGAGTTAATTTAAGAAGATTAAGGATTATTGGGGTCTTGTGTTTACTTCCAAAATCCATATCCGTCCATTCGGATCCAGTCCATAATCAAATCCCAATTGTCCAATCCCCGGAAATCTTTTCTCCAGTACAGGAATACACCGCTGTGTAAGATTAACGATTTCACGTCGCTTTCGGGTAGCCACCTGGCGGGGATAAATCTTCCGAAGTGCATCCATTCCCTTCATCAGAGTTCCCCCTTTGCACAGGTTCGTAATGACCAGTCCGGGACGGGCTTGACGTGCAACCACTGACCGGAACGCCCATTTCTGGCCCACCTTCACCACTTTTACCCGATAGTCAACAGGTCTGCTCTGAATAGCAGACAACAAGATACCCTGCTGGATCAAATACGGGCGCTGAAGCCGGAGCTTTTCGATTCCGACAGCAAGTTCTCCAAAGCTGCTGAACCGATATCTGCGTTCCATGCGCGTGCAGGTGTATTCCCTGCGCTCCCTAGCCACACGCATGACTCCGATTCCACCGCCGCCCTTCACGGGCTTTATGAATACAAAAGCATGCCGCCCTAGCATCATGCGCAGTTGATCTTTGCTATAAAGACACGTTTCCGGTATATAAACGGCGGTATACGGATGGTGGAGCAGCGCCTTCGTCTTTAACCACTTGCTTGCAAGTTGTCTCATGAATCCTCTCTCCTTTCGCCGTCAAACTATACTTATACATACTCAACACGGATACTCTATTCTTGGGTGATTGCCCGAGGCACATGTCCATTTCGCAAGATCACTGCTAACGGTAGCATGCACGGGACATCACTGGTACAATGACAATAATCTACTTATATTTGCACGGAGCAGCGGGTTTGCCGGCAAATTGTTTTTTCAACAAGGAGGTCAACTCATGAACAGCAAAATCGGCATCATGGACATTGGCTCCAACTCCATACGTCTAGTGATCTATGAAATAACAGAGACAGGAGCCTACAGGATTGTCCAGGAATGCAAAGAGGCTGCCCGACTAAGCGAAAAGGTTGGAACCAACGGCCGTATGGAGCGGGAAGCGATTCGAAGCATCGCTCCATTACTGCGCCAATTCATGACGGTATGCCGTATGCACGAGGTTGTTCGTATGCGTGCAGCAGCGACGGCCGCTATCCGTAATGCGGCGAATTCGGATGAGATTGTGCAATGGATTACGGAGGAAACAGGCTTAACGCTAGAAATATTGAGCGGGGAGCAGGAAGGCTATGCTGGTTTTCTGGGTGTCGTCAATACCATGAATGTAAACGACGGCATTATTATTGACATCGGGGGCGGCAGTACAGAAATTACGCTGTTCCGCGAGCGACAGCGGCTTCATACCGTATCGTTTCCTTTTGGCGCGGTCAACACGAATTCGCGCTTTGGCCGGGAAGTCAGGAACGGTGAATGGTCTCCTCAGCAGATTGAGGAGATGGAGAGCTTCGTCCGTTCTTCCCTGCAAAACCATGATTGGATCTTTTCCAATCCGGGCCTGCCGTTCATCGGTTTGGGCGGTACCTTACGTACCTTGGCTAAAATCAATCAGAAGCGGCAGGATTACTCGTTGCCCGTGACGCATCATTACGAAATGACAACAGAAGATGTCGATTTTTTTTATGTCAGTCTGCCTCATCTTCCCTATGAAAAACGCAAAAAAACAGCCGGCCTGTCCAAAGACAGAGCCGACATTATTGTACCGGGGCTAATTATTTTGAAATCGATATTCGAGGCCGCTCATGGCTCCACCTATCTGGTCAGCGGAGCGGGCTTGCGTGACGGTTTGTTTCATGAACTGGTCAATTCCGAACAGCCTGTGGTCGACAATCCGCTCATCGCGTCGATCCGCAATATACTTTCATTCGCTGTCCCGGTTAGCGAAGCGCATGTCAAGCGGGTTAACGAGTACGCTGTCCGACTCTATGACGAACTCGTTGACGTATGGGCTGACGTATCGTCCTCAGCGATGGACAAACGTTTGCTGCTGACCGCCGCAACGCTTTACAAAACCGGAGCAGCCTTAAATTACTACCATTTCCGCCAGCATTCCGTGTTCTGGATCCTACATGCGGGCATCGGTGGTTTATCCCACCGTGAAACGGTGCTGGCTGCGCTGATCGCAGACTACCATCCCAAGAATCGGACGCCCCGACTGTTGCGCGTACATGCTGATATTCTGGAGCCTTCCGACGAAGAACGTGTACATCGGTTGGGCTCCCTGCTCCAGCTTGCGATCGGCATGGATCGGAGCGAATCCGGCATCATCACCAGCATCAATCCCACCACAGGTGACGATGCGCTACATCTTCGTCTGGAAAGTATGGGTGAACCGATTCTAGAACAGCGGGAGCTGGAGACTGTCGCTAAAGATTTTCAAAAAGCATGGAACCTTACGTTGTCGTGGTCCATTCTTCCTTCTTCCAATTTCTAACCTTCATGGCTTCGGATTGGCTCCGTATAGGAGCCTCTTCGTCTTTTCTTGCCGCAAATTGATAGCTGCCATTAGGCAAAAGCTGCCGAGCCTTCACATTATCCCTCAAGGACAAATGTAAAATGTCTGACAGCATTCCCTTGATCCGGTCATCATAAATCGGGCACATCAGTTCAATCCGACGAGTCAAATTACGAGTCATCCAATCCGCGCTGGACAGGAAAAGCTCCGAATTCCCCGCATTTTCAAAATAGAACAGTCTGGAATGCTCCAGGAAACGGTCAACAATACTGATAACCCGAATGTTCTCGCTGAAGCCTTCCACCCCGGGACGCAAGCAGCAGACCCCTCTAATGATCAGGTCAATCTTAACACCCGCCTGAGAAGCTGCATACAGCTCATCAATCATCTCCTGACTGGATAAGGAATTGATTTTGGCAATGATACGGGCTGGCTTACCTGCAAGTGCTTGCTCCGCTTCCCTGCGGATCAGCTCAAACAGCTTGTTTTTCATTCCCGTCGGAGCCACCGTAAAAGCTTGCAGCGTCTTGAGTGCGGAGAAGCCCGTGATTTCATTAAACAGCTCGGAGGCATCCTCACCCAATACGGGATCTGACGTGAATAACCCGATATCCGTATACACCCGTGCTGTGCTTTCGTTGTAATTGCCTGTGCCCACATGCACGTAGCGCTTGAGCGCGTTACGCTCGTGGCGTACTATTAGAATAATTTTGGCATGCGTCTTCAAGCCGACCAGCCCGTACACCACATGACAGCCTGCTTTCTCAAGCGTACGCGCCCAGGCAATATTACGTTCCTCATCAAAACGGGCTTTTAATTCCACCACCACCGTGACCTGCTTGCCTGATTCGGCCGCACGTGCCAGTGCCGGTATCAGCTTGGATTCCCCGTTGACCCGGTACAGGGTCATTTTGATCGCCATCACTTCCGGGTCCTCTGACGCCTCAATGATAAAATCCGTTACCGCATCGAACGACTCATACGGATGATATACCAGCACGTCCCGTTTGCGAAGTACGTTGAAAATATCCTCTTGTGGGGGCAGCTCTTCCGGATACACTGGTTTGATTGCCGGAAACTTCAAATGCGAATACCCTTCCAATTGATCAGAAAAGGACGACAGAAACGTCAAATCCAGCGGCCCATCTATCTCAAACACATGATCGAACAACTTGAATTCACGCTGAAGCTCCATCAGAGCAAAGGGATGAATCCCTTTTTCCACTTCCAGTCTTACCGGTGCACCGCGTCTTCTTCGACGCAGCTCTTTTTCAATCTCTTCGAGCAAATCTTCGATTTCCTCTTCATTAATGGACAAATCGGAATTGCGCGTAACACGAAAGGCTTGAACCGATTCCGGTACATAACCCGTGAACAGCGTTTGAATATGATGCTTGATCAGCTCTTCAATTAAAATGAATGATTTCTTCTTGCTATTGGAACGTAGCGGCACAGACACGACACGCGGAATATTGGAAGGCACCTGCACGATGGCAAAAAACGGTTTGTCCTCCTCCGTATCTCCTTGACGTCTCAATACAACTGCCAAATATACGTATTTATTGTGAACTAGTGGAAAAGGACGGCTCTGATCGACCGCCATTGGCGTCAGCACCGGAAATATAATTTCATGAAAGTAAGTATCCAGAGACTTGCGCTGTGTCGCATTCAAATCCTCATATTCAAGCAGCAAAATCCCCTTTTTCGTCAACAGGCGAGAAATTTCGCGATAGGTTCGATACTGCTCCGATACCATCGAGATCGCGCGCTTGATCAGCCGTTTGTATAAACCGGCGGGGGTATATCCGGTGAAATCCTTTTGCATAAAACCAGCTTTGATCTTCTCCCGCGTCTCTGCCACCCGAACGGCCATAAATTCATCCAAATTGCTGGACACAATTGCCAAAAATTTAGCTCTCTCCAGCAACGGTGTATCTGTATCCTGAGCTTCCTGAAGCACACGGCGGTTAAATTCAATCCAACTTAAATCCCGATTAAAGTAACGTTCTGACCCGGCTTTATCTTTATCCTTATTCTGACTCTCTATCAACATATGGCCTCCATCAATCGTGCAGTATAGTTATGCTTTATTGTACTATTAGATGAAACGCACTAGCATCATAGCTGTGTAAACGCAATGTAAAATGTGTGTAAACGCAGCCTGATGTTGAAAAGGTCAATCGGATACTTTACAAAAATAGCATTAAAGGGTACAGTGTTTACGTCTGTTTCATTGAGGTAGATTGTCGAACCGTACTTTTTCACCGTTTTTTTATGCTTATCATGTTGTTACTTGCCACATATCAGCCACGTTCAATTGCTTCATTTTCAAATGGCATCATATAGGGAGGATTTACGTTATGGAACCCAAGAAAACGCCACGCGTACTGCAAAAAAACATCGAATTTTTCACCGCGGCGCTGTCTCAGCATCTCGTTTCAGTCTGGCAGGAGGACCCGACGGGCGTATACTGCGAGATTGGCAACGGATATATCGAATTGTTCAGCAGCGAGATGATTCGGGTGCGCAATCAGAATGGGACCCAAAGCCATTATGACCGCAATATCACGATGTTTCAGTTGATCACCAAGGATCAGCCGATATAATTATTATATGCTATGCCTGTACTGTTCTTCCAGATTAGATATGCTTTTTTATCTTGAAAAAATTGAAAATAACTGTTATCTAACTGTTACTTATAGGCTCAACGTTATTCTTTAAGGCAGCTATGCTGCTGGCTTTCGGTTTGTGAACATATTGCAGGTTTATCCAAAAGGCGCCACAGAGCGCTTTTTTTTGTCGTTTTTTTTGAACATCTTTTCAAAAAGCAGTATGATAAAGTAGCATATGATCTTAATTTAAAGGGGAATCAACCGATGGAGCATACAACATCAGACGGACGCATCCTGATCATGACCGCGGTTGAGGGCGAACGGGAAGCCGTGCTGCGCGGGCTGAACGGCGACACCCGCTTTGCAGTTGAGCTGGCTGGTGTGGGCGCTCCGTCCGCAGCGGCTTCGACTGCGCTGGCGCTGGCTGGCGGCGGCTACCGCCTGGTCATCAGCGCCGGAATCGGCGGCGGCTTCGTGGATGTCGCCGCACTGGAGAGCGTCGTCGTCGCTGACGCGATCATCGCCGCCGACCTCGGGGCCGAGACGGCGGAAGGCTTCAGCAGCGTGGACGAGCTAGGCTTCGGCTCCAGCCGAATCGCCGTGAACGGTGCAACCACACAGCGGCTCGTTCAGGCGCTGCGTGCCGCCGGACAGACAGCCGTCGCCGGGCCGATCCTGACCGTCACGACGGCGACAGGTACGGCGGCTACCGCAGAACGGCTGGTGAAGCGTGTTCCCGGAGCCGCCGCCGAAGCGATGGAAGGCTATGGGGTAGCCGTAGCGGCGAACAGGCTGGAGCTGCCTGTGATGGAAATCCGCACGATTTCCAATGCAGTTGGCCCACGTGACCGCGCAGCCTGGCGGATCAAAGAGGCTTTGCAAGCGTTGGAAGCCGCATTTTCTACATTAACGGAGGTTATATAGATGCAAATTGCTTTCTCACCTTGTCCCAACGACACCTTTGTCTTCCATGCCTTGGCGCATGGATTGATTCCGGGCGCACCCGCGCTGGACATCACATTCGCCGATATCGACATCACCAATAATCTGGCGGTAACGCCAAACGGGCTGGATGTCATGAAAATCTCTTATGCTGCGCTCCCTTGGGTGCTGGACGAATACGCCCTGCTGCCTTGCGGCGGCGCGCTGGGCCGGGGCTGCGGTCCGCTCGTGCTGACCAAGGAAGGCACCACGGCGGAAGGACCAGAAGCCCTGTCCGGCAAGCGCGTAGCTGTGCCGAGCGAACGCTCCACGGCCTATCTGCTATTCCGCCTGTGGGCGGCCAAGCATGTGCCGGGAGGAGTCGGCGAAATTGTCGTTATGCCGTTCGACCAGATCATGCCTGCTGTCCGTGACGGACATATGGATGCCGGGCTGGTTATACACGAGGCGCGTTTCACGTATCCGTCCTACGGTCTTAGCAAACAAGTCGACCTGGGCAACTGGTGGGAAGAAGATACGGGGCTCCCGATTCCGCTTGGAGCCATTATTGCCCGCCGTTCTCTGGACCTCGATGCTATTGCAGGCTGGATACACGCCTCTGTCGAGTACGCTTGGAAACATCCCGAGGCTTCGCGCGAATATGTATTGTCCCATGCGCAGGAGCTGTCACCGGATGTGGCCCAATCGCATATCGACCTGTACGTGAACGATTTTACCGCCAATCTGGGTGACAGCGGCTATGCAGCCATCGAAGCACTGCTCGGACGCGCCGCCCAGGAAGGGCTTGTGCCTTCGTTTGATTTAGCCAAGCTGCGCCTTGCGTCCATAACCCGCTAATGAACCAATATTGCATGTTTTCCTGCTGAATAGAGCAGCCTTAACATATAAAACCTCCCGAACGAGCACATGCCCTAGCCATGCGCCCCATTCGGGAGGTTTTATGATTTCTTATTGCGAATCCTCATTCAGACTCGCCTGATCCTTGTCCTTAGTTCTGTTCTTGCTCCACGACCTCGGTCTTAAACACGTTATCCAATTTGGTACCCAATCTTTTGACCAGTGGCACCTTGATATCCCGGCTCAGCTCTTTGAAAAAAGCGTCCATGTCACAATTAATCTTATCCAACACGACCTTCACGGTGCCCTCTGCCAAGATCTGCTCATTCAGATCTTCCGGTACGGTAACCGAGATATCATACTTCTTGCTTAACGTTTTAATGTAGCGGGTAAAGATTTCGATAAGCTCCTCATTGTTGAACTTCTCGACTGCAACTTGCCCTTTGTTCGTAAATTTCAAATTCACTCTCACGTTAGCATTTCCCCTTTTCCTTTTGACCATTTATTTTGGATAAACGTTGAACCTTACGAGGTTCTTCAAAGAAAGGGCCTTACCGGTCGTTTTAGACTCTTGTCCTTTGATATATTAAGTATAACACATTAAGTCCGTTTTCATTTCCCAACTTGTCGTTTTATGATAAAAAATGATACAATTTGCGCATTTTCAGCATTAATTCTTTCTTTTCATGCCAATCATTAGAAAGAGTTTATACACAAATACACAAAAAAACGCCTATCTCGCAAAAGAAAGACGCTTCCGTATAGATGCTTATACAGCGTGCATTTACAAAGGTTTTGTACATTCCCAACCATGTGAACGATACTCACGCACCGCATCCCGTACATCCTCGATATCATCGGTATGCAGCAGAACTGCAGGTAAAATCACCCAGTATTCGTTTTCTGCCAGATCAATAAACACGTCCTCGACATCATAATATTGCATATCGCCAAAAGCCGTATCCCTGATTTTCTGTCCAACCAAAGGTGTAAAATGGGAATCGAATGTTTTAATCACCTTCGTATATTCCTTCACGCCCGTTGCTGTAATCTGCTGTGAAATAATGACGCTCAATGCGGTTACCTCCCTGATTGATAATGCTCATTATAACCTTCCCTCAGACCTTCTACAAAACCCTGTGCTGCAAAAATAGTAAAAATCAACAACCCAATGCCAATGGCAACCGAGCTGATTACGATAATGAAGACGCCCTGCGTATTTCTTTGCTCCATCCGTTTCGTCAAAATGCCGAAAACCAGACCTACAATACCCAACAATCCTCCGACGACAAAAAAACTGAATATGAACCCCAATCCTGCAAAAATCCAGCCAAACAAAGCAAGCACCCAGCCCTGCGACTGCTGCTCACTCTGTTTCATCTGCCAGCGTTCCCTCGCTGTTGGTGTGTATCTATCCATTTCTTAGCTCCCCCGCTCCTCAAGCACTTCTTAAGCAATCCTCAAGAAAAAAATTCGTTCGCCTTCTCCCGATGGGCTGGCTTGATATGCATGTCCAGCACTTTTAAGGCCGCCAGCACGACACCCGCATCATCCGTGAATCCCAGCATTGGAATGACATCGGATATTGCATCCAATGGAGAAATAAAATACGCCAAGGCCCCGAAGGCCACTCCTTTGGCATAAAGAGGCGTTTCAGGATCTATCGCACAATAGTACATTGCCACCGCATCCTTCACAAAAGGAACCTTCCCGGCCGTGGATTTCACCTTTTTGAAAAATCCTTTTTTCACCTGTTCTTCCTGCTTCGGATCATACTTGGCTTGGGTTACGTCAAAATCCTTCATAGGTTCTTCCTGCTTCATAACTTGTATACCTCCCGACTTACATAGTCATATTTTACTATGACCCCACTCTTATAATCTAGTATATTTTCCCTAATTCCGCATTCCCTATTCATTTGTACAGGATTTCGTTTCATGAGCCCTTGAGCTTCGATTGCCTCGTTTTCCCGGTGAAGCCGTATTCACCAGATACACACTGCCCGCGATCAACACCAATCCCACCACGAATGTCAAGGTAAGCGACTCCTTGAGTATCACCATACTAAAGATCGTAGACAGCACCGGAATCATAAATGTATAGGAGCCAACCGTTCCTGCTTCTCCGTTGTCGATCAGTTTAAAATAAATCATCCAGCCCATCGCAATTACGAATACCGATATAAACAGCAAGATACCGATAAAGGAGGGGGTCCAGTGAATATCGCTCCATTTCTCCGTCGTAAGTCCAATCCCATTCAGTATAATTCCCCCAAAAATGAGCTGCATCGTCACCGCCCAAATGGAGTCCAACTGCTTGCTTTTTTTCTTCATATAAATTGTTCCGAGCGCCCAGCACAGTCCAGAGGCCAGCCCCAGTACGATACCCAAGACGGACAAATGCCCTGCCGTCCCGCCGGAGCTAATTACGATCACCCCGCCAAAGCCAAGAACCAGTCCAATGACCTTCATCGGAAACATACGCTCACCCAACCACAACCAGGAGAACAATCCAAGCAAGATCGGCTGGAGGAATACTAAAGTGGAAAATAACCCGGCTGGCAAATACAGCAGCCCCACCGTCTGCAAGCCATAGTAGCCGGCAATATTAAATATCGCCAGAACGAGATACGCCCACGCATTCTGTCTCAAACGTAAGGTTTCCCTGTGACGCATAGCGAACAGAAGCAGGATTAGCCCGCCTAACAGTGTACGTATGCCTGAAAATAAAATCGGCGGTGTATCCGGCAAAGCCAGCTTGGTCAATGGCCAGTTAATTCCCCACACCATCACTAATATCAATACAAGCCACAGCGTAGCTTTAGGTGTTAATGTTTTCATGGATATCTCCCTCTCTCCCAGCGATGATCATCGCTCATTTCATACGGCTATCATCATTTATAGCCATTTGCAAAGCTTCACTTTACTAGCGTATACTGTGGGCACTCATAAATAAAATGAATGTTTTCGATAAGGGAGATAACTTTTCGCTTATGGCCATTACCCAAATTATGATCTTTGTTCGCGTAGCTGAAACACTGAATTTTACCCAAACTGCCCATGAGTTGCATATGACGCAACCCGCAGTCAGCCATGCCATCGCCAGTATTGAGAGTGAACTAGGTGTTCAGCTATTCCTGCGTGACCGGAAAAGAGGCGTACTACTAACGGATATCGGGCAAAAGGTACTGCTGCAATTCCGCATGATGCTGCAAAGCATGGAAAAAGTAGAGCAGCAGGTCGCCGCCGAAAAAGGACTGGATGTTGGCACAATCACCATCGGAGCCTTTCCTTCGGCCTCAGCCTATTTTCTGCCCCCGATCATACATCATATTCGCCAGCGTTACCCGAACCTCATATTCGATCTGCATGAAGGCTCCACCAATGAAGTTAAGGAATGGCTGCATAACAGAGAGATTGAAGCAGGTATCATTCTGCTGCCAGATCCGCAGGTGGATGTGATCCCTTTATGTCAGGATAATATGGTTATTCTCCTGCCGGACGGTCATCCTTTGCAATCACAAACCAAAATCGCCATCCGAGACTTGAACCAGCAGGATATGATCTTCTGTAAAGGCGGGCATGAGGTTGCCATTATGGAAGGCTTTGAGCGTGAACGAAGCCAATTACAGGCACGTTTCACCACTCACAATGTCAGTACCTTAGTCAGCATGGTTCGGCAAGGACTGGGCATGGGGATTGTCTCTTCCCTCTCCTTGTCCACATTCCCCCATGATCTGACCGTCAAGGAAACCACACCCCTGATTACGCGCCAGATCGGTATCGCCGTGCCATCCCTGCACAATGCTTCTCTGGCTGTTCAGCTGTTTGTGCGCACTGCGCAGAAACTGTTTACAGATGTGACAAATTAGGAGACATTGGTAACGAGATTTTGGCAGATGCATAATTATTCTTAAATACTTACTGATCGTAATCATAAGGGGTGTCTGTTCAAATGCAGAAAAATCATATTATTGAATCCGAGGAAAAGCTTCGTAAAGCCATGTTATCCAGCGATGTGAAGGACCTGGATGAACTGATTTATGATGATCTTATATTTGTAAATCACTTTGGACAGATGTTGAACAAAGAAGCGGATCTGGATGCCCATCGTTCGGGTGTATTGCATTTTACGGATATTCAAGTGTTGGACCAAAAAGTGATTCTGCTGGATGGTACTGCGGTAACTGTGACCCGAGTTTCTTTACGAGGAACTGTAGGTAATGAACCCATTGAAGATGAAATGTGCTATACCCGCGTTTGGCACGATATGGATGGGGCGTTGAAGATCATTTCAGGGCATTGTAGCACGGTGAAATAGTAAGACTAACACCATTTGTAGAAAAAAAAATAGCACTATGCTATACTATAAACAGAAGCTGTATCACGTACCACGTGTCATATAACATATGATACGTGGGTAAAATAAGAATAGCCGCGATGGTTGCACATCGCGACTTTCTGACAAAGGCCGGTGGGCGACCACGGCGAGAATTTCATACTACGTACGAAAAATCACCGGATAGCTAGGCGGCCAAACCTATTCCCGGTGGTTTTTCTTGTCTTAACGTGATTGTTTCCAGGCTTGTACCAAAGCCTTTAGACCAGTAGTAATACTGACCAACTTTAGCACAACGTCAAGAATCTTCACGATTAGATCAAACGACACGGCGTCACCCCCTCTCGGGCTAGCTTCGCCGTATCTTCCCCACCGGTTATTTTGTCCAAATCATTATAGCATAAATGGGATAATTGGAATATAGAAGGAACCATAAGAAAAACAATACTGGGCTTACAGGTTTCCCTTTGTTTTTACAAGGTTAAGCTCAATGTGGCTTCGACCATGTAGCCATAACAGTTCATCCAGTAAAAACGCCAATCCATTCTTACTACGCAAACGCTCGATCAGCTCTGTAACTACCTCCATAATCTCACGTTGTACATTCTCTGCTAATTGTAGCCCCCCACTTTCCCCATCCACATAAAGATGTGGATGATCCGGTTGTTCTACCTTTCGTACATGTCGCAGATACAATTTTCCATGTTCAAGATAAAAGAAATAGCTACGATCATACAGGACTCCCTCAAATAATTCATACATATTAGGATCATCATCAGGTCCATATACCATAGCAACTCTTTTCAATTCAACCAACTCGGTCATAAATAAATCCTCTCCTTCTGTATTGATTAGTTTTTTTTATCAAATAAAGAATATAAATTATGTTTATATGTATTTAATGTACGACTTCTTATACATATAATACACCTTCACATGTTTACCTTCAACACTTATCGAATAAAATGTACGCATTATTGTAATTTAAGTTTGACTTCTCTAAGATTTGAGTACATATAATAAGTTGAGGGGGATTGCTCATGGGATTGAAACCAAGCTATAAACCAATGGAAATCACTCTAATTAAACGAGATAAAACACGAACTTACCTTCGTACTCAATTAGGAATTTCACCATCTACTTTGGCGAAAATGTCAAATGGGGAATTTGTAGCTATGAGTGTCATTGCACGCATTTGTGAGGAATTAGATTGTAAAATTGAAGAGGTTGTAGAGTTTATAAAGGAGCAACCATTAGATACAGAAAAAGAGCGCTAGCCTTTTTGAAGAGGATAGCGCTCTTCCTTTTTTATTAACTATATTTTCCTATTGTTAATCTACCCGCTGCATAAGGAAGCGATCAATTAGTTCTATTTTTTGCTATATAGTAAGAAATGTACATGAAAAGCGGAGAAGACGGAATGGTGCTGTACAAGCGAAGCGGTCGCTTTTGTCCCCGGATTTCTACCCAATTATAAGCTTTATTCAAGAAATCCGGGGGCGGTGGCGATGGGAAGCACCATCCGTCTGCGGAGTGGCACTAAAGTAACTTTTAAGTTCCATTTCTTTTAAGTTCCATTTATATATTCGTTCTTTTGATTGGTTGCTCCACTGCTTTATAAGTCATGCCAGGGTAATCAATTATAATAAAATGGAGAGTGATAAAATGCACTTTATAAAATCGATTTACACAAAACAAAACATAAATACCTCAGTGCTCTTTTTTTCATTTTTAGTTCTATATAGTGTTTTTTCTGAGATTGAAATTAAACCCATAGCACTCTTACTTTTTACAGTTGTATTTGCCTTTTTTAATGCCCTGAGTAAATTTGTCCAATCCACACGTAGTGATAATGATCTTAAATAAAGTTTCTTCAACACATTCAAAAAGGCCTCCATAGCATATAGTACGCGACTATACCGCTATAGAGGCCTTCATTTATAGTTGGATCATTTCTTTGCTTTCGTCTGATCCTTCAATTGCTTTAAAAATCACTTCGATTGCTTTGTCGCTTCGTACAAACGCTGTAAAATGGTAACCGCTTCAGCCCGTGTGACTAGCGCTTTGGGGTGAAGGTATCCATCATTGGCGGTAAGGACGCCCATATTAGTCAGGGTGTAGAATGCTTCTCCTTTTTGATCTTGGGAATCTCCATCATAATAGGGCTCCTCTTGAGTCGTGTCGATGTATATTACTGGATAGCTGAACGAGTAATTGTCATTGTAATTCGCCTGACGAATTTTTATATCCTTATACTGCGCAGCTGCAGAGATTACTTCCTTAATCTCAGGATGAAGAGTCTGATTCGTATAATCCGTCCGAACGGAAGCAATCATCATAACATCCCAGCGGGTCAGCGGTTTGTCGGGATTGATATAGAATTGATAGTTTGGATATTTGCCTCCCACTCTTTCAGTGAAGCCCCAAACATAATCCCCATTGAATAATGCTGCAAAATCTTTATTCGCCCAGTGCTTACGCGCATCCACAAAGTCTGAAGATTTTCCGGATGAATGATTGATCTCTGGAAAAAGCTTGTGAAACATATGTACAAATTCCGCTTTCGTTATGGTCTTGCCGGGCTTGAAGGTCCCATCCACATAGCCCTTGACAACACCTTTGTCGACCATCGAACGAATAGATTCAGCAGCCCACTCATATTTTGTCCCGTTCACATCAGTAAACGTATTTGCCGCGAATGCGGATTGACTAAAAAACAGTGCCACCGCAACCAGCGAAGTGATAAGCCATTTCTTTTTCAACATCTCTTTCCACTTCCTTCAGGTAAAATTTATGTAGAAAATAGTTCTCCAGAACTCCATGTTATATCGGCATCTCAAAAGCAAATGATGATAATAAACAGAAAAAAACAACACAAAAAATGACCTCTGCAACGAGTAAATCCCGTCACAAAGGCCGTTATCCACTATCCCGAACACCTATTCCGCTAGGCTAACACATCTACCCCCGAACAGATCACCGGAAGACAAAACGTTGACGCGACGTGTGTTAACAAGGCTCTTCGTTCGGCTTCCCTGCATCCGTAGCTGTACGGAAGCTTGAACCGCAACCACAGGTAGCGATTGCATTCGGATTATGAATGGTAAAACCGCCTGACATACCGGACTCTTCAAAGTCGATTTCGAGACCGTCGAGGTAGCGGATGCTTTCCTTTTCCACTACTATCTTCATATCCTGTACGTTCATATATATATCCTGATCCGTCTCGTTGTCGTCAAAGCCCATAGCATACGAAAATCCAGTGCAACCGCCCGGCGTAACACCCAGACGCAAAAACATATTCGGCGTTTCCTGCTGCTCCAGCATATCTTTCAAGCGCTCGGCAGCGGAATCGGTGATGTTAATCATGACTCCATTCCTCCTCTTTTACTTCATGTTCTCCTTCAGTATACTCCACTATTTGCAGGTGCTCAAGTCATGGAATGTCC
The DNA here is from genome assembly GCF_000235585.1 of Paenibacillus terrae HPL-003. Lineage (GTDB taxonomy): Bacteria > Bacillota > Bacilli > Paenibacillales > Paenibacillaceae > Paenibacillus > Paenibacillus terrae_B. Next base: position 300,663 of record NC_016641.1, read on the forward strand.
TTCCCTTACAGGCTAAAGGACCTGTTTTTCTGTTCGTTTGTATTGAACACCTGTGAGGTGAGGTTTATAATGAATGAAGAGTGTGTAAAAGAAACTGTCGGAAAATTGTCAATTAACAGGCAACGTTCTGAGATATTTGTCATTGTAATATTTTTCACATATTCTACATCCGCGCTGCCGGGTTCGCACCGACGGAACGGGACATCCTGTGTGCATCAAGCGCTTGGACCGCAGATCATAGCGGAAGGCCTCGCACAGATCAACTTGAAGGAGGAATAGGCATGTCCACATTAGTTACACCTTTTACAGACCGCAGAATGGCGGAGATTGTAGAAAAGGTGCAGAACGGCATTCGTTTGAACCTTGAAGACGGTATATATTTGTACGAAACTGACGATATTCTTACACTGGGTCAGTTGGCGAACGAAGCTAATTTACGCAAGAACGGAAAAAAGGTTTATTTTATTGAGAACATGAGCCTGTACTTCACCAATGTATGCGAAGCGCGTTGCGCGTTCTGTAATTTCCGCAAGGATCAGGGGGAAGACGGCTCTTATACGTTGTCCGGACAGGAAATGATTGATTATGTTGAGCAGCATATCCATCCGGGGGTAAGAGAATTTCATATCGTCGGTGGTCATAATAATCATGTGCCTTTCCAATACTATGTAGACTCATTGAAGGCGCTGAATGAAAAATACCCTAACGTTACACTGAAAGCCTATACTGCGGCAGAGATTGATTTCTTCACACGCATTAGCGGCTTGAGTATCAAAGAAGTGCTTCAAGAGCTGCAAAAGGCAGGACTGCAAACATTGACCGGCGGTGGCGCAGAAATTTTATCAGATGAGTATCGCCAAAAAATGCGTGTCACCAAAGCGAATGTAGATCGCTATCTTGAGGTTCATCGCACGGCTCACAATCTCGGCATGAGAACTCATACGACAATGCTGTACGGTTCTGTTGAATCCTACGAGGATCGTATTGAACATATGCTGCAAATCCGTGCATTGCAGGACGAAACGAACGGATTTATGGTGTTTATTCCACTGTCCATGCAGCCGAAAAGCAAAAATGCCAACATCATGCGTCGCAACTCCGCTTACGAGGATCTCAAAACCATTGCGATCAGCCGCCTGATGCTGGACAATATCGACCATGTCAAAGCTTACTTTATTAATATTGGCCCGCAATTGACGCAGGTCGCTCTGACCTTTGGCGCATCGGACGTCCATGGCACGATTGTGCGCGAGCAAATCAGCCATGCCGCAGGCGCACTGACCCCGGCCGGTTTGACCCGTAAAGAGCTGATCTGGCTGGTCAAAGGTGCCGGACGCATCCCGGTTGAACGGGACACCTTCTATAACGAAATTGAAGTTTTCGAATAAAAGCAATATCGGATTCGGATTTTCCCGCGTGCATTTCATCCCCATTTACTCACACCATGCAGCGCCAAGCTGCCCCGGAATTTTTCTGGTCTGCCTGCCTACAGGCGGGCCGGGAACCCGGGTTTTATAACAACAAAAAACTTGTGTCTGATCGGAAACATTGAATTTGCATGTCGCCGGGATAGACGTTAATTTGGCGAACAAGGTTTCCTGATGAGGCACCAGACCATTTGCCGGGGACACGGCAGCGAAAGGACGGCGGATTTTGATGAAAAATTTCGTTATTCTGGGAGGCGGCTACGGTGGCCTTACCATTGCCAAGGAATTACTGAATAAACATATTCCCGACGATATTCAAGTCATTTTAGTGGATCGGATGCCCTTTCAGGGATTGAAAACAGAATACTACGCCCTCGCAGCGGGTACGGTATCTGATTTTGATTTACGTGTGCATTTTCCCGATGAACAACGGCTCATTCGCAAATACGGAGAAGTCACCTCGATGGATCTGGAAAATAAAATCGTACATTTTCAGGACGGCGAGCCTTTGCCGTATGAACAGCTTGTGATTGCGCTGGGCTGTACCGACCGTTTTCATAATACACCGGGAGCTGAAGAACATAGCTGTACCATCCAGTCCTTTAACAATACACGCCAAACGTATCTGCGCCTGAATGAAATCAAGCCATACGGACATGTGCATATTGTAGGTGGCGGTCTGAGCGGTGTTGAGATTGCTGCAGAACTGCGTGAAAGCCGCGCGGATTTGAATATTACCATTATGGATCGGGGCGAGCGGGTGCTGTCGGCATTCCCGCAGCGTTTGTCTGCCTATGTGCATGCCTGGTTTAAGGAGCATCAAGTCGATGCGTTGAATCATGTCGGGGTTTGCCGCATTGAGCCGGGTGCTATTTACAATCATGATGAAGAAATTGTGACGGATGCAGTTGTATGGACAGCCGGGATTCAGCCAGTGAAAATCGTGCAGGATTTAGCTGTGCCCAAAGACCCTCAAGGCCGCATTGTACTAAACGAATATTACCAAATCCCAGATCATCCCGAGGTGTACGTGGTCGGAGACTGTGCCAGTCTCCCCTACTCTCCAAGTGCTCAGGCGGCGGAGGTGCAAGGTGAGCAGATTGCACACATTGTACACGATCTGTGGAAAGGCCATACGCCTCACCCGCATCCTTTGAAGCTGCGTGGTACATTGGGCGCGCTTGGCAAGAAAGCAGGATTCGGCTATGGCTTCATGGGCAGCACCTCGCTACGTGGTCGTGTGCCCCGCCTGCTCAAAAGCGGCGTGCTCTGGAAATCCAAACGCCATTTTGGCTAATCTGTTGGTATAACAAACAAAGAAGACCCGCTCTGGGAGCCGGTCTTCTTTGTTTTGAGCATGTATGGACGGTACGTATATCTTATACAGAAAGAAGCTGGCGGATGAATGATTATACCTCAGTCGAGATCAAGATTATCCCATGCCTCGGCTTCTTTGATTTTGTTCATAATCACTTCGTACAGCAGCTCTGCTGAATCGGCAGATACAATCTCGCCGTTGACCATCGCATACGGTTCTGCGTTACACTGACCACAATTGCTGAGACAGCCGTATTCAATGACGTCGTAATCCGGATTTTGCTCCAGTCTGGACATAATTTCATCGGTGCCAAAATGCATATTGCTGGTGCAAAATTCTATGATAGGTCTTAACATTTTTTCACCTGCTTTGGATGACGGGCATTTTAATTTGGCCCGCTTTGTAATATAATAGTTAAGGTATAGGAAAGGAGTTGAATTCTAATGAGCGAAACACAAAGCGTTCAAATGTATGATGAAGTAGCTGATGTACTGGATAAGCTCCGTCCGTTTCTGCAACGCGATGGTGGCGACGTTGAGCTGGTTGACGTAGAAGACGGCATTGTTAAGCTGAAGCTGGTAGGCGCTTGCGGCAGTTGCCCAAGTTCCACAATCACGCTGAAAGCAGGGATTGAACGCGCTCTTCTCGAAGAAGTCGACGGCGTCCAAGAAGTGGTACAAGTATTCTAATGCTTGATGCATAATGATCATGAGAGTCTTGACTTCGGTAACGAAGCTCAAGGCTCTTTTTTGTGTGACGGGATGTACTGAATTTTAATCCCTTATATGGTCGGTCGAATCGGGTCCAGCCCTCCCGACACATCCATAATATTACCCGTTATAAAATCCGAATGCTCATCACACAAATAAGCAATCACTCGCGCAATATCCTCTCCACTCCCCGGGCGTCCGCGCGGTGTCTCTGTATCCTGCAAGCCGATGACATCGGCAATTGACTTTTCCTTGTTCGTACCTCGGATATCCCCGGGACAAATCATATTGACCGTGATACCATAAGGAGCTTCCTCCACAGCCAGTGACTTCGTAAAAGACACCAGCCCCACCTTGGCGGCTGCGTATACCGCACGATGCGGCCAAGCCCGTGCTTCTCCAGCATGACCGAAGCCAAAATGAATAATACGTCCCCATTGCTGGTTCCGCATATGAGGTAATACCAGATGATCCAGCAGCATCGTACCCACCAGATTCCCCTGAATCATGGCATGAATCTCAGCTACACTGTAATCCGCAAACAAGCGACGTTCCCGAATGAACGGTCCAGCGTTATTAACCATAATATCTACGCCGCCCAGCCGATCCTGTACTTCGCCGATCAGCCTTGTAATATCTTCCTGAATCGAAATATCTCCTTGCAAAGACAGACAGCGTACTCCCTTGGCTTCAATCACCTGCCTAAGCTCTTCGGCTTCAGTTTGGCTATGCACATAGTTTAGTGCAATGTCACAGCCTTCATTAGCCAGACGCAGAGCGGTCATTTTACCTAATCCTTTGGCACTGCCCGTTATAAGCGCGACTTTGTGTCTCAACAGTTTTCCTCCTCTTCACAGAGAACGGTCACCCCCAAGTATAAAATATTTAGGCTTCACCTACAACTCCAAGCCAAAAGAAACCCCAAATCCTCTTGTTCAAGAGAATTCGGGGTTTGGGTTCAATGCGTTCTCGTATCCAGCTTAAAATGCCGGGATAATCGCGCCTTGGTATTTGTCTTCGATGAATTTTTTAGTTTCCGGGGATTGCAACGCTTTGATCAGCTTTTGAATCGCTTCGGAATCTTTATTGTCAGGACGCGCTACCAGAACGTTAGCATATGGAGAATCTTTATCTTCCAAAGCCAGTGCATCCTTCGTCGGGTTCAGCTTCGCTTCCAGAGCGTAGTTCGTGTTGATCAGCGCAATGTCCACTTCAGGCAACTGACGTGGCAGCATAGCCGCTTCCAGCTCCTTGAATTTCAGGTTTTTCGGGTTTTCTGTGATATCTTTTACAGTAGCTTCGATGTTGCTTGCATCTTTCAGCTTGATCAGACCTTGTTTCTCCAGCAACAGCAATGCACGTCCTCCATTGGTTGCATCGTTAGGAATGGCAACAGTTGCACCATCCGGAATTTCATCAAGCTTTTTATATTTTTGCGAGTAGATACCGAATGGCTCCAGATGAACCGCGCCTACAGATACCAGGTCCATTTTGCGCTCTTTGTTCATAACATCCAGGTATGGTACATGTTGATAGAAGTTAGCATCCAGTTGCTTGTCGAACAATTGTACGTTCGGTTGTACGTAGTCGTTAAACTGAACGACTTGAAGTCGAACGCCCTCTTTTTCCAACTGAGGCTTGATCGCTTCTAAAATTTCCGCATGTGGTACAGGAGAAGCGCCAACTTTCAGCTCGACTTCACGTGGTGACCCGCCTGTATTTTGGGTCGCATTGTTTGTATCGGATGTCGTGCTTTTCGTGCCGCAAGCAGCCAATACCGCAATTAATGTCAAGCTTAATACAGCCAATACCCATTTTTTCATGTTATTACCCCTCCAATGAATTGTGTTATTCAGGATTCAGACGCCCTGATCAATAAGGATTACTATATGGTTTCCCTATTTTCGAGTATAATGCCGCACCAGACGGTCTCCCGCCATTTGCAGCAATTGCACCAGTACGACCATCAGTACGACCGCAACGATCATTACAGCCGTTTCATAACGGTAGTATCCGTAGTTGATAGCCAGTGTACCCAGACCACCGCCCCCGATCATACCGGACATTGCTGTATAGGATACGAGCGTAACGACGGTAATCGTTAATGCGGCGAGCAGACCCGGCCGTGCCTCACGCAACAGCACCCGACGAATAATCTGCCCTGTAGAGGCGCCCATGGCTTGTGCAGCCTCGATGACACCCTTGTCTACTTCACGCAATGACGTCTCCACGAGACGGGCGAAGAATGGCGCAGCGCCAATGACCAGCGGTGGAATTGTACCCAGCACCCCGGTAGAGGTACCAACCAACGACCGCGTAAAAGGAATGAGTGCAACAATCAAAATAATAAACGGTACGGACCGCAAAATGTTTACGATAAAGGAAAGTACAACGTATATCACCTTCATCAGACTCCATGAAGAGCGGCTTGCCAGAAATAATAATATCCCGAGCGGCAAACCAATAATAAGGGTGAACAACGCAGATGCACCGAGCATCTGAAGTGTCTCTAATGTAGAGTTACCTAGTTCTTCCCAACTCACTTGCGAAAAATCAAGTTCACTCATTGTCCGATCACCTCCACATCAAGTCCCTGACCGGACACTTCGCGCAGCGTATACTCAATATCCTCCTGATTTCCTTCAAAACGGACGATAAGCTGTCCATACGGTACGTTTTTAATCGTGGAGATGGTACCCTGCAAGATCGCAAAATCAACGCCCGTGCTACGGGCTGTACGTGACAGAATCGCATCATACGTCTTGCTGCCCAAAAATGAAATCCGTACAACATGCGCCGATTCACCGCCTCCTGCTGCTGCTATGGCTGCTTGCAGCTCCTCGGGATGCTCAGACTCCCGCTGGATAAAGTCCTTGGTTACTTGATGCTGCGGCTTGAGGAATACTTCTGCCACCGGACCCTGCTCCACGATGTCACCCTGATGAATGACACCAACACGATCACAGATGCTTTGAATGACATGCATTTCATGCGTAATCAGCACGATGGTCAAGTTAAAGCGCTGGTTAATGTCTAACAGCAATTTCAGGATGGACCCTGTCGTCTGCGGATCAAGCGCTGAGGTCGCCTCGTCGCACAGCAGTACATGAGGATCACTGGCAAGCGCCCGTGCAATACCTACCCGCTGCTTTTGTCCGCCCGAGAGCTGTGACGGATATTTTCCGCTGTGTTCTTCCAGACCCACCAGTTCCAGCAATTCACGAACCTTCTGGTCCTGCTTCTGCTTGGGCGTGTTCACCAGACGCAACGGAAATGCAATATTGTCATACACCGTCGCCGAGGACAACAAATTAAAATGCTGAAAGATCATTCCGATTTTACGACGCTGTTTCTGTAACTGTGATTGGCTCACGGTGGCGAGATTCACGCCATCTACCCATACCTCGCCCGAAGTCGGCCGTTCCAATAAATTAATACAGCGGATCAACGTACTTTTTCCCGCCCCGGAATGACCGATGACTCCAAATATTTCACCACGCTTTATAGAAAGATCCAAACCGGACAGCGCACTAACGCGCCGGCTGCCTTTGCCATAATGCTTGGTTAATTGCTTAAGCTCTATCAACGTGCTGCAACCCCCTTCACTCTTCCTTACCCCTTCTAACCGACTTTCACCTCTCAGGAATTATATAATCCCATCTCTATGATGATACAAAAAGAGCCCCTTTCACAGAATGAAAAGGGCCCCGCTATGCGAACCTTTTCTCATCTGTCAAAACCGCTATAACTCTAGCGGTTTTGTAGGAATTAGCACCATCATGTCCCCTCCCGATGTGTTACACCGGGAAAGAACGGGTTGCCGGGCTTCATCGGGCCAATCCCTCCACCTCTCTGGATAAGAAAAATATGTTAAACTCCAGCTTTAGCTGTCCGTTAAGTTTATATTAATTCAAGCATTTTCCTGAAACTAGATTTCAGTATAGATAGTTTACATAGCTTTGTCAAAGGATATTTTCTCACATAATTATGGACAAGCTTCCCGGTTCTCCCATTGTTTCACCGTATAACGAAAGGCAATTGCCAAGGAACGGTTCACCATCTCCAGGCCTTGCTTTAAATCCTCCAGGTGATGATCCAAATCCTCCAGGTGTATCTTGCCGTACAAAGCACGATGCCGTTGCCAGAGATCATCCTGCATTTCCGTATTCATATAGTGTATTTCCGTGTTACGCCGCTTGCGCAGCCGATTGATCGGGTCAGTGTATGAGTCCTTGATATCATTTAAGCTGTCCGTCATTTCAGGATGCATCTTCAAATACCTGAATTGCCGCAGCACTGTAAAATACGAATAATGCGCCTTGTACTGACCTGTTTTCAGATCATACAAATCATTGAGCCAGTTCCCGAGCTTATCCAAAATGGAAAATACCCGCACAAACCCATCCTTATAAAAGAATACGTACAGCGCATAATCCGATTTTTCATCAACGCTCATATCCTCGGCATATCCGGCCTTCACTTTCGTTCGGAAAAAGGCGGCAGCATGATGGCTCTGCTCCAGCTCATCCAAAGATGACATCAGGCCGCGTGTCAAAATATCCGCCTTGCGAAAATCATGAGTCGGATCTCCGCTGGCCTGAATTTGCCGCTCCAGCACTTTCAACATGTCTGACATGCTGTTCATAGCATCCAGTAGGATGCCCTTGTTCACACGTGGCGGCTCGCCTAGCAGCTTGCGTATCATGCTCACGCCTCCTTTTATGAATGTAAAATCCGGTTGTTGGGCTGCCTAGGGCGTCAAGCGAAATAACTCGTCCAGCGTTGGTCTACAAGCTTAACAATATCCTCACGCGGCAGCACTTCATCTGGATACCCCGGCTTCATGCGCGCATCCACCACAATTGGCAGCTTGTAGTTCAAATGATGCAAACGCACCTCGCTGTCTGCATACATATCCGTAGCCGGGTTAAACCGCGTAAACACCGTCCACAGGAATGATGCTTGTGAGCGAACGACTTCCTTGGCATCATCTACAATAAAGACAAGCGGCCATTCCTGCTCACCCACAGCCAAGCGCTCCAGTATCCGCGCCGCCAACTCAGGATCCTGCTCAAAGGACGCACCGGATACGACGAGGCAACCTCCGCAATACGGCTCAATCTCGCGAATACCCGGCAGGTCGCCTCCTTCATAGGCGCGAGGCAGTTCACGTACAGGCTCACCTACACCCATCAGGATCGCTTTACTGCCGTGATTCAGCTTACGGCCCGTATAATCAAGTGTATCGTGAGACGTATGATTAAAAATAAACAAATCCGTCGCTGGATTAAATCTCTCCAGAATGGTTTCCAGCAGCAGGTTAAAGTCGGATAAATCAATGACCCGATCCGTGAGCATCAGGAATTTGGTTAACGACAATTGTCCCTGTCCCAAAATGGTAAAGCCTGAGACCAGCGCTTCACGAGAGTAGCTTTCACGCACGACGGCTGCTGCCAGCGCATGTACGCCCGTTTCCGCATAAGCCCATAGGGACTTGACGGAAGGCATCACAAGCGGATAGGCAGGCGACAGCAGACGCTGTAAAAATTCGCCGAGATAGTAATCCTCCTGGCGTGGTTTACCTACAATGGTCGCTGGATAAATGGCATCCTTGCGGTGGTACATATGCTTGACATGAAATACTGGGAAATCATGCTGTAATGAGTAGTAGCCAAAATGATCGCCAAACGGTCCTTCCGGACGGCGTTCATGAGGCGGCACATAGCCGCTGATCGCAAATTCGGCCTCTGCCGGAATGCGATGACCCCCAAGCGGGTCCTCAGTCATCGGCAGCTTGCCGCCCATAATGAGCGAGGCAAGCAGCAGCTCAGGCAGATTTTCCGGTGCCGGAGCAATCGCAGACGCAATCAGGGCTGGTGGCCCGCCGATAATAACTGTCGTTGGCAACGGCTCATTACGCAGCTCAGCTTCATGATAATGAAAGCCGCCGCCTTTATGAATTTGCCAATGAATCCCGGTCGTCTGATCATCATAAATCTGGATACGGTACATGCCCAAATTATGATCCTTGGACTGACCCGGCTTCTCGGTATATACGAGCGGAAGCGTGATAAACGGCCCCCCGTCGTCCTGCCAACTCGTCACTCTTGGGAGTGGAGCCAGCGGAGCATCCGTACGGCGAACTCCCAATACAGGAGCCTCGCTATGAGATACTGTTTTCAGCCCTACTTTTAGCATGTCCTTAATCAACCCACGTTCATTCCACAATGCCTTGGGTGTGGGTGGAAGCAATGTTTTGGTCGCCCCTACAATCGCATCCATCAGTTGTTCCGGGCGAGGCCCAAAGGCCATATCCACACGACGGTTTGTACCAAACAGATTGCTGGCTACAGGGAACGGAGTACCTTTTACATTGGTGAACAGTAATGCCGGTCCCTCTTCCTCAATAACTCTCCGATGAATCTCGGCCAGTTCCAAATAAGGATCGACGGGTGCTTCTATAATTTGAAGATTATTTTCTTTACGCAACGCTTCAATAAATTGGCGCAAATTCTGGTAGATCAACTGGACGATTCCTCCTAAGCAAATCAAGCCCTCGAGAAACTCGCGGGCCTGGTTTGTTTCTTATCTGCTATTATACGTGCTTAAGCGCCCCTTGGGCAAAATATCCGCTTCTCTATGATCTATGAAATGCTTAGGTACGTTGTGCTTGGGTCGAAACAAGCTTGCGGTCTGGTGACAATTCCCATACACGATAGCTCAGATAAGCCAAAATGGAGAACAACGATGCAATCACCAGCATATGTCCCAGCACGACAAACATGTAAATTTCAGGTCTATTGACGTACAGCAAGCTAATCCCAATCAACACTTGAAGCATGATTAACACGACCGATACGACACCCAATATACGAATATCCCGGTGATTTGGGTGATAACGGTATGAGTAGTGACCCACGGCCAGGATAATGACGAACAGCAGACCGGCTGAAATCTGGTGAAGCAGCAACGGAGATATAAAGCCCCCGATATTTACAACCTTCTGGATGACCGAGTGACTGAGCAACGCCCCTGAATATACAGCAATGTAGGTATAAATCGTCGAAAGCCATATAAAGTTACGAAAGCCCCGACTGACAGGTCCAGGGATCAGACGCGGGGTGTGGCGTGAATCCGCATGCTCCTGCCAGGCTCCCAGCGTCATCATGGTCGCACTGGCAAAAGCGATAAGCGCAAAGCCAAAATGCAGTCCCATGACTGCAGCCGATTGGGAAAACAAGACAGCCAACGCCCCCATTGCTCCCTGTATGATGACAAACATGAGCGTTAACAGCGAGAATAGCTGTAAATCCTTCCGATGCTTCATAAACAACAAAAAGCCAACAAATGAGGCGATAGAAAGAATCCCGGCCATGGCACTGACGGAGCGATGAGAGAACTCAATAAGGGATGCAATCGTATGTGCCGGAACCAGCTTACCATTGCAAAGCGGGAATTCCCGGCCACAGCCGAGACCCGAATCCGTCCGCGTTACGACCCCTCCACCAAAGGTAGCCAGAAACATGACAATACATGTTACGAGTGCCAGCCATTTTAATAATCTGATTTTGTTATTCAAAGAATTCACCCGTATCCTTCCAAATATAATATTTATTCACTTTATATGTTGTGAAATACTCACTTAAAGTAATTATAACTGATATATCGTTCCTTGACATACGAGCTTTGTTGACAAAATGTGAACGTGTCCGCAAGAAAGCCGCCTCCTTCGGAAGGAAGCGGCTTTCTGAATGTCCTGATGATTAAGGTTCCCTTTGGAGCCATCATACATACAAATTATCAATTATTTTGCCAAGCTCGCGTGGACTTCAACAGCCCGGTCCAAAAACTGCTCGATTTCCTCACGGGATTTACGCAATCTGTTCACCAGACGCACCAGCTCGCGGCCTTCACTGTAAGCGATAAAGCTGGGAATACCCAGTACATTTTGCTCTTGGCTAACACTCTCCGCCTGCTCTACATCAATTTCAATCAATGTAAGCTTGTCTGCATATTGCTGCTCCACATCAGGCATGAACGGATCAATGAAATGGCAATCCCCGCACCAGTCCGCCTTAAACACAGCCACCGTTACACCAGAAGCGGATATTACCTTATTAAAGTCCTCATGAGAGACGATCTTTTGCATGGATTATTCCTCCTTGAATTCGGTTTGTACAAAAGAGCTTGTGCTCTCTATATTGTAACGCCAAGTGGCGCTTTTGCACACTCCCCTATTATTCCCGTATCATCGATTGGAAGCCCTGTCATCGAGACATACTAACCATATAAACTTAAGAACACTCTATCCCGGCATATCTAACGGGGTACGGAGTGTTCTCATCATTGAAAGGAGGTTACCAAGTATGTCTCTCACCGAATGGTTCCATGTGGCATCACGTCAGCTTCAGGGTGGGCTAAAGCTGCTCGGTTCCGTACCACGTGCTGCGGAGGAAGCGTGGGAAGGCAAGCGGGCGGCCTGGACCGAGTCCCGCAAACTGCGCTATCCGCTGCGTGAGCTACCGTGGGATTACCATACCGCACAGGCCGCTATGGATGAAGCCGAAGCACTGATGCTGGTGAATGGACCCGCATCCCGTCCCTCTTCTCTGAATATGCCCTTATGTGAAACGGACTGCGAGCTGGTCGAGCGGATCAAGAACGATACGGCACAGCAGAATCGCAGCAATATCACACGGACTGCCGCTTACCTCGAATGCTATCGCGGCTATCCGGAATTGCATTGGGCACTGCTGGCTCATCTCGTTTCCCGCAACGGCGGTTACAATATGACCGATTTGAAGGGTGGTCTGATCGATAGTTTCTTCGGCGAACAGGAAAAGGAATGGTTATATCGGCTGCTGGAGCGCTGCAATGCCCTTATTTTTCAGGACGCCTACCCGCAGCTGCAACTATACATGCACAGCCGTCATCTGGGCCGAAGCTGTTTTCATTTGCTACCCCATTTCCATGTATCACCATTCATGAGACCCTTCTGGGAACGTTTCTGGGCTTGGCGGGACAGCTCTCTGTTGACCGTCGCCCTCATTATTAACGAACAGAACTATATTGAGGGCCGTGTTGTGAAGGACCCGTATTTTCAAAAATTTGTGATGCACAAGCCGGGTTTTTATTTGCATGATTGGCTCCAGCTCAACCAGATTATATTTCCGCTCGGATTGAATGACGGGCTCGCCGGACTGGTGATGGAACGTTTTGGTCATCTGGACGAGCGGATCGGCTTCGGTAAAAGCCTGTATGCCATGCTGTTCGGACACCAGCAGGTGCTGGATCAAGTAACAGCATTCGCTACCAGCGTGCCCCACACTGGCTCACGCAGCGACTATTGGCCGGGACTGTTCACTCCGGACAAACAAAAAGCGCTGCGCTCCCCTGAAGAGAGTGCAGCGCTCTTGGCGCATATATGGCTACCGCAAGGACAACGCCTGTACAGCCCCGAGCTGAACGCCGTCTGGTCGGATACCTCTTATGATCCGATCCCCCGTTACGACTGGTTTCAGGACGGTTCCACGCTTGGGCACCTTAGCGAACCCAAGCGACCGCTGTTATTTGCCATGCGGCATGAGCACCGCCATGGCATCCAAAAAACAGCCATGGCCCATGACGCCCATGCCAGCCTGCGGCCTTTCCACTAAAAAAGCAGGAGGGCTGCCAATGCTTCTTTTAGCCTTGTTGTCCTGAAGACTGACGCTGTAGACGCATCAGCGGACGCAGTACTTTTTGCAATATACGCGGATAATTGCCCAGCTCGTCCCTGCGAAGCACGCCCAGGACTACCAGCAGCACCAGATAGCATACCAGCACAACCGCTCCGGCAATACAGCATGCGATGAAGAAGGCCACACGTGCAGGCATGATATGAACCAGCAGAATACAAGCCTCATTCACACCATATCCAATGGCTCCCGAAAGCACGACTGCGGTCAAAAAGCCTGCCCAGCGACGGCCCATGATGGAGAAGGATACGATGCCTTTGAGTACACGCAAATTCAGCAGCGTAATGACGAGGAAACATAATCCGGTTGCGGCAATGATGCCGTAAATTCCAAGCCAGCCGGCCAGCAGCCAGCTCGCCAAGAACTTAACGACGATACCGACCAAGACATTAACCATGGAAATACGCGGTTTGCCCATACCAATCAGAATTGAGTTGGAGGTCATCATCGTAATCTGAAATATCGTTCCCAGTGTCAGAACAGCGATAATCCCGCTGCCTCCAAGCGAGCTAAACAGTAAACCATTGATGGAATAGGCGGTTACACACAAGGCCAACACAATCGGCATTCCGGTCAAAATAGAGATACGCAAGGCCAGCGTCATCTGATTTTGCAAATGCTGTTCATCCTTGCGGGCAAAAGCCGCCGAAATGATCGGAATGAGCGATTGACTGAGCGCGATAGCCAAAATCGGCGGAATCCCCGCCACACTCTGCGCACGTGCTCCCAAATAACCCAACTGGGTGGTTGCCTGATCCAAGCCGATTTGGACGGACAGCAATCTAACCACAATCGACGTATCAATAAAGTTAACGGCCGGAACGGTCAAAGAAGACAATACAATTGGAATAGACAGCGTAAAAATGTCTTTGTAAATGCGCATCATCGGCAGCGCGGAGCTTTCCTCCTGGAATTGCTCTTGTCGATCCTGACGATCCTGACGACGCATTTTCACCGTATAATACAGCATAACTGCCAGTGCGCCAACGCTTCCCATGACACCCCCGAACGATGCCCCGGCCGCAACCTCGCGATCTCCATAACCGAGCTTTAAAATAATAAAAGCGAGCAAAATTGCAGTAGCCACCCGTGCGACTTGCTCCACAATTTGTGAAATACCGCCTGCGGTCATGTTACCGCGCCCTTGGAAGTACCCACGCATCATGGCAATGGCGGGAAACAGCAGCAAGGCTGGTGCCAATGCCTGAATAGCCAAAGCCGACTGCGGAACCCCTGCCACATTCTCGGCAAAATAAGGCGCACCAAAATATAGCACCATCGTAATGATAATGCCCGCCACCGCCGCAAACAACAACGCCGCATGATACACACGTCGCGCTTCCGAAGGCCGATTCAGCGCGTAGCGTTCGGAGACCATTTTGCTCAACGTGCTTGGAATACCCGCTGTAGCCACCGTGAGCAACATTAAATAAGCGTTGTTCGCTATTGTAAACGAGGCGTTCCCCACAGAACCAAGCAGATGCTCTAACGGAACACGCTGCACCAGACCAAGCACTCTCGCCACCAAGGCGGCTGCGGCTAAAATAAGCGTGCCTCTAAGAAATGTTTCTTTATTGGACAAAATGCGTTTCCCTTCTTTCTTGCTGTTCACATGCATGCAAAAGCTCCGCAAAGCAGTCATGGCCTGAGCCATCACCGGTGCGGAGCCGCATGTCGATTCTGTCTCTGCAAATCACAAGCATAGGATGTTAAGCTAGAACACCCAAATCAAGAATACAAGAATCATGACAAGCTGTAAAATTACTTTCATCACGGTGCTGGTAAACAGCCCTAATACAGAACCAAAGCCTACTTTAATCGCTCGGTCCAGCGGGGCCTTGCTAATGAGTTCACCCAGCACAGCGCCAATAAACGGCCCTAAAATCAGACCAAACGCCGGAATCACAAAAGGGCCGATAATAATCCCGATGGTACTAAGGATCGTGGACAGACGCGAGCCGCCAAATCGTTTGACCCCCCACGCAGTGACGGCATAATCTGCAACAAATAGTGTAACAACAATAAGCGTCTGTATGATCCAAAACCATGCATTATAAGGAGCGAACGAGAAAAACCAGCCGTACACAAAAAATGCAAAATAAATGGCGAGCGCCCCTGGCAATACGGGGTATACCGCCCCGGCCATGCCAACAATGAACAGTGCCACAATAATAATCCAGCCTACAACGTCCATTGGCTCCCTCCTTCTCGTCCAATTATTATTTTATATGCTTCATCATTCGTTCTCTTAGACAAGTACATAATCGCGGATAACTTCAACGATGCCATCTTCATTGTTCGAAGCTACGACCAGATCCGCCGCTTCTTTTACCGTATCCTGTGCATTACCCATCGCAACACCCAGTCCAACCGCTTGAATCACAGCCAAATCATTCAAACTATCACCCACTGCGACTACCTGTTCCATTGTAATTCCAAGCAAATCGCATACTTCAGCAATCCCACTGGCCTTCGATATACCAGCCGGATTGATTTCCAAGTTCGTCATGGATGAGTTGGAAATTTCAAGTCCACCCATGTCCTGAAGCTTGAGCAAAATTTGATGACGAATTTCGTCATTTTCCGTATTATAACCGAATTTGAGCCATTTCTGTGTATCCAATGTATCCGGCCAACGATCTCTGTTAAATAATTCATCAGTGGAGTATGCCCAGAACCAGGACCCGGTTTCTACAGCAATCTGATGCATTTCCCGAACTAGCTCCTTATCAAGCAAATAACGGCGCCACAGTTCATGTGGGGATTTCCATACCTCGCTGCCGTTTACCGTTACCATAGGTGTATCCAGGCCGAGCTGTTGCCCGTAAGGCAAGGCATGCATCGCCGCCCGTCCGGTAGACAAGCACACGTGAATCCCCTCTTGAATCGCCTTGTTAATCCAGTTGATCGTTTCCAGCGTAATTTCATGATTGTCGTTCAATAAAGTTCCATCCATGTCGAGCGCAAGCAGTTTGTATTTATATTGGTTTTCTCCCATGGGTTCTCTTCCTCCTGTATGTCCCTTATGTCCAACGACATTTTACCATGAAAAAGAGAAGCCCACAAAAGAATTCAAGTCCTCACTTCGCTGCCTACGGCTTTTTGGGGGTACCATCCAACCCGTAAACCTCGTCATAAGCTTCAAATATTTTACGTGCCACGGGTCCAGCGCTCGTCGCGCCAAAGCCCCCTTCAGGAATAATGACCGCTACGGCCAGCTTCGGATTTTGACGCGGAGCAAAAGCAATAAACACCCCGTTATCTTTAACAGCACGTCCCACCACCTGCTCAGAAGTCCCCGTTTTACGAGCATAATCATACGGAAACCCGTTAAATGCTTTAACATCCGTAGCCATACCGCGAATCACCGTATTCCAGTACGTATCTGAAAAAGCAACCTCATTCAGCACCTTGGGCTTGAACTCACGCACGAGGTTGCCCTGATCATCCACAATTTTACTGACCAAATGCGGCTGCATACGCTTGCCCTTCGTTGCCAGCACAGTTGTATACTGGGCAAGCTGCATCGCCGTATATTTCCCCTGTTGACCAAAGGATGCCTGTACCAAGCGTGTCAGCGCACTTTCATGCTTGCTCGTATACTCAAGTCTGCCTGCCCACTCGCCCGGCAGATCGACTTCAGTCGGTACGCCTAATCCAAATTCCTTCATATACTTGTCCCATACATCAATTCCCTGATGCACCCCTGCATTACTTCCGTATTTGTCATACAGCGGCTTGCCGATCATATCCACCATGAAGGTATTCGACGAGAGCTCAATTGCCTTGCTAGGTGTCAGAGGACCATACACATGTCCACTCGAATTACCGACCCGGCTTGATCGATTTTTACCGTAGTATGCGCTCCCCGTATCCAGATAAGTTTGTCCGGGAGAAAATAAGTTTTCCTTCAACCCGATCAGCACGGTTAGGGGTTTAATGGTTGAACCCAGCAGCACCGAGGATTCCGGGTGCGGACCCGCTTTTCCGCTAGGTACGGATTTAATCGTTCCGTTCCCCATTTTATGCTGAATTTCGTCATATACCGCAGGCGATGTACTTCCCGTCTTCCATACATTGGAGTCATAGTCCGGCATACTGGCCATCGCTACGACATTCCCTGTCTCGACCTCCATCGCTACAGCGAAGCCAGTAGTGGCATCGCCGTGGAGCTTACCCGATACCGGATGGGTATGAAGCCAACGAAGCTGATCTACAATCGCTTGTTCCGTTTTTAGCTGAATTTCCTTGTTAATGGTGGAATACAGATGGTATCCTTTTTTCGGAGGAGTAATGGATTCAATGCCTTCCGGCATGCTACGCGGATTTACCTCTACCGTTTTATAGCCGTTTTTTCCTCTCAGCACATCCTGATACTGAAGCTCCAAGCCATCATATCCGACGGTCTCACTTTCCGAGTAAACCTGTTCGGGTCTTAGGAGCTCCGAATTGGCTTGATATATCTCCTTGTATTTTGGCCGATTGGTTCGCGCTCCTTTGAACTTGTACATATATCCAATCGTTTGCACCGCCACCCGATCCGGGTCATAATGGCGCACACTCTCCTCCACTACTTCTACTCCGGGAAACTCCTGCCGATGCTCCAGAAAATATGCGATTTCCTCCCGATTCAAGTCAGATTTGACCAGGCGCGGAGTAAAGCCCCTGTATTGAGTGTAGTCCTTGTCCAGCCGTTCCTTAATTTTCTCTACATCAAGCTGCTCGCCCTCTGTACTTCCTAACTCACTCAGCTTGGCAGCAAGCTTTTCAGCAAAAGCATTAAACTCGGGAAGCAGTTTTTTTCCCGGCTTACGGTCTTTTTCTGCTCGTTTGCTGTAATCCTTTGGTAAGGTCACATACAGCGACTGTACCGGAGTTGAATACGCCAGCTTGACGAGACCCGTAGAGTCATAAATCGTGCCGCGTCTCGGGGCTAACGGGACATTTTTCGTATTTACGGATTGCTGCTGCTCCTTCAGTTCTGCCGATTGCACAAACTGTAAGACCGCCAGTCTGGTAATGATGATGGCAAATAACGCAAAAACACTGAAAAAAAGAAGATTG
This sequence comes from Paenibacillus terrae HPL-003, assembly GCF_000235585.1. Classification (GTDB taxonomy): domain Bacteria; phylum Bacillota; class Bacilli; order Paenibacillales; family Paenibacillaceae; genus Paenibacillus; species Paenibacillus terrae_B. The sequence continues at coordinate 318,919 of NC_016641.1, forward strand.
GTCCGATAAACCGTCCGCTTTTTTTGTGTCTCTTCATTCTCTTCATGGCTTTTCTTTTTGAATGAAAACTTCTTATCCAAACTTCCTCTGTCCATATTAGCAGATCATTACTCCTTTCACCGGGGTTCTCATATTCCTGATCCTACCATAATAGTGGTACATAACGATGAATTTGGTGGTTACAATTTTGTAAGAAAACGTATAAAGATCATTAAAAAAAAGCTCCTCTCAGCACAAAGGCCGAGAAAAGCTTTAAATGAAATTATACGTAGTACGTTATTATGGCTGTTTGACTGCATTGGAATCGGATGCTGTAGCATCCTTTTTCTTAGGTACTCCGTCTAATCCATACACTTCATCATAGGCGTCAAAGATTTTGCGTGCCACAGGTCCCGCACTCCAGGCCCCGAAGCCACCTTCCGGAATAACAACCGCTACAGCCAGTTTGGGATTCTGACGTGGCGCAAAGGCAATAAATACTCCGTTATCCTTCAGCGTTCCGCCTACGCTTTGCTGTGATGTCCCCGTTTTACGTGCATAGTCATACGGGAAACCATTAAATGCGCTGACGTCTGTAGCCATCCCGCGTATGACTTCATTCCAGTAAGCATCCGGGAATTTCACTTCATTCAGTACTTTCGGCTTAATCGTTTGGACTACATTGCCGTTGGTATCTTTAATTTGACTGACCAAATGCGGCTCCATCCGTTTGCCCTTGGTAGCCAACACCGCTGTATATTGTGCAAGCTGGAGCGTTGTATACTTCCCTTGCTGACCAAAAGAAGCGTACGCCAATTTGGACAAGGACGACTCCTTGCTTCTAGGTCCATACTCTCTTAACCCAGGATATTCCATTGGCAAATCTACACTCGTAGGCACGCCTAGTCCAAATTCCTTCATGTAACGGTCCCATACATTCACACCTTGATCTTCCTTGGCATTATTAATGTATTTGTTGTATAGTCTTTTGCCTACCATGTCGACCATGAATGCATTCGAAGAATGTCGAATGGCAGATGCTGGGTCCAGCCCGCCATACACATGTCCTGAAGAGTTCCGGACCCGTGACGAATTATTACGTCCAAAATAAGCCGCCCCTGTATCCTGGTAATAGGAAGAAGTACTGAATAGACCTTCCTCTAAGCCCACCAACACAGAAAGCGGTTTGATCGTGGAACCAAGTAGCACAACCGACTCCGGATGCTGACCCGATTGACCGGAGCCAAAAGAACGTATAGTTCCGTTCAAATATACATTTTGGATTTTTTTGTAATTATCTGATGAAATATTTCCAGTTTGCCAATAGTTCGTATCATAATCTGGCATACTGGCCATCGCTACCACATTCCCTGTGTCCACTTCCATGGCTACAGCAAAGCCTGTCTTGGCATAGGGATGAGTCTTGCCAGATACTGCATGTGAGTGGAGCCATCTCAATTGATCCATAATGGCGTTTTCTGTTTTAACCTGAATCTCTTTGTTGATGGTGGAATAGATGTTATTCCCTTTTTGCGGAGGGGTAACTGAATCCACACCTTCCGGCATATTACGCGGATCAATAGGAACGGTTTTATACCCGTTTTTCCCGCGCAACTGTTCCTGATATTGCAGCTCCAATCCATCAAAGCCAACAGATTCGTTATCCATATAGATCAGGCCCGGATCATTTTCCGCTGACATGGATTTTTGAATGTTTTTATATTTATCCAGGTTTTCACGCGCGCTTTTATAACTTTTAATGTAACCCACTGTTTGAACAGCCACCGTATCAGGATCATAATGGCGTACAGTTTCCTCAACAACATCTACCCCTGGAAACTCGCTTTTATGCTGCATGAAATAGGCAACTTCATCTTTATTAAGATTGGTTTTAATCAGACGCGGCGTAAAACCGCTAAATCTCTGATAGTTTCGGTCCATAGCGTCCATGATTTGCGCTGCCGTCATTTTCGGCTCATCTTTATTACCATATTGAGCAAACCGATTTGCCAGCTTTTGTGTCATATTTTCCAGCTCAGGCAACAGCTTTTTATCTGGATTACGCAACTTCTCCATGCTGTCACTATAGTTCTTGGAGAGCGTGATATACAGCGATTGTACAGGTGTAGAGTACGCCAGTCTGTTCTGCCCGGTTGAATCATAAATCGTTCCGCGAATCGGCGTAAGCGGTACATTTTTGGTAACATTACTGGCCTCCTGCTGCTTAAGCTGAGGGCCCTCCACAAATTGAAGTATCGCCAGTCTTACGATAATAACCGTAAATATAATGAACGAGCTGAAAAAGAACAGATTGATTCGGAAGCTGAATCTTTTTCGGTCGGACGTCTCGTTGTCTTTTCCTTGCTCGTTGTCCATCTTTCTCATGTGCCCTTTTCCACTCCTTATTAAATCACTTTATCCTTGATATGTGTCTGGGCAAAACCAGCCGGATTAAACCAGTCTCCACTCTGTGCCCAGGTCGGGTCTAACGGTACCCACTGATTCTGCCCACTCAAGTACACTTCATTCCAGGCATGTGAACCGTAGCCTCCCTGCCCGTTGTAGCCAAGCCCGGTCACCACCTTGACCTGAAGTCCCTGAGAACGGGCCATCACCGCATAGAGGCGGGCATAGTCAATACAGACACCCTTGCGTGTATCAAACGTATCTCTGGGGGTCTGCTCATGCCAGTCACCACGCTGCTCATAGGCTTCCACCTTGCCGTAATCATAGCTGATGCGCGTGCCTACCCACTGATACAACGCTCTGGCTTTTTGCTCATCGCCGCTTGCCCCCTCTGTAATCTTGGTCGCGGCCTGCTCAATATCGTTCGGGATATCCCGGTCGATCATTTCATATTTACGCTGCAAAATGCCGTTCAATTCCTTGGTAACGGCCTGCGTAAATACGGGCAGCTTATCCTTAATCAGCGTACCAGACAAAGGTTCAATAACCGATTGCGCTCCTTGTTTATAAATCGGTGAAGCTTGGACATAGCTACTAAACCCGCTGTCCGGGTATAAACTTACACCTATAAACAGCAAGGCTATGACCATCACCGCGCGTGCTCCACCGATAAGGGTACCAATCCCGGCCCCCGCCAGCCTGCTGAAAAAGCCCGATTTCTTTTCCTGCTCACGTAGAGAGTTATCCGATCTGCCACCCACCATCATCACATAAATCGCACGCAGCACAAATTGCGCGACAGCATAGCTGAGCATGAACAATACAGCAAAGCGCAGCAGCGGAAAGCCCTCAAGCCCAGCTACAAGCGTATAATAAAATTGTTCAACTCCGCTCAATCCACGTTGCGGCAAATGCTCCATATAAGCGGTTAGCCATTGCTGCACCTTCGGTGATAGCCACATAGCCAACCCTAATGAGCACAGAATTCCAGCAACAGTCAGTATGCCATCCACAATGAGACCGAATAGTGCACCTACAGATCTGGAAGCTCCCCGCCGCCAGCCCTGTATTAACGACAAAAGAACGATAGTGATCAAAAACACCGTCACGCCATTCCAATGAAGGACAGGCTCCAGCCAGGATGGTTTCATCATGCTCCCCCTGTCTTTACGGCGACTGCGGCGACTGTTGTGTTACAGTCGAGCCTTTCGCACTTTCGATATATTTTTTGACGGTGTCACTCATGCTCCACTCGCCCAGCGGCATGCCTTGAAACCATACCTTGACCTTATCGCCATCGAACGGGCCTTTTACCTCTAGGTTGGAGCTGGTTACCGAAAACGTACCGTCTCCGTTAGAGGTGTATTTCGCATCCCGTGCTTCCTTGATCATCATGTTCAAGGCCTCGCTCTGAAACTTGTTAATCGCATCATCCTTCGCCTGGGTAACTACCTTGCCCACCTGATCAAAGGAAATACCACTATAGATCAGCAAGCCCACAACCACCACAATGACAAGCAGCCATTTAACAAGAGTTCTCACAATCTTCAATATGACAAGCAATAGGACGAGCCCAATTAATATATATAGCCAGTTATCCTGAACGATCTGCCAATTATGTTTTAAAAATTCTGTCCAGACGTTCTTATCCATTTCACTACACTCCCGTTTTCAATTGCATCTTTTGAATTGTAAAATCGTCTCTGTAATTATACATGATTACATAACGCCCTGTCAGCTTAGCTCTTTTCCGCCCCTTATCCGCACAAAAAGGGTCTATGTTTGTCCATTCCAGCGTACAACTTAGAATGAGCTCATGCCACACAGCAGCATAGAAAGTCTATTAAGGGAAAGGGGGTCACTCACATGAAAACAGCCCTCTGGCTGTATCTGTTCTTGTTCATCGCTTTTTTTGATCTGCACGCACAATATCCTATTCTCACACCATTCGCCATCTCTCTGGGCGCAGCGCCCACCTTTATCGGCTGGATGTTGGGCATATACTCCCTGACTCATCTGCCTGGTAATTTAATGGCGGGGCCAAGGGTAGATAAACACGGCAGCCGCCGATATATTATGTTCAGTCTGACAGCCGCAGGGCTCATCCTGATTATTCAGGCATACATTCACACGCCGTGGGAGCTGCTTTTTCTTCGTGCAATCAGTGGCTTTGTGCTGGCTTTTTTGTCCCCGGCTTGTATGACTATGCTCGCCCAGCTATCCGATCATCCGGTTACGCAGGGCAAATATATGTCGGGACATGGCGTAGTTCACACACTAGCCTCTGTCCTGTCTCCAGCGGCAGGAGCGTTCATTGTAGCCAGCTTTGGCTTTAGCGAGACATTCCGTTCCCTCGGCATCATTCTCGTGATCACAGGGCTCATGGCTTATTTTACATTGCCCAAAACGGCGCCCGCTCTTCAGGCTCAACGATCTGACGGACATGCGGAACCCGCTCCACTGACCGGGGCACAGCCGCTTCTACCCTTCAATTGGCGTTACCTGCTTGTGCCTTTTGTTTTGGCGTGCGCACAAGGCATTTTATTTTACGAAATCCCATTACGCAACAACGGTACTGCGTCCATGATGTCCACAGGACTGCTCTTTTCCATTATCAGTCTGGGAGCGCTCTGTACACTCAGTCTGCTTTTTCTAAACAAGTATTCACCGATGATACGGTTGATTTGCGGCATCATACTGATGTCCCTGTGCTTCTATGCCCTCGCCACCTTGCCCGAGTCAGTGATTGGAATCGTACTCTTTATACTGGGGACAGCCAAAGGCATTACTTTTCCAGCACTGGCCTCACTCTTTATACGGCTTGGAGGAGCACGGTTGGGCAAAACCTTTGCGATGCAATCCATTGCAACGTCTCTCGGCTCCTTTGCCGGACCGGTGCTGGCTGGCCAGCTTCCCGTTCATTTTTCACCATTTTTTATCGCTTTTCTGATTTTGATGACCGGCCTGCTGTTCATTCCCATTCAACGGTTATTCCCGGCACCGCCGCTGTCTACTTCAGGGCCGTATCATTCCTAGATCGCTTGAGATGCTCCCCCTTTAACGCCCAAAATAACTTACAAGAAGGCGAATGCACATTACCTAAAGCCCTTATCAACATAGACTGGTTTGACTAAACATTTATGTATGAAGGGAGGTGCATTCCGTGAGCCACTGTCATCCTGTAAGCCCTGTTTCTTGTGGTGGATTTTGGACCTCGACTGGCACCATTCTCGTTCTTTATATCCTGCTCGTCATTATTCTCCGTACTTGCTGGATTTAATGTCTGAATTGCCCTAACATGCCGCCCTGTACCCATGCCTGCCACTTCTGGCAGGCTGTTTTGTTGCTATTTTGCATGAGAACCCAGTTTGGAGCTACACTATACACATATTCTTTCATTTCCCGGGGAATTTCGAGCACAGGCTTTAAGCAGGGGGTGAGCAAGATGACGATTACCGTTATCGTTGAAGGGAAAAATGACCGCAGTAAACTTCGTCGTTTACTTGATCCCGAGGTTCATATCTTATGCACCTTCGGCACGCTAAACTCAGTAAAACTGGAGTCCCTCCGCAAGAAGGCCAAGCATGACGAAATATACCTATTTATGGACAATGACAGCTCAGGCAAAAAAATACGTGGTGTGCTTGCCGACTCTTTTCCAGATGCGTATCATATGTATACCCGCAAAGGATACGCAGGAGTAGAAGGCACACCAGATGAATATGTGATCGCCCAATTGGAAAAGGCAGGACTGGAAGAGTATATTTTATACCCGCCTGCTCCTTAGTCATGAAAACCATCCACAAAAAAAGCTATCCGCCAGGCCGCTTTTATGCCTGATGGACAGCTAATGTTACACAGCAATAAAATTTCTTGTCTTAGAACTTGTGAACCGTATCCACGATCATCAGCAGAAAGCTGAGTGTCAGATGGTTAATGGAAAAGAAAAATACTTTTTTAGCCCAGGAATCCGTCTCTTCTTCTTTAATGGTAAAACCTTTAAAGGCATAAAATGCCCAGAGCACGGACAGCAATACGGAAACTATCATGAAAATCATGCCAGCATATCCATAAGCATACATCAGGATCGGTACCGGAATCAGCAATACGATATAAGGAATCATTTGAATTTTAGTACGGTGAATACCTTTCACGACAGGCAACAACGGAAATCCTGCTGCGCGGTATTCTTCGACCCTGCGGATTGCAAGTGCCCAAAAATGAGGCGGCTGCCATAGGAACAAAAGAGCGAATAAGAGCCATGCGCCCATGTCAATACGACCCGAAGCGGCCACATAGCCGATCACAGGAGGCATTGCGCCCGAGATACCGCCAATGGATGTACTCCATGTGGATGATCGTTTCAGCCAAAGTGTGTAAATACCGACGTATACGAACATGCCGAGTACACCGAGCAATCCTGCCTTGACACCAGAGAAAAAGAACAGTACTGCCAGCCCGACAACACCCAAAATAATAGCGTATGACAATACCATTGTGGGAGTCAAACGTCCTGTTGGCAGTGAGCGATTGCGTGTACGCTCCATTTTCAAATCCAGTTCACGATCAAAATAGTTGTTAAAAACACAAGAAGACGCCATAACCAGCATTGTACCTAGCAACGTCAGAATCAGCTTTATATAGTCAACGTCCCATTGTGAGGCCAACCAAAAACCGCCAAATGCCGCAACCAGATTAGTGCGGAGAATGCCTGGCTTGGTGACCGTTATAAAGTCTTTCCATGTACCAGCCTTACCGGGTGGTTTGGATTTAACCGAATAGGTAGCCGTATCCGAAGTAGCCTCATAACTAATATTATCCATTGTGAGTAACTCCCCCTTTGAGATGTATGAATTCGGGAGTAAGTTGAACTCCGATATAAATTTTATCATATAGTTCCCACAAAAAGTTTGACAGAAAACGCACAAAACGTTCACAATTTCGATGACGAATCGACCTTTCTGATCGTTTACAGTAAATTGGGGTAGTAATAAGTACAGGATACAATACAAAAAGGAGCGACAGATATGGATACAGCCACACACTTTGTCATGGGGATCGGGTTGGCCGGGCTGGCCTACACCGATCCTGCCGTCGCCGCAGATCCAAAGTTGGCGGGAGTCATACTGCTCGCCACGATCGTAGGGTCACAGGCACCGGATTTTGACACCTTGCTTCGATTAAAAAACAATGCAGCCTACATCCGCAATCATCGTGGACTGTCGCACTCCATCCCCTTCTGGTTGATATGGATCTTGTCCATAACGGGATTAATTGGCCTTATTTTCAGGGATGTGCCTATCGAACATGTCGCCTTGTGGGTCACGATTGCTGTCTGCCTGCACGTGTTTGTAGATTTGTTCAATACGTACGGGACACAGGCATTTCGACCGTTTACGCCCAAATGGATATCATGGAATATTATTCACATCTTTGATCCCTTTATATTCGGCACCCATGTTGCTGCTATTCTACTGTGGATCACTGGACTGGTTTCTCCAGCTCCCTTATTTATTACGTTGTACATCATTACAGGCCTGTACTATATTTGGCGCACCTGGAATCATTTCCGTACGAGAAATGCGGTACGTGATATGGACAACGAGCGTCAGCCGGACGATATCTATTATATCATTCCCACGGTTTCATGGAACCGGTGGCATGTGGTAAAAGCTCATCAGAATGGAAGTTATGATATTGGTGGACTGAACAGAAAGCATCTTTTTTGGACAAAACATGCGGTTCCGTCCACACATCCGGCTGTAGAAGCATCCAAATCCTACCGTGATGTGCAGGCATTCCGCTATTTTTCTTCCTTTGCTGTTGCGGAGGTGGAAGAACTGGAATGGGGCTACATTGTTCGCTGGGCAGATGTTCGGTATCGGCATCGGAGGCAATATCCCTTCGTGGCCGTGGTCGCCATGGATAAGCAGTTTGGACTGATCAACAGCTACATCGGCTGGCTCAGCCATGAAAAGATGCAGAAACGCATCTCCCTCCATACGAATTAAAAAAGCATATCGGCAAGCAATGCGAACGGCAAAAAAGCAAGTCTCCCCTGACCCTGGAGCTTGCTTTTTTTGCCGTTCACCGAAAAAACCATCCCTCCATAAGGAGCTGCATGAAAGCGCCCTCTTGACGAAGCGGACTTGTGTGATTCACAATGGTCATAAGCCATGCGCGCAAAAAATCCGGAGCATGATTGCTCCGGATTTCCTTCATCACAGTTGCTCATAATACAGCTTCCAAGATGGAGTGTTTATGTGTATTACTGCATACGGCCACTGCCCGACAAGGATTGCTCTGCTTGTTGGACCAGCTTTTTAGTGATGTATCCCCCGAGAGAGCCTGTTTCGCGGGAAACGACGTTACCGTAGTAACCATCTTGAGGGATTGTGATGCCGAGTTCTTGAGCGGCCTCATATTTTAATTGTTGTAAAGCGGCGTTGGCCTGCGGTACTTGCAGGGTGTTTGAACGACGTCTGCTCATATTTGAATCTCCTTTCAGTTCTTTGTGAGTGAGGTTCATTGCAAGCTTGCAAGATTATTATGGCTCGCTCACACCTGCTTATTCCTGAAATTCAACATTCGAAAGCTGGAGGTTTTTTCCATGAGCAAAGGTCTATCACTGTGGTTCGCCGTTTCATCCATTGTCCTGCTGACGGCAGCCGCCATATCCATCAGTTATTCCGCTTGGCTTGCCATTTTGCTGGGCCTTCTCTCTGTCGGCAACATCGGCTGGGGCTTTGTTATCAAGGCCAAACAACGTCGCTCCTGAGACATTCACATTCCTGTCAAACCTGATTGCGTTGGCCTGCGTTCTTAGCGTTTGCGTGGCAGAAATCCCATACGATCTTTGACCGCAGCCAGCGTGATTTCAGCCGCTTCTTGCGCCCGCTCTGCGGATTGGGCCAAAATGCGTCCAATCTCACCGGATTCCCGGATGTCACGATAACGCTGTTGAATAGGCTCCAGGGTGGCTACAACCGCCTCTGCCAGCTCTTTTTTGAACGTACCGTACATTTGACCTTCATAACGATTCTGCACTTCCTGAAGCGACAGGCCGGTAAACTGGCTGTAAATTCCCATCAAATTGCTGATCTCCGGTTTGCCTGCCGGGTCATATTTAACCTCACTGCCGGAATCCGTGGTAGCACGGCTGATTTTCTTGCGAATGACTTTCGGTTCGTCCAGCAGAGCGATATAGCTGCCTGCATTCGGATTGCTTTTGCTCATTTTTTTGGAGGCATCATCCAATGACATAATTCGTGCGCCCACCTCAGGGATATACGGCTCGGGAACAGTAAAATAATCTCCGTAGCGGTGATTGAAACGGCCTGCCAAATCGCGTGTCAGCTCCAGGTGCTGCTTCTGATCTTCACCTACCGGAACCAAATCCGCATTATAAAGCAAAATATCAGCTGCCATCAGCGCTGGATATACGAACAATCCCGCACCTACCGAGTCCTTACCCACCGATTTGTCCTTGAACTGGGTCATGCGTTCCAGCTCGCCCATATTGGTCAGGGTTGTCATTAACCATCCTAGCTCCGCATGCTGAGGTACATGGGATTGCAAAAAGACGTTAGATTGCTCGGGGTTAATACCTGCTGCAATAAATAATGCCGCCACTGCCTCCGACTGTTCACGCAATTGAGCTGGTTCCTGGGGCACCGTAATGGCATGAAGGTCTACGACCATAAAGTAACAGCGATGATCCTCTTGCAGCTTGACAAAGTTTTTCATTGCACCGATATAATTGCCCAAAGTAAGCTGCCCGCTGGGCTGAATGCCTGAAAGTACAGTTTTCATATTCATCATTCCTCCTGAAATTTATTTAAACCATTGAACGCAAAAAGGCCCCGCATCCTCAAGGGACGCGAGACCGTGGTACCACCCTTATTCATTGCCTTCAGCCCGTTACTTGTCGGAGTCAGGCTCCGTGGCTGCTTGCAATCTTATAGCTCCGTTAACGGGGAGCAATCGACCGTCATACTAAGGAAGACTGCTTCCTGTTCTGTGCGGCACTCCAAGGTCCATTCAGCAGTGCAGGCTCACCGGTTCGCATCTACCACCGGCTTTCTGAAGAGCATATGCGAAGGCTTACTTGTCCTCATCATCGCGTTATCCATGTGATTACATTGTAAACTATATTTATGATAATTCCGCATCCTGTTATTGTCAAATGACGATTGTGCCCTGCGGTCGAAAATCTGTTATCATAATGACACGAAGCTTCAAACGATTATAGTGGACAAAGGAGCATGGATATGAAACAAGTGACCAAAGAACATTGGAATGGTTACGACACGTATGTTTTACATAGCCCTGAGCTGGAAGTTACGATGATCCCCCGTCTCGGGAATAATATTATCTCGGTGCGTGATCTGAAGCTGGACCGGGATATCGTACGGCGTCCTGGCGAGGAAGAACTGGCCTTTTATTTGCAAAAGCCGTATCATTTTGGCTTGCCGATTCTGATTCCTCCCGGCCGAATCCGCAAAGGACAATTCGAGTTTGACGGTGTTCCCTATCAGTTTGATCGGAATACAGCGAACGACAATCATATACACGGGCTGCATCGTAATCAATCCTGGCGTTGCAGTGATATTGAAGAAGATGAGGAAGGTTGCAGCGTGACCACCGAGTTGTTGACGGAAAGCGATCCGCACTGGATTGAGCAGTTTCCTATTCCTCTGCGTCTGGAGATGACTTACCGCTTGCAGGGACCCGTATTGAGTCAAACGCTGCGTGTAACGAATCTGGGTGACAAAGCAGCCCCGTTCGGGTTGGGATATCACACCTGGTTTATGCTAGACGAAGAGCCTGAACGCTGGCGCCTGAAGCTGCCTGTGAACGGCGTATATGAGCAGGATGCTGAACAGCTCCCAACAGGTGCAATTACCTCTTTGAATGACTTGGAGCCGCTCTCTACGGGACTTTCCCTGAAAGGGACGAATCTGGATACGCTGCTGCGTGCATCGGAAGGACCTGCTGAAGCTCTGTTGACCCGTGATGACGGTTATCAGATTCGCTACACGGCTGATGAGCAATATTTTAAGTATTGGGTGTTGTATACCAAGGGTGAATGCGATCAGTATCTTTGCATTGAGCCTTATACCTGGCTGTCTGATGCGCCCAATTTACACGATCCTGTGGGGACAGGCGGACTGATTCGTCTGGAGCCTCAGCAACCCATTGATCTGAAAACTCAGATTCATATGATATATCCGTAATTTCCCTCTATTCATTTTCCTTCCTTCGGCGCATATTTTCATAACTCTGTCGCATAATAACCTCATCACAGCCGAAGGAGGTGACTACACATGGCTTATGGAGCTAATCAAGGCGGAGGACGCCGCAGTAACAACCTGGTTGTACCTCAAGCCACCAACGCACTGCAACAATTGAAATACGAAGCAGCACAAGAACTGGGCATCACCATTCCGGCAGACGGTTATTATGGTGACATGCCATCCCGTGAGGCTGGTTCTCTGGGAGGTTATATCACTAAACGCTTGGTACAGCTGGCCGAACAGCAATTATCAGGACGTTCAGGTCAATAAGCGTCATTATTCCACATGGTGCATTCCGTTCATCGCATTTAACCAAAATGCGATAGGGAGGGCATATAACAAAGGCGGTCTTCCCCAGGAAGGCCGCCCTTTCTTTACCCTTTTCTATGGATGATTATTCCGATTTAGCCGCTCGGTATGTAGGCTTGTTATAACGGATCATGAGATTCGCCATGTTATAGTTCGATTCCAGCGTAGCATCCACCAGAATGGTTCCCTGTCTGATGGCAAAATCGAAAGCAATTTCGCCATGAGTCCAACTCCGCTTGTGATTTAGTGTATCCAGCGCCATACGACGGAAATCCGCCCGATGGTCTACAGAGAGTCCCGGCTCCACCGCTCCAAATGTACCTCCTTTGCCTGCAATCGGATTATGACGGATACCAAATTTTCCAACCACGTTGTTACGTATTTGTACAAATACAGTTCCTGACGACAAACCCGCCAGTTCATCATCCAGTTCTTTAAAAACGATATCCATCTGTCTTACTAACGACAATTGACCTACTTCATCCATTACAAAAATCCCCCTATATACCTGTTTCAAAACCATTAATAGGTCTTATGACTCAATTATATGCGAAGCTTTTTAACGTTACAATCATAAACAACATAAATGGGCATTTATAACTAATTTCTAAGTATATCCATCAATTTAAATTTCGCCAACAGGTAATATCAACTCTAATTCGACACATTACGACTTTATTCATCATCTTCTGCAAGAATTGCAAAAAAGGCCCCCCTCGCGGGAGACCTGATTGGAGTGTATATCCGTTATTCCGTCATTTGCAAAAATTGCTCAATATCCTGAACTGTGACTTGCGCGGCATTACGCCAGAAGTCAGCCTGTGTTAAATCGGTCCCCAGATGCTTGGAGGCCAATTCTTCCACAGTCATGCGACCCGTATCACGCAGCAAGGCATCATATTGATCGGCGAAGCCATCGGAATTTTTCTTCGCAAAGGCGTAAATTCCAGCACTGAACATGTACCCAAACGTATATGGGAAGTTGTAGAATGGAGTACCCGTGATATAGAAATGCAGCTTGGATGCCCAAAAATGAGGATGAGCCTCATCTAAAACACCGCTGAACGCTTCACGCTGTGCTTGCTCCATCAATTCTCCCAGTTGTTGCGCTCCTACGACCCCTTTTTTCCGCAGCTCATAAAAACGGGTTTCAAATAGGAAGCGGGCATGGATATTCATGAAAAAGGCTACGCCGCGCTGAATTTTATCCTCCAGCAAAGCCACCTTTTCCTGCCCCTCCGCAGCCTCCAGCAAAGCATCCGATACAATCAGCTCTGCCAACGTCGAAGCCGTCTCGGCCACATTCATCGCATAATTTTGATTCAATGGGTGCAATTCATTCATCACATGCTGATGATAACCGTGTCCAAGCTCATGGGCCAGTGTCGAAACGTTGGAAGGCGATCCGGCGTAGGTCATGAAAATACGGGTCTCTTTGCTAAGACGAAGGGAAGTACAGAATCCACCAGGACGTTTGCCTGGACGATCTTCTGCTTCAATCCAGCTTTTCTCAAAAGCCATTTGAGCAAAATCAGCCATTCTTGGACTGAATTTACCGAATTGCTTAACAATCGTTACGGCTGCATCGTCGTATGGGATTTTAGTAGTAGACGTTCCCAATGGGGCCTCAACGTCATGCCACGACAGTTTCTCCAAGCCCAGTAGTTTCGCCTTTCGCTCCAGATATTTAACCAGTACAGGCTTCGTTTCATTAATGACCTGCCACATTGTATCCAGCGTCTGTGCCGACATGCGGCTGATTTCCAGCGGCTCCTTGAGCACGTCAGTCCAGCCCCGGTTTTCATACAGCTTGAGGCGGAAGCCTGCCAGATGATTAAGTGTATCCGCACAATAGTCCTCAACCTTGGTCCATGCTTCTTCCCAACGTGTGAACACTTCTTGACGCACACTACGATCCGGCTCATCCAGCTTGTTGGCAGCCTGCCCTACGGACAGATTTACGATTTCTCCATTCACTGGAACAGGGATCGTCATATTTTTGACAATCGTGTCATAAAAATCACCCCAACCGTGGTAGCCGTCCACAGCCAAATCCAATGCCAGACTTTCCAGCTCAGGTGCCATTTTCTCACGAGCCTCGTTCCGGTATTCATTCAGGACAAAAGAGATCGGCTTAATCGCTTCCCGTTCCATCCACTTCTGCCAAATGTCTTCACTCGTTTGTGCCAGCAAGTTCTGGAATGAAACCAAAACACTTTTCCCCTGTGCATACAGCGTATTTATGCGTGCGCCCAGTTCAACAGCCTGCTTGTCATGTTGGTTCTGAGCAGTCAGACAGGAAACAAAAGAACCTGCTTGCGATGCTCCGTTAAACAGCTCTTGCATAGCACTCAGCACACTATCCAGACGCTCGGTATCCAAGACCGTTTGCGGTACTTTGGCTGATTTAAGCTGGGACTGCAATTGTTGGACCTTGCTCTCCAGTTCCTCCAAAAATGCTTTAAATGAGGTGGAGGAAGACCCCCCACTAAATATGGATTCCAAATCCCATGTTTGCTTCAATGGTGTTTTCATAGCAGTTCCACCTTTCTTTTTGGCGAATCATGTGGTTTCATATACAATAAAGCTACATCGTGATGGTAAAATCACTACAATTGGGAGGAATACAGGATGAGACCTTTACAAATTTCGCCGGAAACGGCTGTGAAATTATCCGAAAAGCTCGGCATTCCGCTGGAACATCTCATGCATACACCCCAGCATATTTTGATGCAAAAGCTGGCCGAATTGGCCAAAGAAGAAACCGCTGACCCGAACGGCGGTGAATCAGACAAATCATGATTCCTTTTCACAAAACCTGGCCGTATGACATTGTCATGGGAGACGTTTATGTACAATATTGTCCGTTTTGCGACCACGAGAACGTCCTGCTACCCCTAAAGCCCAAAGAGCTTAAGCTCATACATCAAGGTATGAAAAAGCTGCTTGTGTTTCCATGCTGCCACAGCAGGATTACTTTGGTGGATTGTGACGACGATTATCTGTTGTCGGATACCACCCTGCGCCATCATTAATTCATGAGGCAGTTTAGAGGATAATAACCCTTTTTTTATAAATAAGGTGTGAACCATGAGCCTGAACCGGCCATAGTGCACACCTTTTTATCAGGAGGAGCTTGCGTCCTGCATTTCCTCTGGCAGTTGAATATCCTTAGCCAGCATTTGCTCTCTCAATACAGCCCATTGTTCACGGGAAGCACGGATCATAGCCGCATCCACAATTTTCTTGTCATTAATGACACGTGAAAACCAGCGAACCGCTTCGTTAAAGTTGCCTGTACGTCGATGCAATTCTCCAATCAGATAGAGAAGCTTGGCGTTATTCGCCCCGACACCCTCCAGCTCATAGACCCGAATATAGGAGTCCAGACTAAACTTTAGAAACCGAAGCTCCTGCTCCTCGTTCCCCTGATATCGGTACATCCACGCGATATGCTGTAACAGGCTGGCTATCACCCGTTCCTTTTCGCCGATGACCTGCGCACACAGTAAACCCAGCTTGTACGTTTCCAATGCCTCTTCCCATTTGCGATGTCCGCCATATTCGCGGGATTGCCACCGATTACCAATTTTGTCCTTAAACAGCTTGTTCTGCAGATCGCTTAACTGAACGGTAGAATGCTCTGTCGAGGTAAATCCGCAATGAGGACAAACTCGTACGACATAAAAATCGGGATTTTCATTCTTGTAATACGCACAGAAGTCTGAATCCGTACGAATTGCCTTCTTTAGGCTCGGTCTGACACGAGATGTCTGAAATTCTTCTTCACAAAGCGGACAAGAGATTTTAATCTGATATAACGGTTCAATTTCCAATGTTTTTACAACCCTCTCCAAAATTCGGCAATCCCCGCAAGTTACGGGGTATTTACAAAATGATGCGCAGGACCGGACAATCGGTTAAGTATAAATGAACGAAGCGGCTCCTCAATGCCTGTATCCGTTAACGCACCCGCCATACAGGACAACCACGCCTCTGCTCGCTCCTCCGTTACGGGAAACTTCATATGTCTGGCACGTAACATCGGGTGACCATAGGCATCTGAAAACAAGGACGGTCCGCCAAAAAACTGGCTCAGGAACATATACTGTCTTTCCTTGACCGACTCTATGCCTTCAGGAAAAAGCGGACTTAACAACGGATCTTTATAAACTCTCGGGTAGAAGGCCTCAATAATAGCACGAACTCCTTCCGCACCCCCAAGATTGTCATAAATGCTCAGGCTAGGATTCACTTTTCCCCCAACTTTCTGTGCTATGGTAATAAATATACACCCGTATTATAACAAAAAACAAAAAATGACGCTAAGAATAAGCGTCATCTTATCATTTCACATATACAGACAGGCTTGACGACTTACAAACAGGTCCGCCATTCTACAAACACAGCTAATAACTCCGCCAATCCTCTTCACCGGGATGGACGAGAGAGGCACGAATAACATACACAAAAGCACACACGAGTAGACCGGCAACGATACTCATCCTGATCACTCCATCCTAAAGGTTATGGATCGTTGTTTTTTTAATTTTAACATAATCTTTACAAAAATACAGCATTTCTTGCAAACGCTTTCTTGACTTTTTGGTACTCTTTGTCCATCCTCGTCATAGAAATAGTAGTAGAACTCCAAAGGAGGGGCCTCAATGCCGCTGTTCCGCCGTTACTCGCTCCCTTTGCTCATTCTTATGCTGCTATTCCTATTT
This sequence comes from Paenibacillus terrae HPL-003, assembly GCF_000235585.1. Lineage (GTDB taxonomy): Bacteria > Bacillota > Bacilli > Paenibacillales > Paenibacillaceae > Paenibacillus > Paenibacillus terrae_B. The sequence goes on from NC_016641.1 coordinate 335,636, forward strand.
ATACTTATGGCGACGCACCCGCAATCTTCTCTAAATGCCGGACTTCGTGGTCTAGCCATTTGGTGGGACGTGCTGTTTCCGTCTTTATTCCCGTTTTTCGTTATTTCCGAGCTGCTGCTCGGTTTTGGCATCGTTCATTTTATAGGTACACTGCTGGACCCGCTCATGCAGCCTTTGTTCCGTGTACCCGGTTGCGGAGGCTTTGTCGCTGCTGTCAGTTGTGCATCCGGCTACCCGATTGGAGCCAAATTAACGGCCAAGCTGTGGGAGCAAAAATGGATCACCCGCATCGAAGGAGAACGGCTGGTCGCCTTTACAACTTCCTCTGATCCGATATTTCTGATCGGTGCCGTTTCCGTCGGCTTCTTCCATCAACCTGAAATTGCAGTCGTGCTGGGCGCTGCCCATTATGGTGGCGTCCTGATCATTGGCCTGCTCATGCGCTTTCACGGTTCCTGTTCGGGGGGTGCTGATACTCACGACAACCGTCCCCAGCCTACTGCAATCGCAGCAGGCCACACCGGGCAGCCTACACCCGCGTCCCTCGCTGTCGCTCCAAATGCCAAATTAGATACGTCCTCTGCACAACGACGCGGACGACTGCGCCAAGCGTTATTTGCTATGCATACAGCACGCTTGGAAGATGGCCGTCCGTTTGGCGAGCTGCTCCGTCAAGCCATTGCTTCCTCCCTCCGTCTTATTATTGTCGTAGGAGGACTGGTTGTATTCTTCTGCGTCATTCTGGAAGCTTTGACGAACTCCGGTTTAATGAGCGGGCTTCGTCTGCTTACAGCAAGCTTGTTGTCCGCCTGGGGCCTTCCTCCTACGTTAACAGATTCCATTGTAGGTGGTATTTTCGAAGTCACTTTAGGGGCACAAGCCGCTGGTGAAGCCACAGGAGCGGCTTTGCCATTCAAGGTGGCCGCAGCAGCCTTTGTCCTCTCCTGGGGCGGATTATCGGTTCATGCTCAGGTCGCGAGCATTTTGAATACGACCAATCTCCGGTACCTGCCGTTTTTGCTGGCTCGCGCTGCGCACGGCATCATCTCTGCTCTGCTGGCTCTCGTGCTATGGCGTCCGCTCATGGGTCAGGGAAGCTCGCCGGTCTTTTTTCCGATACAAGTTATCACCTGGTCTCCCGGCTTCTCATCCACTGTGCTGTGGCAAAGCCTGCTATTCCTTACCGGCCTGCTGATAGCAATGCTCTGTCTCTCTTGGCTGAGTGCAGGCACAAGCCGCTTATTCGCACGTCTGAGGGGAGCGTTCAGGGAATGAACGATTGTGTTCTTGCTCATAATTGATTATGATCGGTATATACCCATGACAAAGGAGCTTTTCATCTTGAGATATTATGTTCTGGATCGCGGGGATCAGCACTCCATGGACTTGAGTCAGCAGTTTCACCGTCTTGCCCAAGAAAAGAATTTCAAGTTGGATGCCGAATCGCCGGAAATCGTCGTGTCTATTGGAGGCGACGGTACTATGCTGCATGCGTTTCATACCTTCATCGACCGACTTTCGGATATAGCCTTTGTTGGTGTACATACCGGTCATCTTGGCTTTTATGCCGATTGGCGTGCGGACGAGCTGGAGGAGCTAATCCACCTGATGAGCCAAAGCGGATCTGAGGGACCCCTTAAACCGAGAATTGTCAAGTATCCATTGATCGAGCTGGAGATTCACAAGAAGTCGGGAAATGCTTCTTTTATTGCGTTGAATGAATTTACGTTAAAAGGGGTCGATGGCACTGTCGTTGCACAAGTGGATATTAACGATGTCACTTTCGAAATGTTCCGTGGAGACGGAATATGCGTTTCTACCCCTTCAGGTACGACTGCCTATAACAAAGCACTCGGCGGAGCAATGGTTCACCCCACCATTGAAGCATTGCAATTAACCGAGATCGCTTCCATTAACAACCGGGTGTATCGGACACTTGGATCGCCATTGTTGCTGCCCAAGCACCATCATTGTGATATTTTTTCGAGAAAAGATCAGCGTCTTCTGTTGACGGTAGATCATCTGAACTTCCCTGTGGATGATTTGATTTCTGTTCGTTGTCAGGTCTCCAGTCACAAGGTCAGCTTTGCTCGTTATCGTCCCTTTCCATTTTGGGATCGGGTACGCATTGCCTTTCTTAATTAAGCAAGCTGCTTTGGAGTACACATAAAACCGAAAAGTACTAGTATATGCAAAAAGAGCCACCCTTGGCTCTTTTTTTGCATATATGATAAGACCAACTCAATCCATAGTTGATCTTTTTTCCGGTAAACAAAAACGGCTCCTGAAATTCAGGAACCGTTTTGTTGTGGGGCTGTGAATGTTTTATTCTTTTTGCTTCCCTCAGCTCTTTCGGCTTTGGCAGCTGGCTGCGCCTGACGCTGGTCTCCGGAATCACGTAAGACGCGGGCTTGCCGTCCCTCCCGGTTTTCCTTCGGTTGACGCTCATATCGAGGGCCGCGGGATTCCTTTTTATCGAAATTCCCTGGCTGATTGCGCTGTTTCCGTGGTTCCCGGGCTTGCTGTCCTTCACCGGAAATTCGTCCGTCCTTCGCCTCACGCGGTTCTCTCGGCGGACGCGAATCACGTGCTTCCCGTGGTTCACGTTGCCGATTTCCTTCACGTCCTTCTCTGGACGGACGACTTTCACGGAATTCCCGTGGCTGTCGCTCACGCGGTTCCTGGACTTCCCTTGGTTCCCGTCGTTGTAGCTCCCGTGACTCCCGAATTTCCTGAGCTTCACGCGGCTGCTCCACCCGCAGCTCCTCGGTTTCTCTGGACTCGCGCTGTTGCTCCGGCCACTCCCGTTCTTCTCCGTCTGCGCGTTGCAACACTTCTTGCGGCTCTCCGGCCTCTACCGTTTCCGCTTGTTCCACATGAGGTTCTGCCAGCTGTTGGCTATCCGGCAAAACGGATTCATCATTGTTTTCATTCTTGTTCAGGTTTTCACGGCTCTTCAGCAACACAAAATAAGCACAGCCGAAATTACAGTATTCATTAATGTAATCGTCCAGTACCGCTATGGATGTATCTTTGTTTGCCTTGGGATGCCCGTCACGGTAAAAACCCTTTAGACGCAGCTGGTTGTAACCCCAATCACCAATAATATAATCATAGCGCTCCAGCACTTCACTATACCGGTCACGAAAAGCTTCGGGATTCCACCCGTTCTTGTGATCCTGCAACACTTCATAGTTTTTACCACCGATATAAAACAAGCTAATCTGACCGCCTTTCCCGGATCAAGCCTGCGAAAGGGCGCTTTCTTCCTTATGCTGAGCGGCGGACTTCACCTGCTCATGCGCTTGGTAGGAGCTGCGGACCATCGGACCGGATTCGACGTGGCTGAATCCCCGCTGTAATCCCTCTTCCTTTAACTTCGCAAAATCTTCCGGTGGATAATATTTTTGCACATACAAATGCTTCTCGGACGGTTGCAAATATTGTCCAATTGTCAAAATATCACAATCAATTTTACGAAGATCATCCATGGCTTGCAAGATCTCGTCCCACTCTTCTCCGACACCCAGCATGATGCTTGATTTGGTCGGAATGGATGGATTCAATTGCTTCGCACGTTGGAGCAGCTCCAGGGAGCGACGGTATTTGGCTTTGGCCCGAACTTTATCGGACATCCGCTCCACCGTTTCAATATTATGATTCAAAATATCTGGCTTGGCATCCATGACAATACGTAGCGATTCGATATCACCCATAAAATCGGGAATCAACACTTCTACGCTGCAAAAAGGTACTCGGCGGCGAATGGCCCTAACCGTTTCTGCAAATATAGTGGCGCCCCCATCTTTCAAATCGTCACGAGCCACACTGGTTACGACACAGTGTTTCAAGTTCATGTTCTCAGCCGCTTCCGCGACGCGTTCAGGCTCCTGTAAGTCCAGTTCCGTAGGCATACCCGTATTCACTGCGCAAAAACGGCACGCACGCGTACAAATATCACCCAAAATCATAAATGTAGCTGTCCTGTTGGCCCAGCATTCATATATATTAGGGCATCGCGCCTCCTCACATACGGTATGTAATGTCTTGGAACGCATCATGTCCTTGATTTCCTGATAATTATCGCCTGTCGTGAGTTTAATACGAATCCAGTCGGGCTTGGCTTCCTTCACTTTTCTAGACAATGGCATAAACCTTCTTTCTAATAAGCTTGGGCTGTCATTGCCATACATTATAACATGAAAGCCATGGAAAAACCTCCATTCATTGTTCCCTTTTTGATATGACTTTGATGCCGGAAAAGTAAATTCCTTATATGGATAAAAGCGAGGGATATGGCTCAATCTAAAGCAAAGCGCCCGTACCAATCCCGTTGGATGCGGGCCTGGAATCTACGGGGGCTGTCAAAGCTCCCTTATGAGGAGGTCGGTTCACGTGCCTTACCCTAAACGTACAGCCCGCACTGTTCGCCTGTTGCCGCTACTGTTATGTGCTACTACACTGACACTGGCCTGTCCGCTTCCTGCTCAGGCCTTTGCCAAACCGTTACAAACCTCATCCCAAAGCATCCAGACAACAAATGCTGCTACTCCAAATTCCCGGTCATCATCATATACGTCCAGGCTTGCCCTATATCGTTCCGTCGAAGCCTTGACAGGGATTCCCTGGTACAGGCTGGCCGCTATCGACCAGTATGAACGCACACTTACGATTGCACATCCCAAAGATCGCAAGCATGCGGAGCGAGACACAGGTATATTTGTCACCGGTCCCGTCTGGTCCGGTTTGATGAACCCTGATCCTGAGGATCGGCATCCACGTTCCATTTCTTTTTTTTCCGGAATGGGACAGGACGGTTCGGGTGACGGAGTTGCTGACCGAGATAATGACAGGGACTTGCTGTTCAGCATCGCCTCTTATCTCGGCAAATACGGAAGCACAGAGGATGAGTTTTCCATTGCGGTATGGGAATATTACCACAACAGCCGCGCGGTTCAAAGGGTACAGCAGTTTGCCAAGCTGTATCGGACATATGGAAAGTTGGAGCTTAACAAGCAAGCCTTCCCGCTTCCCTTGGGCAGCATTTATAGCTATCGCAGCACTTGGGGCAGTCGTCGGAGCTGGGGCGGTTACCGCATTCATGAAGGAACAGACCTATTCGCTGGCTATGGCGTTCCGGTTCGCAGTACCTGCTACGGCGTAGTGGAAATGAAAGGCTGGAATCCGTTCGGTGGATGGCGAATCGGGATTCGGGATCTCAGCAACCGCTATCACTACTATGCGCACCTCTCTGGCTTTGACAAAACCGTTCACAACGGAGACATTGTTACGCCCGGTCAGACGGTTGGCTGGGTCGGAAGCTCGGGCTACGGGAAGCCCGGTACCCAGGGTAAATTCCCACCACATCTGCACTATGGCATATACCGGGACAACGGCTGGATGGACTGGTCCTTTGACCCGTATCCGTTATTAAGACAATGGGAGCAAACAGAGCACAAAGCGCTCAAGACTGGCAAAATAAAAGGGACCTCCTCATAAGGTCCCTTTTGCCTTATCTTCGCTTATGGCGTTGGAGATACAGTGGTGGATTCATCCGCAGCGCCTCTCTCTATCGAATGGGGTGGCAGCGCCAAATTAGGAGCGATGGCTTCATTTTTACCGACAGGCTTACCCTGATTATCATAGTAGTACATCGGGACATTGCCCACCACGAGCAAATAAGACACTGGAATTTCCGTCTCCACAATCTGAGGCTGCATTTCAAAAGGAATCACGACGGACACCTCCGTCGTAATCCGAATATACACTTCCACCAAAATCATGTTGATCCCTGCATCCTGCTGGCGTGTATTTAAATCTACTTTGATAGCTCCATGCGGCTCCACCTTCAGTGGAACCTTCGGGCCATAGGCTGCCAACAGCGGACTGCCTAATGCCTGGCCGATTGGAACACTCTCATCAAAATGGCTCATGCTGTCCATCGTTGCCTTGACTGCCTTGAGCGTATCCGAGGTTATTCTCATATGCTCCGCATAGTTCAGAACAAAGCCGGAGGTTCTCCCTTGCGCATCCGTTCTCCATTCGATCAGATCATCAGCGGTCTCCCCTTGCTCTACCTGAGCCGTAATCGCTGAATTAATGGCCTCCGTCGCCATTTGCTTGACCCGCACTTTTGCCAAATGCATCATAGGTGGCTTCAAATGCTGCTCCACATAAGAGGCAACCTGTACGATTCCAACCAGCAGTATCAGCCCTACAAGGAGCCATATTCTGCGTCTTCCCTGTAGCCCTCTGTTGGGCCTGCTATGCCAATGCGGTCTTCTCTTCATCCCGATCCCCCCGCAGCGATGAGCTTACCCTACAAGGATATGCGGCGGGTACACGAAAAAGAAGCCACCCGTCTTGGCAGCTCCTTTTGGTGTGTTAAAAATATATAATTCCCGATGTGACTACAAGTATTATTTAAAAATATGGTCAATCTTTTCAATATCCGCCTGACTCAGTTGAACATTCAGCGTTTTCAAATTCTCCAGCACCTGCTCCGGCCCCTTCGCCCCTGGAATGAGGGCATCAATCGAATCACGGGTCAAATACCATGCGAGCACAACATGAGCGACCTCTGCATTCAACGCATTGGCAATCTGCCGTACCTGCTCCACTTTGTCCAAATTACGAGCAAATGCTTCTCTCTGGAATAATGGATTTTTCGCTCTGTTGTCCGTGAAGGTTGTGTCTTTCGTATACTTACCTCCCAGCAATCCGGAAGCCAGCGGGAAATAAGGCACAAACGAAATGCCATTGGCCTTGGTGTAAGGCAGCAGTTCCTTTTCCGCTTCCCGTTGGAGCAAATTATATTCGGATTGAAGCACATCTACATAGCCGTCACTATTCGCATCCTTAAGTTGTTCAATGGAAAAGTTAGATACGCCAATGGCCTTGATTTTGCCCTCATCCTTAAGCTTTTTCAGCTCCCCGACTGCTTCTGCCTTCGGTGTTGCTTCATCCGGAAAATGAATATAGAACAAATCAATATAATCCGTTTGCAATCTTTTCAGGCTGGATTCAACGGATTCACGCAAAAAAGACGGCGAGTTGTCAAAAACAACCTCCCCGTTCACAAATTTGTGTGCCCCCTTGGTCGCAATCACGGCTTCCTCACGTTTGCCGCGCTCCTTTAGCACCTCACCGATCAACCGCTCTGAGTGCTCAGGTCCATAAATAAAAGCCGTATCCAGAAAATTGATGCCGTTGTCCAAAGCTGTGCGAACGACTTCTTTGCCCGTTTCATCGTTCAAACCGGAAAAAAGATTATGTCCTCCCACCTTATTTGCACCCAAACCGATTTGTTTTACATATAGATCTGTTCTGCCAATACGCACTTGCTCTGCCAATTCACGTCATCTCCTTTTTTAAAGTTACTTCCATTTTAATATTGGAGTGCTGAAAAAGCAAAGCTAATATACTTAAAAACAAATAAGAATAATAAGAAATAAAACAGCACTATTTTCTTTTTCGCTTCATACTGCGAATGGTTGTTTTCGTTTCCTGATCCACCCGGTATGATTCCGTGATCTTTTGCAGAGCTTTGTTGAACGTAAAATCATCCAGTGTATTGTTTTTCAAGTAACTCATCGTAATCTCAGGCAACTTGATATAACAGATAGATATGGCCCACGCGACAGCCATTTGTACATAATAATCCTCACGGTGGGTTTGATCCATCCATTGCAGTACCCGGATGATATACTCTTCCTCAATATAAAAATTCAGAAGCATAACCACTCCAAACCGAATTTCATATTCTTTTCTGGATAACAGATACGGCTGGATAAAGTCCCATACCCGTTCCTTATGATTTTTCGTACATTTTAATCCAGCGCAAAAGCTGTCACAAACCGACCAATTATCAATTTTAGGAATAAATCTGGCGACGTAGCCCAAAACTTCCTCTATATCCGCTTTCACATAGCCAATCACCATACCTTGTAGCATTACTTCTTCGAAATGTTCACTTTCAGCGGTTTCAAGGTAGAGACGCCAATCGCTCTTGGCAATATCCTGCGCCAGCTTACGTAGTACCGGCAGACGTACGCCCAGCACATTATCAATATTCGGAATCAATGCCGCCGTAAATTTCTGAAAATCTGGATCGACATATGATAGTATTTGTTCTCTGATTGTTGTCTTCACAGTTCCCACTCCCTGATCCTTAACGAAATGAATTACTCCATAAATAAATGGAGGCCACCGAACCATAAGGCGAATAGACTCGACGGTACTCCTCGAATTGCTTTTTGGTAAGTGACTCCAGATTGTACAGCTTCATCATCCCCCGCCGAATAGCGATATCGCCCCAACTGACGACATCCGGACGTTCCATGGAATTAATCAGCATCATTTCAGCCGTCCACGGGCCTATCCCATGCAGCGAGGACAGTTTTTGAATCACTTGTGTATCGGAGAGTTCATATAATTCCTGCAAATCCAACAAGCCCTGCTCTATCGTTTGGGCTATATTCAGGATACATACGGCCTTTTTCATGGTAATGCCACAGCTTTGAATAGCTTCAACCGACTGGGTCGCTATATTTTCCGAATTCATCGCACCCAGCTTCTCCTGCATTCTTGCCCATATGGTTTGAACCGCCTTGGCAGAAATAAGCTGTCCCACAATCGCATGAACAAGCGCAGCGAACAGATCGGGTATAATCACTCGTTCGACCTTGCCCATTTGCGTCATCGCTGTACCGAGTACGGTATCCACGCTTTTCAGATAATTGATTTCTTTCTCTCCATAGTCAAAATTCTTCGTGATCACAGTTTGCATGAGTTCCCCCCTCTTCAACCCAAATCAGGGCTCAAATCCTTCGCGGCTCACAAAAAGCTGTTCTTCAGGAAAGACGTTGCGAAATTGTTCGTAGACCGCCTTGTAGGCAGCTGGATGATACCAATCCTCCAGTCCTAATTGCTCGTACAGCGCACCGATATTTAAGCTTCGTGTGCGCCTTCCTCCACTGCCGTCTCCCATAAAATAATCATCAATACAGACACGGTTAACCAGTGGCAAAAGCTTGTCCGCAAAATGTTCGCTACTTGGAAGCAGCGGAGCGATTGTGGCTTGTGTCGGTACTCCTGCCTCTTTTAACAGTTGTAGCGTCTTGAAACGGGCCTGAATAGGGGGCGCATCTGGCGTAAAATGTTTGCGTATATCTTCGAGGTCTGTTTCTACCGTCATGCTTACCCGAACGCGATCCTCTAGTTGAAGCAGCAGGTCGATATCCCGCCGTACAAGCGGACTGCGAGTCTGTACAAACAGGAAATCCGGCGGATCTTCCACCATCACCTCCAGCAGTGAACGGGTCACTTCTTCCTTGTACTCGACAGATTGATAGGGATCTGTGCTGGAAGACATAAAAATGGTGACTGTGCCCCTAGATTTGGCCCGCCGAAGCTCTTTGCGAAGAAGATCTGCCGCCTGCTTTTTGATATCAACCCATGTTCCCCAAGCTTCCTTACGGAACGTGGAGACTGGCATTTGGCGCACATAGCAATACGAGCAACCAAATGTGCAGCCTGTATACGGGTTCAACGAGTGTGTATACCCTGACAGAAAGCCTGTCCCTTTATTCAGAAGGGTCTTGGGATTTTTGTAAAAATACTCACTTCTCATCATTCGCCTCATTCCCTGTATTTGTTGTTATTGTCATAACGGTTTAACAGAGAACCTACTTTGCGTCATGAAAAATAATCCCCAAGCTGTAACGGGTTCCAGAGGTGACAGTGCTTACGCCATGACGAAGTGTATTCTTGTAGTATCCGCGAGAGCCTTGGACGGGACGGTGATGTGTAGGGAAAATTAAGGCTTCGCCACGGTTTAACGTGATTACATGCCCTCTGCTTTGTGCGCGTGGCCGTTGCTCCACTAACAAGAACTCTCCACCCGTATAATCCAATTCCTTTTGATTTAAGACAAACACCACCTGGAATGGGAAAAATACATCTCCGTACAAATCCTGATGCAAACAATTAAAGCCGCCAGCCTCATATTTCAAAATCAATGGAGTTGGACGCCATTGGCCATTCTCATGGCAGTGGTCCAGAAATTTCATGAGCACCGGCGGGTAGATCGGCTCTTTACCCAAACGTTCAAGCCAGCGATTAGCGGTCATGGACAATTCCGGATAAAATGCCTCTCGTAGCTGCTGAAGCAAACCTGGCAGGGGTGTCTGATAATATTTATACTCACCCAGACCGAATCGATGCCGCGCCATCTGAATCGTGCTTCTGAATAACTCCTCGTTTTCATAGGTATCCAGCAATTCTTGGCACTCTTCTTCGCTCAACAGTGCTGGAATATGTGCATATCCTTGTTCATCCAACTCCGTCTGTATAGATGTCCAGTCCAGAGCAGCCATGCGCTCAGTTACACTTAATGACATTAGCTTCATTCGCCTCCCTGGATCTTGATTGCCGCACGTTCCTTTTCGAGCTGCAAAAGCTTTACTTTCATGTCCAAGCCGCCACGATATCCGGTTAAAGTACCATTTTTGCCGATGACCCGATGGCATGGGATGGTGACCAGAATCGGGTTAGCACCGATTGCAGCCCCCACCGCCCGCACAGACGCGGGTTTCTGAATAGCGTTAGCAATGTCTGAGTAGGATTGTGTCTCTCCATACGGAATGTCACACAGCGCGCTCCAGACCGCCATTTGAAACGCAGTCCCCCGAAAGTCAAAAGGAACGGTAAAACTTGTGCGTTTCCCTTGAAAGTACTCAATAAGTTCTGTGGCATAGGGCTGCAAGAACTCATCATCTTCAACCAATGGACTGCCAGGAAATCGGCTTCCTGCCCACGAAGTCAATTCCTCAAAAGGTTTATCGGGTGAGCCTACGTAACATAATCCATCCAATGTAGCTGCAATATATAAATTCCAATCTTCATGGGTTAACAATGACCAATAGATCGTTTTAGGGGTTTGGGTTAACATGATGTATACCTCCATTTTGTAATTTTTCAGATTTAAGGTGGCGATATTGCAAAGGCGTGTAGCCTGTATTCTTTTTAAATAACGTGGAAAAGTAAGGGGTATTGGACAAACCAACGCTCTCCCCCACTTCCGCAACTGACTTTTCCGAGTTCATTAGCTGTTGCTTGGCTTGTTCCAATCTGGTTTGCTGTATATATTCCATTGGGGTTATATTCATGACCCGCTTGAAGGTACGATGTAAATGGTACGGGCTCCCATGACTCATCTCTGCAAGCGAATGCAGCGTTAAATTTTCCTTATAGTTAGAATCCACATACTCTGTAACCAGCGCAATCCATTCATGATTAGGCAAGCGTTGCCCCGTCGGTTTACACCTTTTGCATGGTCGAAAATGCTCCGCTAAAGCTTGTTCTGCTGTTTTGAATAAGCGGATGTTTTCTCTTTTGGGAGGACGGGATTTACAGGAGGGGCGACAAAATATTCCTGTTGTCTTCACAGCATAAAAAAATTCATCATCATAAGACTTGTCGTTCTCCACAATAGCTTTCCACTTCTCGTCAGTTATGGGCAACTCGGATTTCTTCATTTAAATTCACCTCTCATTTGCAATATGGCCTCCCACATATCTATGTCTAAATTATAAACCAAACAGTGAACATATGTACCCCTCTTGGAATGTAAAGGCAAGATAACGAAAAAAAGATGACTCCATCGGAGCCACCATAACTATAAGAATTCATTTTTTATTCATAAAAAAGCCACCTCTTCGGTTATAGGTTTGTATCCTACTAACCCCGAAAAGAGGCGGCTTGTTCAACTAACTAAATCACTTATTCTGGTTATTCAACAGACGTATTCAGGCAATTCCCTCTTTCTCATTCGTACCGCCGAACAATTTCAACAGCGGGGCCTGCTCCGTTACCTGCTCTTGAGGGATTGGAAGGATTTCAGTATATTCGGAAGAATTCGTAATGATAACTGGCGTAATCGTAGGATACCCCTCTGCCCTGATTTGCTCAACATCAAACTCGAGCAGCAGATCCCCGGCTTTTACCAGATCGCCTTCTTTGATGTGGGAAGTAAAATGTTTACCGTCCAGCTTGACCGTATCTACTCCGACGTGAACCAGAACTTCTGCACCATGGTGTGAAACAATCGCAAGCGCATGCTTTTTCTTGAACGCCACAGTAATGGTTCCGTCGAACGGGGCTACAACTCTGCCCGTTGTCGGTTGGATGGCGATACCTTTACCCATAGCTTCCGAAGCAAATGCAGGATCGGGAACCTCTGACAGAGCAACCACAGTTCCTTCAATCGGGCTAAGTACCTCTTCATTAGAAACAGCAGCTGTAGTGGTAGATTTTTCGGCCGAATTGTCAGTGGTTTCCTCCTCTTCTACCGGATCTTCAAATCCTAAAATATAGGTCAAAATGGCCGAAACCAGAAATGATACCGTAATCCCTAAAATCAATCCCGGGAAGCCTTGTCCACCAGGGCCGTAGAAGATGGGCAAGGTCAGCAATCCAGGTGCGCCAGAAGCGAATGCCTGCGTTCCCGCTTGACCGATAATCGCACCACCGATAGCACCGCCGATAATACCTGCAATAAACGGGCGTTTCAGCGGAAGCGTGACTCCATAGACGGCTGGTTCTGTGATACCGAACAATGCGGTAAGCGTAGCGGAGCCCGCCAAGGTCTTCAACTTTTTATTTTTTGTTTTAAGCATGACACCAAACGCGGCACCGGTTTGGGCGAAGATGGAAGCCGAAGCGGAAGGCTTGATTCCGTCTCTTCCGTTCACAGCAATGTTATTAATGAATACAGGTACGAGACCCCAATGGACGCCGAAAATAACGAGTATTTGCCAGCAAGCACCCATGATTGCACCAGCCAACAACGGGCTGAAGCCGAACGCGGCAATGAGTCCAGTTGCGATGCCGTTGCCCACATAGACCCCGAATGGACCAAACACAATCAGAGTCAGAGGAAGCATAATCACGAGCAGGATCAATGGCGTAATAAAATTTTTGACGCTTTCATGGATCAACCGGTTACACAGTTTTTCCAGCTTGCTCATGACAATGATAGCAATAATAATGGGAATAACCGTAGACGAATAACTCATCATGACAATTGGAATACCGAAAAAGTCAGTAGGTGTACCTTCCGTTTTCAACGTGACGATGGACGGATAAAGCAATCCTCCAGCAATGGTCAGGGCAACGAAGATATTACCTTGAAATTTCCGCGCCGTTGTAACCGCTAACAGGAGGGGCAGAAAATAAAACAAGCTGTCAGCTGCAGCATACAAAATCATGTAGGTAGTTTCTTTCGGCTGCAGCCAGCCAAGGTTGCTAGCGATCAGCAACAGACCTTTCAAAATACCGGACCCTGCCATAACTCCGAGCAGCGGTGCAAAAATGCTGGAGACAACGTCTATAATGGCACCGAAGCCTTTGTTGGCTTTAGCAGGTTTTTCTTCTTTTTTGGACTCATCCAAAATGTTGGATATCTTGCTGATAGCACTGTATACTTCTGGTACTTTGTTACCGACTACGACCTGAAACTGGCCACCGCTCTGCTGAACCGTGATGATCCCATCGGTTTTTCTCAGTTTTTCTTTGTCCGCTTTCGCCTCGTCCTTTAGCACAAAACGCAGGCGGGTGGCGCAGTGTACGAGTGATACCACATTTTTTTCACCACCTACCAGATGAACGATTTCCTTAGCCAATTTTTCATAACTCATGCTAGACACCTCCATGTTCTAATGGGCATTTTACATATTTAGGCACACAAAAAACCTAAGCCTTGAAAAATGGTGGGCGCTTTTTGTCCCGCAATTTTTCATGACTTAGGTTTTGCCTGCATAACCAGTAACAATCCCAGTTAAAGCTTTATTAAATTCCTGTTGTTCTCATAATATAATTAATCAACCATATCTGTCAATAAAAATATTTATCCATTAATCTCTACCCTGTTTGCAGGAAAAGTCCAGCTTATCTGTTAACCACCCGCTCAATATGCACAGTCAGATACAGCTTTTCTTCGTTCGTCAATTCGTGGTTGTATTCTTTTTCCACAAAAGCTCCGATTTTCTCCGTGCAAGCAGCCGCGTCTCTGTGCTTTTCCCTGATCATGTCATACAAATGATCATAGTTGTTTTCGTAGTGATTCCCCTTAAACACACGCTGAGCGAAAAATTTCAGATGCGTAATAAAGCGGAAATAACTCAGAGAGTCCTCGTCAAAATCGACCTTAAAATGATATTTCGCAATATTGATAATTTGCTGCATAAATTTTGTAATACTCATGGTGGTGATAACTTCCTCGTTCATTTCGGCATTCACGATGTGAATCGCGATAAAAGCCGCTTCGTCCACAGGCAGTTCAATATCGAGCTTTTGTTTAATTTGTTCCAGCGTTTTCAGGCCGATCGCAAATTCTTCTTTGTACAACTGCTTGACTTCCCACAATAACGCGTTTTTGATCTCCAATCCTTCCCGGTATCTTTCAACGGCGAAATTGATATGGTCAGTCAAGGAAACATAAATATTTTCGTTCAGCTTTTTGTTTAAATTGTGCTTGGCATCATTAATGATCTCTTCCACAATCACAATCAGCTCTAGCGGAACCTCACGCAGCAGCATTTTGAAGTTGTCGGATGTCTGCTTGTTTTTCAGGGCAAATACTTTCTGAATTCTGGTTTCATCTACTTTTTCTCCGGGCTTTTTCTTAAAAGCAACCCCGCGGCCCATCACCACGAGTTCTGTACCGTCCGTCTGGTAGACACTAATTACATTGTTGTTGATGACCTTTGCTATTTTCATCTCGATCCCCCGTTCCATATGCCAGCAAGAGCCACACCTATTCCATCCTTTTATTGCAAACAGAAAAAAAACCGAAGCTCAACAAATAAACAAGACTGTAATATCCGCTTATTCGTGGCTTAGGTTTTGCCTGCCTATGCAGTAACAATCCTAAAAATGATGGAATTGCGTCAAGTATAGCCCGAAGAGGGTCGATTGTCAACGCTTTCACTCAAGAAACGAAGACCGGGCATCCCCATTACTTTCGGGATGTCCGATCTATTTTCTTGTGGGACGTTACTCTCCCAGATTCTCGCCATCGGAATGAATTACGTTTTTGTACCAGTGGAAGCTTTTCTTTTTAATCCGGTTCAGTGAGCCGTTGCCTTCGTTGTCCCGGTCCACGTAAATATAGCCGTAGCGCTTTTTCATCTCTCCCGAGGAAGCGCTGACGATGTCAATAGGGCCCCAACTCGTATAACCGATAATCTCAACCCCATCCTGAAGAGCCTCGCCCATTTCGGCAATATGCCGCTTCAAATAGTCGATCCGGTAATCGTCGTTGACTTCTCCTTCAGGAGAGACCACGTCGTTGGCACCAAGGCCGTTTTCCACCACAAACAGAGGCTTTTGGTAGCGGTCGTGTAATTGGTTTGCCGTGATACGGAACCCCTTCGGATCAATCGTCCAGCCCCAATCGGACTTGTCCAGATACGGGTTGGATACGGAGCCAAACACATTGCCGCTGGTCATGTTTTTGACAACTTCCGGGTCTGTGCTGGTCGTCCGGCTGGAATAATAACTGAATCCGATATAGTCAACGGTATGATGCTTCAAAATGCCCGCGTCTTCCGGTTCCATCTCGATGGAGAGTCCATGATCCTTGAAGAAGCGCTTCGCATAACCAGGATATTCCCCGCGTGACTGCACGTCGATGAAGAAGTAGGACTCGCGGTCTTTTTCCATTCCTTGATAAACATCTTCGGGATTACACGTATATGGATAGAAGCTGCCGGCAGCCAGCATACAGCCAATCTTGGCGTCTGGAATGATCTCGTGGCACGCTTTTACAGCCAGTGCACTTGCAACAAGCTGGTGATGTGCAGCC